>NZ_JBNNSR010000003.1:0-354158 GCF_050277925.1 Peribacillus sp. NPDC097264
CATTTTACTAAAAAGGGCGATTTTTTTGTGCATAAATTTCATAAAAAAAGGGTTGCCCTAAAAGTCATTTTCCTGACTTTTGGGACAGCCCCTTTTTTGTTTCCACAAAAAAGCTGTCTCCGCTACAAACGGAAACAGCAAAAACATGCTCCTTAAAAGAACGGCAGGATGAATATGCCCACAATGATGGAAACTGCACTTATACCTATAGCCCATGAGCCCATGCTCGATCCCCTTTTACGGGCTGAAAAACCAATAATGATCCCAAGGATCCCCAATATAAAGGGCATCATGAACAACGAGAGAATGGAAATGATTAACGCAATGGCCCCTATACCTGTTCCACCCGATGCTTTACCAGAAGCATCCGACCGTCCATTCATTTTACTTTCATTAGGAATGGTGGAAATCTCGGCAGAAGTTTCTTCCTGATAACGACTATCCTGGACTGAAGTATCGTTTCTTTTTTGATAAGCCCTTTGCTCTACCGCATTTTCTTCTGTATAGTACCGCTCATGATGTTCATCATCCACGACAACCACTGGATCTTTTCCCGCTTCAGTTGAATGATCCTTGTCAATAATGGAGTATTGATCTTCTTCCATTGATCCATCACTCACTTTCGTTTTTAGGAGCATTTATAGTATATGTATAATAGCGAATAACCCTCATGATAAAGGTTGCATGTCTTGGTTTAAATATGTATTGTTTCCAATGGCTTGTTTGAATATGATACACTAAAATAACTGTTGCTGAAAATGAGGAGAGAGTCATCATGAAAAAAAGATTTGGTATCGATATTGACGGGACCATAACAAGACCCGATACCCTAGTTCCCTATTTAAATAAAGCTTTTCAATTAAATTTAGCTTATGAAGACATTAATGAATATGATTTATTCCCTTTCGTCAATGTACCCAAAGAAGACTTCACAAAATGGTTCATCGAAACCGAACCGACCATTTATTCGGAATCCTTAATGGCTGAAGGGGCAAAGGACATTCTCGAGGACTGGATGAAGCACGCTGATTTATATTTCATCAGTGCCAGGAGTGACCGCCTTCTTGATGTAACAAAAGACTGGTTTACGAAGAACCAGGTCCAATACAGTCATCTGGAGTTAGTCGGTTCCCATGATAAAGTCGCCACAGCCAAAAAATACGCCGTGGATCTCTTTCTAGAGGACAAGTATGACAATGCGGTCGCCATTTCTGAAGAATGTAATATCCCTGTCCTTTTATTCAATACACCATATAATCAAGGACCGGTACCAGAAAGGGTTTTCAGGGTGGATAACTGGATGGAAGCTTCTCAGTGGGTCAACCATTGGCTCCCCGATAAGCCGTTAAGCTTAAAATAGGATCGTAAAAAAACCATTGACAGGAGTCAATGGTTTTTTTTACGATCCTACCGATATACAGACGGGACAACGACCATAAATTTCGAATTTATGACCTGAAACCTCATAGTCCTTCAAACTTTCCTGAAGCTCCTGCATCGGGCATACTTCGATTTCCTTTGTCTTACCACAATTCAAACAAATGAAATGGTGATGATGGGAAGAATGTCCACAAGTGAAGCGAAAATGCTTTTCACCTTCCAATTCAGTTGTCTCAAAGATTCCAAGCTCGACAAACAAGGAAAGATTTCGATAAATTGTATCGAAGCTTAAGCCAGGATAATCTCGCTTCATATTCTCCAGTACATCTTTAGCGGTTAAATATTTATCACTTGAAGAAAAAAGAGCCAGCATTTCCTCTCTTTTTCCTGTATGTTTAAACCCTTTATCTTTAAGTAATTGCATGGCAGTTGTTACGTTCAAAAAATCACCCCACCTATCGATTTTTCCACTTATCCAATAAAATTGATAAGACAAGTATTAGCACTGCGATAATCACGATCGTTCCTCCTGGAGCAAGATCCATATTATAGGATATGAATAGTCCTCCCACGACAGAAATTTCCCCGAATATGACGGAAAAGGCAATCATCTGCTTAAAGCCTTTTGCAAAGCGAAGGCTTGCTGCCACAGGCAATGTCATAAGTGAAGATACCAGTAATATCCCGATAATCTTCATCGATGCAGCAATCACCAATGCCACCATCACGATAAAAATAAAATGAATGGCTTGATATGGGATACCTGAAGCCTTGGCATGTTCTTCATCAAAGGATAGTAAAAATAATTCTTTATATAACAAGGCTAACATCAAAGCGACTGCAATGCCCACTCCCATGATGAGATACAAGTCTGTACGGCTTACTGCACTGACACTTCCGAATAAATAACTGTATAAGTCCGTATTAAAACCATCTGCAACGGAAATGAAAATGACGCTAAGCCCCATGCCGCCAGCCATGATGATGGGTATGGCAAGCTCTTGATAATGCTTGTACACCCCTCTTAACTTTTCAATGAATAACGATCCTCCAACAGAAAAGGCCATCCCTATATAAAGCGGATTCAATCCGGCAAGAGAAAGAAAACTTTTCTGAAGCAATAAACTGAATGCAATTCCTGCTAGCGCTACATGACTAAGTGCATCGGAAATCATCGACATCCGTCTTACCACGACAAAAACGCCTACAAGTGGCGCAATCGCTCCGATGATGATCCCAGTCAAAAAAGCGTTCTGCAGAAATTCAAATTGCAATATCCCCGATATCATTGGGCTATCCTCCAAAACTTATTAATGATTATGGTTTAAAAACTGAACGCCATGTCCGTAAATGGAAGACAATTCTTCCTCATTCAGGCCATTGTATTCGACGGCATCGCCATGAAAATGAAGCACCTTGTTCAAACAGGCAACATGTGTGACTTTATCGGTCACAGTGCCGACATCATGTGTAACCAATATTAGGGTAATCCCCAATTTTTTATTTAGCATCTCAAGCATTTCGTAAAACTGATGGACATTTTTTGAATCAACACCAACAGTTGGTTCGTCCAAAATCAACAATTCAGGCTCACTGACAATTGACCGCGCAATAAACACCCTCTGCTGTTGACCTCCGGATAATTCACCGATGTTTCGGTTTTGATACTCGAGCATATCCACTGATTCCAGAGCATCCTTCACCTTTTTCTTGTCTTCTTTGCTTGCAAATTTGAACAGGCCGATTTTTTTTGTCAAACCGCTTTGAACCACTTCAAAAACGGTAGCAGGAAAACCGGAATTGAAGGAATTTGCCTTTTGAGAAACAAACCCTATCTTTTGCCAATCCCTAAAGCGTCGGATATCTTCCCCAAATAAATTAATTTTTCCTTTTTGGAGTTTAAATACACCAAGTAACAACTTCAACAGAGTGGATTTACCGGATCCATTCGGACCGACGATAGCTAAAAAGGCCCCTTTAGGTATTTCAAGTGATACATGCTCCAGCACTAAATCTTTTGTATATTTGTAAGATATATCTTCTAATTTAACGATGGGGTTGATTACATTGTCCAAAACTATCACCTTTTTTTTAAGAATCATTACGATTAACAAAGGTTAGTATAAATCAAAGATGTTCAGAAGTAAAGAATTCGCTCCAGACTTCACATGGTCTAACTGTTTAACAAAAACCATACATCCGTAAATTTCCAACAATCCGTGAACTTTCGAGTTCACATACCCTATCTTTCTTCATATGTTTTAAAGGAGGAGGAGATCGTATGAAATTATTCGAAATGATGGTCAACCATAAAATAAATCAGATACGCCCGGATGAACTACTTTCCCTTGCTAAACAACATCAGATTAGTCTAACACAAAAACAGGCAAGTGATATTACTGCACTGCTGGCCGGTAGAAACATCAATATATTCGATATTCGCCAAAGGCAAAACGTTCTTGGTCAAATCACCCAAGTGGCAGGAGCGAATACGGCCCGGGCAATCGAAACCCTTTTCAACAACCTTACAGCCAATATGTAAACAAGGGTAGCCGGTATCATCTAATTTCCTATGTAAAATAAGGGACGATTCATCGACATGCCGATGGATCGTCCCTTCTACTTACATTTGCAACATGATTTTTTCCAGTACACCCTCGTCGAATTGCTGGTTCTTAAGCATATCGATTTCGAATTTATACGGAGCCTTTTTATCCTTCTTGTCTTCTCCTACATAAGGAGTTTCCAGGATTTTTGGAACTTCGCTTAACTGAGGATGATGGACAATGTAATTCAACGCTTTAAAGCCGATATGTCCAAAACCAATATTCTCATGACGGTCCTTATGCGCACCACGGACATTTTTGCTGTCGTTGATATGGAGCACCTTGATTCGTTCAACGCCGATCAACTTATCAAATTCATTCAGGACTCCATCGAAATCTTCGACGATATTGTATCCAGCATCATGTGTATGACACGTATCGAAACATACAGATAGCTTATCGTTATGGATTACACCATCCATGATCATTGCCAATTCTTCGAAAGAACGGCCACATTCCGTACCTTTCCCTGCCATCGTTTCAAGGGCAATTTGCACTTTGTCATCTGCAGAAAGAACCTCATTTAAACCTTCAATGATTCTTTTAATTCCGATTTCAGTGCCTGCACCGACATGGGCACCAGGATGAAGGACGATCTGACCCGAACCGATTGCTTCCGTCCGATCGATTTCACTGCGCAAAAAATTGATTCCCAAGTCGAAAGTAGCTGGATTTGTGGTATTGGCAATATTGATTATATATGGAGCATGTACAACAATATCCGTTATCCCATTCTCCTCCATATGCAGTCTACCTGCTTCAATATTCAAATCCTCTATTTTCTTGCGTCTTGTATTTTGCGGGGCTCCTGTATAAACCATGAATGTATTGGAACCATATAAAGCCGCTTCCTGACTCGCAGCAAGTAGCATATTTTTCCCGCTCATTGAAACATGCGACCCAATCTTCAGCATCTAATTACTCCCTTTTATTTCTTTCTTTGTATGCGGCGTTCGCGTTTTTTAAAGTTTTCCACGTCACGTTGAATTTTCTTCTTGTAACCAGGTTTAACTTTAGACGGCTTCTTAACATGCCTGCTTGCCTTTACATCTATCTCTGATTTTTGTTTCTTACGATTTTTCCGTTTGTTACGTTCGTCTATATCTACCCAATCGCCATTTTGAATATCGGCATCATGGAATTCAATCCCCATCTTTTCAAGGCGGTTCAATGCATCTTCATCAGATGTACCATATATCGTTGCTGCAATTCCTGAGTATCCGGCGCGGGCAGTTCTTCCCGTTCTATGAATGTAGAAGTCCAGGTCCGTCGGTAATTCATAGTTAATGATATGACTGACACCTTCAATATCAATTCCGCGAGAAGCCAAATCAGTAGCGACAATGAATTGATACTCCAGATCATTGATTTGCTTCATCATTTTCTTACGATCACGAGGCGATAAATCTCCATGGATCCGGCCCACTTTCAATCCCTTTTCAATCAGGGAGTTGGCTACATGATCCGCCATTTTTTTCGTATTGGTGAAAACGATAGCCAAATACGGATTATAACGAACGATGATATCATGTAATAACTGCTCCCTGTTACGGTGACGAAGAGGTATCAGAACATGTTCAATCTTTGCGGCTGTCGCCTGTTTCGGATTAACTTGAACATATTTCGGGTTTTCCATATATTTATTCAAGAATGGCTTTAACTTTTCCGGAATGGTTGCCGAGAAAACAAGCATTTGAATTTTTTCCGCCATACGGGAAGCAAATTGGTCAACATCTTCAAGGAAGCCCATATCGAGCATAAGGTCCGCTTCATCAACAACAAGCATCGTAGCCGTATATACCTGAAGGGCTTGAGCCTCAACCAAATCCTTGATTCTTCCTGGAGTCCCAATGACCAACTGTGGCTGGGTCTTCAATTTATCGATCATACGCTGTTTATCGGTACCACCGATATAGCAACGTACTTGAATTTGCTCATCTTCAGGGAAATGGTCCGCAATTTTCAAAGCTTCTTTGTAGATTTGATTCGCTAACTCACGGGTTGGTGCGGAAATAATCGCTTGAACTTCATTTTTCCCAGCATCAAGCTTGTTCATAATCGGCAGCAAATAGGAATGAGTCTTCCCTGTACCTGTCTGCGACTGTCCAATTAAGCTACTTCCCTTTAAAAGCGACGGGAGCACGCGTTCCTGTATTTCCGTCGGCTTATCGAACCCTAAAGTACGAACTGCATCTAGAATGTAGCTTTTCAAATTAAATCGTTCAAATTGGTTTTGTTTCATCAAATATCTCCTTTATTCTTGTCTTTCATTAGACACGTCTTATTATTATAATAAATTTTATACAAAAAGCGCAAGCGTCTTGGTAGCTCGTGAAGAAAATAGGGATTGGCCCATAAGGCGCTTTTTGCCTTATGTGGTCCATCATCTTTTTCACAGCGAGCTAGACGCTGGAGCTGGATTATACAAAAAGCGCAAGCGCTTTGGTCAGTTCTCTTAATGGACTCTTGCAAAAGAAAAGCACCTGTCCTGGTCATAGCGTATCCCCCGCAGACATGGAGCAAAAAGACTACCGTTACCATCTTACCTTCTTTCCGACCACTTCACAACATTCCATCTATCCTTTCCTCAAACCTTTTTTACCATGCTGCATAATTTATAGGGAAGAACACATCAATACCTAAACCATAAAGAGGTGAAACCTATGTTCCAAGATAGAAACCGTTCCCCCGGTCCTGGATTCCAGCAACCTAATAATGGCCCAAGGATGCAGCAACCTAGACCCTTCAGGGGACCACAGTACCCAAACAGCAACCCTTTTCAGCCAATGAGGCCGCCTCAAGGAAGACCACAAGGACCACCGGGACCCCAACAAGGCTTCCGGGGAGGAGCCCCCTTCAATCAACAACAAAGACCAGAACAGCAACTTCCTAAGAAAGAAGGGATTTTAGCCAAGCTTCTAGGTAGGTCCAAACAACAAAATGCCGCTCCCCCAAACTTATTCGCACCAGCCAATTCCACTACCACTAGTTCTTCAAGAAGTAGTGGCGGCGGCATCCTGGAGAACTTAACCAAACCCGATTCACTCAACAATATGCTAAACAACACCCAAAAGGTATTGCAAGCGGCCGAGCAATTCACGCCAATGGTGCAGCAGTATGGGCCAGTAATTAAAAACCTCCCCTCCATGTGGAAGGTGTTCCGCAGCATATCATCAAGTGAAGAAACGGAAAAACCAGCAGAGGAAAACACCAATTTAACCACTTCTCCCAAGATTCAGGAACCCGAACCCGCTGTGAATAGCGATAAGCCAAAAATCGAATTAAACGTAGAACCGGCTGCCGAGGCTCTCCCCAAAAAGACAAGGAATCGATCATCCGGACCTAAACTTTATATTTAAACCATTATAAAATTGCGCCCGTGGCATCATTCATGAAATACGATATTTTGTAAAATCATCTATGGTCTTATATAATAGAAGGGAATACGCGTAAGTTTCTTGCCTTTGAAGGAGGACACATAGATGAAAGTAAATAAAATCTCCCCGCGGGGCTATTGCTATGGAGTAGTTGATGCCATGGTTATTGCCAGGAATGCGGCTTTAGATAAAACCTTGCCACGCCCTATTTACATTTTAGGAATGATCGTTCATAACAAGCACGTTACCGATGCTTTTGAAGAAGAGGGGATCATAACGCTAGATGGCAGTAACCGAAATGAAATCATCAATCAGGTGGAAACGGGAACTGTCATCTTTACCGCTCACGGCGTTTCCCCTGAGATTCGGAAGATTGCGAAGGAAAAAGGCCTTGTCACCCTTGATGCTACTTGTCCTGACGTTACCGCTACACATGACTTGATCAGGGAAAAAGAATCGGAAGGGTATCAAATCATCTATATCGGCAAAAAAGGACATCCTGAGCCAGAGGGAGCAGTTGGGGTAGCCCCTGATGTCGTTCACCTCGTGCAAAATGCTGAAGATGTCGAAGCCTTATCATTGAATAGTGAAAAGATCATTGTGACCAATCAAACGACAATGAGTCAATGGGATGTCCTGGACATCATGGAGAAGGTGAAGGAAAAGTTCCCCCATTCTGAGGTCCATAAAGAAATCTGTTTAGCCACACAGGTCCGTCAAGAGGCCGTAGCCCAACAAGCTGGAGAAGCGGATGTCCTTATCGTCGTTGGTGACCCAAAAAGCAATAACTCCAATCGGCTTGCACAAGTATCCGAAGAAATTGCAGGAACCACGGCTTATCGCATAGCCGATATTTCCGAACTGAACCTCGAATGGTTAAAAGATGCCAAAACGGTGGCTGTCACTTCGGGAGCTTCCACGCCTACTCCTATAACGAAAGAGGTCATTAGATTCCTTGAACAATATGAACCTACTGACGAATCGACATGGGATACGGAAAAGAAAACACCCTTGCATAAAATCTTACCTAAAATCAAAATAAAGAAAGCCTGAAAAAAGGCAGCCACAAATGGAAGTGGCTGCCTTTTTCTGTCCTTCTATATAAATGTAAAAGGATCTGTATTGAGCTCAGAAGGTATGAATTCTACATCCAAATTTTTATTGACGCACATCTCATTCAAGATTCGAGCTACACCTTTTTTCATCACTTTCTCAACATTATGACCCGGATCCACGATATTCAATCCAATCATCATGGCATCGTGAGCCGTATGATAATACATATCACCCGTTACATACACATCGGCACCTTTAAACTTAGCGGTCGTGAAGTATTTATTTCCATCACCGCCAAGAACGGCAACTTTTTTTATGGTACTGTTCAGGTCTCCAACTACACGGACATTCTCCACTTCGAGAGTCTCTTTAACATGCTCGGCAAATTGTCCAAGGGACATTTCTTCTGCAAGAACCCCGATTTTGCCTAGCCCCAAGGATTCGCCTTTGTTTTCCAACTTATAAATATCATAAGCCACTTCTTCATATGGATGGGCTTTGATCATCGCAGAAAGTATTTTTTTTTCAATGGGTTCGGGGAATATGGTTTCAATTCGTACTTCTGAAACCCTTTCAATCTTGCCTCGTGTACCAATCGACGGTTCACTGCCTTCCCCGGGTAAAAACCTGCCTGTACCCTCAACTGTAAACGAACAGTAGCTGTAATTCCCTAGCGAACCGGCTCCTGCTTTACCCAAGGCATCCCTTACCTTTTGTTCGTCCTCTTTTGGTACATATACCACTAATTTTCTTAGAGGGATTTCATGGGTAGGGACAAGGACCTCTGTATTTTGTAATTGCAATGCATCAGCAAGTAAATCATTTACACCGCCCTTGGCTACGTCCAAGTTAGTATGTGCGGCATAAACGGCAATATCATGCTTGATCAATTTCTCGATGATTCGGCCACTAGCCTGAGCTGTATCTATTTTCTTCAACGGCCGATAAATCAAGGGATGATGGGCAATGATCAGTTCGACACCTTTTTCTATCGCTTCATCCACCACTTCTTCCAGGACATCAAGTGCAATCATCACTTTTGAAACGGGCTTATTCAATTCCCCGACATGTAGTCCAATTGGATCCCCCTCCATTGCGTATCGTTTCGGAGAGAACTGTTCGAACATTTCAATAATCTGCATACCATTAGCTGTTTTCATCGTTTAAGCACCTCCTCAATGAATGAAATTTGCACTTCCATTTCCTTGCGCTTCGTTTCTAAGCCACTTCGGCCACTCGCATCCAATTGCTCAATGATTCTTTCGAAGTGCGCCTTCTCATGCTGCCATTTCTTTATGAAAGTATCACTGAATTTCTTTAACAGGAATGGCCCGAACATAAGCCCAACTTGCTTATTTTCATGATAGGGCTGAAGAGGGTCCCCTTTTTTCGCAATCAAGATTTCATAGATCTTTCCATCTTCCTCCAGGATATCTTCATCGATTAATTCCCAACCGTTATCGATTAGCCAATTACGAACGTTTAGGGCTCCTACATTGGGCTGAAGAATGAGTCTCTCCACCTTCTCCAACTTTTTTTTCCCATTTTCCAATATACTAGCGATTAATGTACCGCCCATTCCTGCGATAGTAACACATGTAGCTTCATCCGGTTTTAATACCTCAAGCCCATCGCCTTTACGGACTTCTATGAGGTCCTCTAATCCCGTTCCCTTCACTTGTTTAAGGGCAGACTGATAGGGACCTTCCACAACTTCACCCGCTATCGCACGGTCACAGAGCCCATTGGCTACAGCATAGCAAGGCAGGTAAGCATGATCGGAACCGATATCGGCCAGAATGCTCCCTTTCGGTATATGTAATGCGACATTTTCTAATCTCTTTGATAATTTCTCGTGATTCATTATACTATCAACTCTCTTATTTCAAATTCATATTTATATCATTTCATTTCCCATTCGATTATAACAAGTTCCAAGGAAAAATTACAGAACGAGGACAAACATGGGGGGATCCATCAGGGAAAAGGAGGAGAATACCGAATATAAAAGAAAAGCTGATTCAAAAACGAATGTACGTTTTGAATCAGCTTCCTGCTTATTTTAATCCGTGAATATACTTTGCCATGGCATCGAGGTTCGATTCGTCAACTAAACCAGGAGGCATAGCTCCTCGTCCATTAGCGATGACTTCTTTGACTTCATCTTCGGATAGACGGTCGGCAACGCCCTTAAGGGCAGGTCCGACTCCACCTTGATAGGCATCACCATGACATGAAATGCAATTCTGTTTATAAATGTCTTCAGGTGAGGATGAGGCACTTTCCGTTTCCTCTGTTTTTTCACCGCCTTCTTTTTCTTTAGCAAGATCTTTGGCATCTCCTAAACCTTTGAATGAAAGTAAAAACATAAGTCCAATACCAAAAACCATGATAATAATAAAAGGCATAACTGGATTGCGATTCATAGTATTTCCTCCTCTATGTAGAACCTAAACTTACCATATTTAATATTATATACAAATTACTATATATTATTTTACTTGAAAAGAGTTTCAAGTAAAACCCCAAAAATAGAAGATATTATATTTTTTCTCAAATTTGTCAAAAATTTATGTGTATTTACGAATAATTTTGACTTTTCTTGGATTATTTCCATAATACCCCTATTCATGATAAAACAAACAAGCAATCTGTTTTTAATTATATCAATAAAAAGTAAGATATTACAACTAATCCCAAAATTCCAGATATCGAAAAATAGAGCAGCTTATATTTTTGGCCAATCCATAACCATAACCCACAGTTGAAAAATAAGCCTATATACAGGATACTCCTCTTTCCAGCAGCGATTAGCTCGGTTACTTGCACTGTTTCCACTAACAATAACAATAACAATCCTATTAAAGATAATACTAAAAGGAATTTCGTGTTCTTGAAGCGTCGAAGAAAGAAAAGAAAAGCAAGGATGGAGAAAGTTGTCACGACTATTTGCATTGTGTTGGATATTTCAGTAAAATAATTCAAAAATATATTAATTAAAAAAAGAGCACCCATTACAATCCCGTTCGTCCATTCTTTTTTACGGCTTTTGCTTTTCTGAGGGGTAACAGGTAGTGCCTCCCCCTGGCTATATAAGGCTAGTAAGTAATTGCAATATTGTTCTGGGAGCATGCGACTTTGCTTCCAAGAGTTAATTTCTTGAATGATGATTTTCTTTCTTGTTTCATCCATGAATACACTTCCTCATGCGTACTGTGCTTTTTTATTTTTCGGTTAATCCTGCCTGTCGGATTTGGTGTTGATTTCCTTTAAAGGATTATTCTCCACACCAATGGCTGAAAAAAAGAGCCACTCCCGAACGCTGGGCATTCAAAGAGGGCTCTGTAAAGGGCGTTATTCTATTCTAGGAAATCTTTCAAGCGTTTACTGCGGCTTGGATGTCTAAGCTTTCGCAGTGCCTTAGCTTCGATTTGACGGATACGCTCGCGGGTAACGCCAAACACCTTACCTACCTCTTCAAGAGTGCGTGTACGACCATCATCAAGTCCGAAGCGAAGTCTCAAGACATTCTCTTCACGATCAGTCAGTGTATCTAACACATCTTCAAGTTGTTCTTTCAACAATTCGTATGCAGCATGTTCAGATGGAGAAGTCGCATCTTGGTCTTCAATGAAATCACCTAAGTGTGAATCATCTTCTTCACCAATTGGGGTTTCCAAGGAAACAGGCTCCTGAGCAATCTTCAAGATTTCACGAACCTTTTCCGGAGTTAAATCCATATCCTCTGCAATTTCCTCTGGAGATGGTTCACGTCCAAGATCTTGAAGAAGCTGTCTTTGTACCCTGATTAATTTATTGATGGTCTCAACCATATGCACCGGTATCCTGATCGTTCTTGCTTGGTCAGCAATCGCACGAGTGATGGCCTGACGAATCCACCAAGTTGCATAGGTACTGAACTTGTACCCTTTGCGGTAATCGAATTTCTCTACCGCTTTGATAAGACCCATATTTCCTTCTTGAATCAAGTCAAGGAAAAGCATACCGCGCCCTACGTAACGCTTGGCTATGCTGACTACCAGACGTAGATTGGCTTCGGCTAGACGGCGTTTTGCCTCTTCGTCCCCTTCCTCGATTCGCATCGCTAAAGAGATTTCCTCTTCTGCAGATAAAAGGTCGACCCGACCGATCTCTTTCAAGTACATCCGGACAGGATCATTGATCTTAACACCAGGAGGAACACTTAAGTCATTTAAGTCAAACTCTTCTTCTTTAGCAAGTTTTTTGGAATCCGGATCATCTTCATCCTCTTCTTCCTCACCATCCGTGAGAATCTCGATTCCATTTTCAGCTAGCACCTCATAGAACTCATCCATTTGATCGGAATCTAATTCGAAACCGCCAATTTTTTCGGCAATTTTTTCTAAGGTCAAAGAGCCTCTTTTCTTACCTAGCTCTATTAATTTTTCTTTAACCTGCTCAAGGCTAAATTCATTATCAACTTGTTTGGAACGTGCTGGTTTTTCAGCCATTAGTTCCCCTCCTTCCAGGTCTTACACCTAAACAACTACAACATTTTTCGCAACTTAATGATTTCCATTGCAATTCTGGCGGCAGCTTTAGGATCGCTGCGTCTCACTGCATCTTTTTCTTCAGCCTGTTTTTCTTTTATCTTTAACATCTTTTCATATTTCAACACTTGATTTATACAATCAGTCAGTTCTTTATCGGAAACTTCCTCATTAACTGACATCATTTCTATTTCCGAAACGATCCTTCTCAAGTTTGGATCCGGCAAATAAGTAAGGAAAAAGCTTGGATCAGGCTCGTGTCCATCTTCATAGAAAGCATATAAATAGGTGATGATGGCCTGATGTTCATCTACATGAAAGAGTGTTTGTCCAAGCAACTGTTGAATCTTATAAGTCATTTCCCTGCTTTTCAGCATATGGGCCATCAACTTAATTTCAGCATTGTGATGAGCAGGTTTTAATTTATGCTCATACTGAAGGGTCATTTTCTTTTGAGCAGCAGGTTGTGGCAGTGTACCCTTTTTACGTTCCGCAAAAAATACCTGTCGTTGCTGCTGTTCAAGCGCATCCAACGAAAGTGTAAACTCGGAGGATAGCTGCCTAAGATAATGATCCCGCTCCACTGCATTTGGCAAACGAGAAATTTCTTTAAGGACTTCTTCGATATATTGAATTCGATCTCCTTCATTATTTACATTTTTTCCTCGACGTAAATAATGCATCTTGAATGCCATGTAGGTTAAACTGGCCCCTATTACCTCAGAAACAAAGCTTTTCTCACCAAATTCCTTTATGTAGTCATCGGGGTCCATATTATCAGGCATAAGTGCTACCTTAACGGTAAAATCCGTTTCCTGTAGCATGTTAACTGCGCGGTTAGCTGCATTCAAACCAGCCGAATCCGAATCATAACAGATTAAAACCTGGTCCGTATTTCTTTTTAAAAGCTGAATGTGCTGATCGGTTAGAGCGGTCCCCATCGTAGCAACCGAATTCTCCACTCCGGCACGGACTGCGGAAATACAGTCGGCAAAACCTTCGAAAATTACAACTTGTTCCTTCTTGCGAATGTGCGGTCTTGCTTGATGGAAATTATATAAAGTTTTACTTTTATTAAAGATTGGGGTCTCGGGGCTATTCAAGTATTTGGGCTCATCGTCCCCCATTGCTCTACCCGAAAACGCAATCGTATTCCCTTGATGATCCATAATCGGAAACATGACTCTATTTCTAAAACGGTCAAAGTATGACTCATCTTTTTCCCTGTAAATAATCAACCCAGCCTGTTCCATAAATTCTGGCGGGAAACCCCTTTTTAAAAGAAACTTGGAAACAAAATCCCAAGAATCCAGTGAGTAACCAATTTGGAACTTTTCAATCGTTTCTTCGGTAAATCCTCTATTAAGGAGATACTCCAAAGCTTCTTGGCCTTCCTTGGTATTTACAAGAAGATGATGGTAAAACTTTCGAAGCAAGTCATGGGCTTCAAGCATCTGTTGAGAACCAGCCGGCATATTAGACCGTTGGGAGTCCTTATTTATTTCAACGTCCAAAGGTATATTCCCTTTTTCAGCCAGGACCTTTGCAGATTCCACAAAATTATATCCTTCGATATCCATTAAGAAAGTGAAAATATTCCCACCTGCACCACAGCCAAAACAATGGAAAATCTGTTTTTCCGTGGAAACAGAAAATGATGGTGAGTTTTCACCATGGAAAGGACAAAGCCCAAAATAATTCCGTCCTTGCTTCTTCAGCTGGACATATTCTCCAATTAAGTCGACGATGTCCACTGCTTCTCGGATCTGATTTATCTTTTCATCTTCTATACGACCATTTGTCATTTTTTCACCTTGCGATTTTGGTGATAGTTTTTTAATTCGATATTGAATCCTGATTCCCTGCAAAATTCGACAAAATTTTCAAAAGTTTATTTGTAAAACATATTTTGTCATCCTTTGTAAAGGCTTTCGGTCCTTTCGTATGCTTCCCCTGCCTGCGAAGTTTCGCTGACTGGTAGCGCATATCGAGAAGCATGAAAATATTTTCATTTGTATATTCTTTTCCCCTCGGAGATAGAACATAAACGCTTTTAGGAAGCAGGGTACCAGCTAATCCAATATCAGCAGTAATAACAATATCACCCTTTTTTACAGAATTCACTATATAAAGATCTGCTGCTTCTTTATCTGCATCGACGTATACCCATTTGCCTTCAGGGTTGTTCATCATATTTTTATATGATGCAACAAAACAGACATCGATATCGTATTGTCTTGCACAATGAAGAATCTCATCTTTCACCGGACATGCATCGGCGTCAACATGTATTATTGGTTTATTTATCATACCTTTTAATTCTACATCATTCTGCATAATCCTTTTTTCTCCCCTAAACTTTATCGAGATATAATGAAACTTCCAAACACTTATCCTGAAGTCATTCGCAAGAATATACAAACGGTATCCTCTAAACAAGTGTTACACCCTATTTTGCCTCATCAATTATACTGAATGTGTCGAATTTTCTTATGATAAAAAACTTGACTTCTTATAATCCTTAGTTTATTCCTTAATAACCAAGTCTAAACCTCAAGATTACTTTTTTCTCACAATTTTTTATTATAATCTATTTTTTAAAAAGATGCTACCAATTAGATTCTGAATTTCAAACATCTAAAAAGTGGGTTGTGAATTGTTTAACAAAAGAGGAATTATGTAAGTGTCATCCATGTTTTACATTTAAAACCCAATAAACCTTGAGCATGAAAATGTGAGCCGACACTAAAAGTGTCCAGCTCACATTTTGATTAATCTCAATTTTAAGAATAAGAGAAATCTACCGATTTTTATTTTGAAGAATATTCATAATTAAGTTGGCCGTTTCTTCGACAGCTTTATTCGTAACATCAATGATTGGGCAGTCGAGCCTTGAAATAATTTTATCAAAGTATGTCAACTCTTCTTTGATTCGTTCCACATTCGCATATATAGCATGATCATTGAGTCCAAGTGACTTCAATCGCTCTTTTCGAATATGATTTAACTTTTCAGGACTTATTTTCAACCCAATGCATTTTTCAGGCGGGACCAGGAACAGTTCTTCTGGCGGCTCTACCTCTGGTACTAAAGGAACATTGGCCACTTTATAGCGTTTATGAGCTAAATATTGGGACAAAGGTGTTTTGGACGTGCGAGAAACACCAACCAACACGATATCCGCACGTAAAATCCCACGTGGATCCCGTCCATCGTCGTATTTTACAGCAAATTCAATGGCTTCCACACGTTTGAAATAATCATCGTCAAGTTTTCTTACGAGCCCCGGCTCATTAAGAGGTCCTTTAGATGTTCTTTCCTGAAGGATATCCATGAGCGGTCCTAAAATGTCATAAGCAGACAGGTTTTCTTTTTCCACCTGTGCTTTCATGTAGTCTCTAATAGCAGGCTTCACAAGAGTGTAGGCGATGATCGCCCCATCTAATTTGGCCAGTGAAATTACTTCATCCACGTTATGTTCATCTTCAATATACGGAATTCGTTTAATAGTAAAAGCGGAACTAGAAAACTGACTAGCCGCAGCTTTAGTAACTAACTCCGCTGTTTCCCCAACTGAATCCGATACAACATATATAATAGAACCGTTCATATTCTCCGTCATTCCTTTGCAAGCCCCCCTAATAGCCTTCATCAGCTAAAGCTACGAATGCTTTTGTTATATTGGTTTTCGTCACTCTTCCAATTACCTCATAGCCTTTTTCTGTTTCTTTGACGACAGGTAATGAATCAATTTGTTTCTCAATCAATTTTTTGGCAACATCGATCAATAAATCTTCTTTAGTACACATTGTAATGTTAGGCATCCTTGTCATGATGATATTGACCGGGATGGAATTCAGTTCTTGTTTCCCAATACTTGCACGGAGCAAGTCTTTCCTGGACAGTACCCCAACGAGTAATGCATGCTTATCCACTACGAACATAGTGCCGACATCTTCTAAAAACATCATGACAATCGCATCGTAAACAGATATACCCTCATCCACAACGACAGGGATCGATTGATGGTCACGAACATACAGATGGTTCAGACTATCCGTCAATAGCTGTGTACCCGAGCGACCTGTATAGAAATACCCGACACGTGGACGTGCATCTAGAAAACCGGCCATCGTTAAGATAGCCAAATCCGGACGAAGCGTCGCCCTCGTTAAGCTTAACCTATCTGCAATATGCTCTCCAGTAATCGGTCCATTCTCTTTAACAATTTGTAAAATCTGTTCCTGACGTTTATTCAATTGAATTGTAATCACCACCCTACTGCTTTTCGCAGAGTAAAGTAACAAAGGATCTTCATATAACGATTATATACTATATCATTTGATAAAAGCAGTTTTCATCTCTATTAGTTGTAATAATCGGAAACCCTTCATAAAAAGGGTCCCGATCATTTTCATTGGATTAAGAAAGGATTATTTTGTTCACAGCCCCAAAGCTGGAAACTAAATCACTAATTTCTTTCATAAGGGATAAACGATTATTACGTACGGCTTCATCTTCCGCCATGACCATTGTATGCTCGAAATAAGCCTCGATTTCGCTTTGAAGCGATATTAGCTGTTCGAAATGCTCCATCTCATCATTCGTTTCGGCATAGGCTGAAGCAACCGTTCCAAATTTCTCATACAACGCTTTTTCTTCTTCATTTTCAAAAGCACTCGGGTTCACTGTCACCTTATTATCGCATTTCCCAGCGATATTCATGACACGGCTTAACGCCTCAAGACTTTCTTTAAAGCCAGCTTCCTCTTTCTTCGCTTCTAATACCTGGGAGCGTTCAACAACAGAATGGATATAACCAATTTCATTAGCCAAAACAGCATCGATTAAATCATAGCGAATGTGTAGTTCCTGAAGCAAATGCTTCACACGGGCTTTAAAGAATGTATGCATATCCGCTTTTACATCATCCATGTC
Source organism: Peribacillus sp. NPDC097264 (assembly GCF_050277925.1). NCBI lineage: Bacteria > Bacillati > Bacillota > Bacilli > Caryophanales > Bacillaceae > Peribacillus > Peribacillus sp. NPDC097264. The sequence goes on from NZ_JBNNSR010000003.1 coordinate 17,890, forward strand.
ACGTTTCAAGAGGCCTTTTGCTTCAAGTCCTTTAAGACCCAAAGTGATAAGTTCCTCCAGTGTGATATCCCACTTTTTCTCCGCTAGAATTTGAACGACTCCACTTGCTTGTCTTCTTAAAGCATATGGATCTTGAGAACCGGTAGGGATCACTCCGATGGCGAAGAATGATGCCAGTGTATCAATTTTTTCCGCTACGCTCACAAGTGCCCCGATTAAGGATGGAGGTACATCGTCATCTGCATGCCGTGGCATATAATGTTCATTGATCGCTGTTGCCACTTCTTTCGCTTCACCTTTTAGAAGGGCATACTTTTCACCCATGTACCCTTGTAATTCAGGGAACTCATAAACCATATGACTCACTAAATCAAACTTGGCTATTTTTGCAGCACGTAGCGCCAATTCTTTATCCACTTTCAGTTTCAAGGCATCCACCAATGCTCCGGTTACCTCTGTTACACGTTCAGTTTTCTCGGCTAGAGTACCGATTTCTTCATGGTAAACGATGCTATCCAGCTTTTTCAAAGCATCAGCAATCTCTTTTTTCTGATCTTCTTTGTAGAAGAAAGCTGCATCCGATAAACGGGCACGCAATACTTTTTCGTTCCCTTTCGATACCATATCCAGGTGACGGTCATCCCCATTTCGAACGGTCACGAAGAAAGGAAGCAACTTTCCATCTTGATCTTTTACAGGGAAATACCGTTGATGTTCCTTCATCGATGTAATCAGCACCTGAGAAGGCAATTCAAGGAATTCTTCTTCAAAACGGCCAAATAACACCGTTGGATATTCAACCAAGTTATTTACCTCTTCCAGAAGATTTTCATCGACCGGGATGATCCAGCCATTCTCCTGTTCCAGGTTTTTGATTTGATCTAAGATCACGGTACGGCGTTTGTCTGGATTGACCATGACAAATTGTTCGTTAAGTGACTTTTCATACTGGTCAGGAGTTTCGATAACTGTACTTTCACCTAAAAAGCGATGACCTTTCGTTTCTCGGCCTGTTTCTACTTCAGCTATGGTAAAAGGTACTACTTCTTTACCAAACAAAGCAATTAACCATTTAATCGGACGGACGAAGCGAAGGTCCTGATTGGCCCAACGCATATTTTTCGGGAAGGTCATGCCAGTTATGATTTCTTGTAGTTCCGCCAATAACTGAGCCGTCGGTTGCCCCTTGATGAATTTATTCACATGGACATATTCCACACCTTTAAGTTCTTTGAAATAAATATCCTCAGCCGTCATGCCTTGTCCTCTTACAAAACCTAACGCTGCTTTAGACCAGTTGCCTTCGGCGTCCAAAGCGATCTTCTTAGCCGGTCCTTTTGCTTCTTCTTCAATGTCCTTTTGTGATTCCGCAACATCTTTTACCAATATCGCCAAACGTCTTGGTGTTGAAAATGCTTCGACTTCACCAAATTCAATCGCTTTTTGTGTCAACCACTTTTGTACTTTGTCGGATAACTGTTTCATAGAAGCTGTAACAAATCGAGCCGGTAGCTCCTCCAACCCAATTTCCAATAACAAATCACGCTTGCTCATTTGTTTTCTCCCCTTTCACTTTCAGGATCGGGAAGCCTAATTTTTCCCGCTCTTCATAAAAAGTTTTGGCAACCTTACGCGCTAAATTACGACAACGGGCAATATAACCCGTTCTTTCCGTTACTGAAATGGCACCTCTGGCATCCAGCAGATTAAACGTATGGGAACACTTCAATACATAGTCATAAGCCGGATGTACAAGACCTTCCTCCATTTGACGATGAGCTTCCTTTTCATACATCGTGAAAAGCTCGAACAGCATATCAAGGTTGGATGTCTCGAATGTATATTTCGAATGCTCGTATTCCGGTTGACCAAAGATGTCACGAACAGTAAATCCATCCGTCCATTCAAGTTCAAAGACATTTTCTTTGTCTTGGATGTAAGAAGCCAAACGTTCAATTCCGTATGTAATTTCGACGGAGACTGGTTTACACTCTAGTCCACCAACTTGCTGGAAATAGGTGAATTGGGTAATCTCCATTCCATCCAACCATACTTCCCATCCTAGACCCGCACAGCCAAGGGATGGATTTTCCCAGTTATCCTCAACAAAGCGAATGTCGTGCTCCAATGGATTGATGCCTAGCTTCCGTAATGACTCCAAATAAAGTTCTTGAATATTATCCGGAGAAGGCTTCATGATCACTTGAAATTGATGATGTTGATAAAGACGGTTAGGATTCTCTCCATACCGGCCGTCTGCAGGACGTCTTGAAGGCTCCACGTAAGCAACACTCCAAGGTTCTGGCCCAATTGCTCTAAGGAAGGTATAAGGACTCATCGTCCCGGCACCTTTTTCGACATCATAAGCATTCATTAAGATACAGCCTTGCTCAGACCAATGCTTTTGCAAAGTTAAAATCATATTTTGAATATTCATCGTACACCTCCAGATTATTTAAAGCGGCTTACTAAATTTCAGATTCAGGGGCGGGAAGTATCTTTTGCCTAGGATTCCTCAAGGCAAACAAAAAACTCCCGTCCCTATGCGTAATGCATAGGGACGAGAGTTTACCCGCGGTTCCACCCTAATTGCCGTTATGAAACGGCCTCTTTTCAAACCTAATCATGCTCCGGAACGCCCTTCCCTGTGTCTTCATATCCCGGCTTGCACCATCCCGGGTTCGCTTTTATGAATTAAAACAGGTACTCTCTTCCATCGACGCATTCTTCTTATTTTGATGATTAAAATTTTATACAAACAAAACCGGAATGTCAATAGTTCGAACCTAAAACATATCTTTCATCGAATCAATCTGTTTGAGAAACTTTTTGGACTTCAGATGTAACCCTGAATATTCCTCATAATAGGCATCAATGATTTTTGACAATTCCCTTTTAGTTTCCGGTTTAACAGATATGTTACCAAGCCTGGATAAATCAAAATAATAAAAGATCCTCAGAAGTTTCACCGCAGAAGGAGAAATTTTATAATGATAAGGGTCCTTGTCCAAACATCGGTGACAAATAAACCCGGCTTCCCTTAGGGAGAAAGCAAATTCCCCTTCGGTCTCCCCACAAACGGCACATTGGTTCAAAACCGGGTTGATTCCATTTACAGGAAGCATTTTCATTTCAAAAATGAATTTCAAAACCTCAGTGTCGTATTCTTCATTTATGTAATGTAAAGTTTGTGAAAGCAATTCAAACAGATATGGATTTGGTTTTTTATCGTCCACACTCTTATCGAGCAATTCGACGATATAGGAAGCATAGGCAGTGGCGAAAAGATCCTCCCTGATAAAACGAAGCGAGTCAACCATTTCCCCCTGCTGAAGGCTTCCAAGTCCACTAGATGTCGAAACAAGGAAATACCCGGAGCAAAAAAGCTGGGTCACGGCGGCAAGCCTGCTATTTGGCTTGCTCGCACCTCTAGCCATGACCCCTATTTTCCCTAGCTCTCGGGTATAAATCGTTATAATTTTATTGTTTTCTCCATATGCCGTCCTTCTAATGACAATGCCTTCACATTTCTGAAGCATAAAAGACACCACCCATACTCGCCTTAGCTAATCCTTAAGAAACAGGAAAATCAATATCAGCTAGCTCTTCATTCGATACTAATGGTCTTTCCTGCCTTTCGACTTCTATCTCCTTATAAAGTAAATAGGTGTCCACATTACCTGTCTCACTAAATAACTCCCAGGTAAAATCCAACATATAAAGCCCACCCTTCATTATGACTAGCAATATCAGATAAATATCCGTCCTTAATGATTAGCTTGACCGTTTTTCACACTTTCATGAAGCGTAAAATTTGTTAATTAATATTCTTTCTCATCAAATCCAAAATCACGAAGCTGACTTGCTTTATTACGCCAATCTTTCTGGACTTTGACCCATAGCTCAAGGAAAACCTTAGAGCCCAATAGGTTCTCAATGTCGACTCTCGCGCGGCTACCGACTTCTTTCAGCATTTTCCCTTGCTTACCGATGACAATTCCTTTTTGGGAATCCCTCTCGACAATGATGGTCGCCATAACATTGATTGTGTCACTGTTATCCATTTTTTTGATTGAGTCAATCACAACAGCCACGGAATGTGGAATCTCTTCACGAGTTAAGTGCAGAACCTTTTCGCGGACCAATTCAGAAATGATGAAACGCTCCGGATGATCCGTTACTTGATCGGCTGGGTAAAACTGCGGCCCTTCAGGAAGATGTTCCTTGATTTGGGCGAGCAATGTATCGACATTATTACCTTCAAGAGCTGAAATAGGCACCACTGCTGCAAAAGGATACAGCTTTTGGTACTTTTCAATGATGGGCAGAAGGTCATCAGGATGCATCGTATCAATTTTATTGACTACAAGGAAAACGGGTGTTTTAACCGATTGTAGCTTTTCAATGATAAACTCATCTCCACGACCGTAGCCCTCTTCAGCATTAATCATGAATAGAATCAGATCGACCTCTTTCAAGGTATTCGTCGCAACCTTCATCATAAAGTCCCCAAGCTTATGCTTAGGTTTATGAATGCCCGGTGTATCAATGAAGATCATTTGTGAATCATTTTGTGTAAGTACACCTTGAACTTTATTTCTTGTCGTTTGAGGCTTGTCGCTCATGATTGCGATTTTTTGACCGATTACACGGTTCAAAAACGTGCTCTTGCCGACATTTGGACGGCCGATGATGGATATAAATCCTGATTTATATCCTTTTACCTGTGTATCGCTAACTAATTTATTCATTTAAATCCTCCGGTGAAAAAGCTCCTGGAAGCAATTCCTGTACTGTTAATTCTTTAGTATCACCATTCAAGTTGGTTAAAACAACCATCATATCCGGTTCACATAGTTCTGAAATGACTTGTCTGCAGGCTCCGCATGGGGATACCGGTCGGTCCGTGTCCGCTACGACCGCAAGTTTGCTAAACTGCTTGTCATTATGCGCATAGGCACTGAATAATGCAGTTCTTTCCGCGCAGTTGCACATGCTGTATGCTGCATTTTCAATATTACAGCCATGATATACCTTACCATCGGCAGTCAATAAAGCAGCTCCCACTTTAAACTTTGAATAAGGGACATAAGCCTTTTCTCTAGCTTTTTTAGCTTCTTCAATCAATTCATTCGTATTCATTATACAATTCCCCCTCTACATTGGATGAATAAAAGAACCTACATACCCAACTTTGGCAAAAAAATAATCAATCCAACTATTATAGAAAATATAGCATATATGAATACAGCCCCGGCTGCAATATCTTTTGCCTGCTTGGCAAGAGGATGGATTTGGTCTGTCACTAAATCAACAACCCGTTCAATGGCCGAATTCACTAGTTCTAATGCAATCGTACCAGCAATTGCCGTCAAAATAAACAACCATTCCATTCCGTTCAATGAAAAATACCAACCAAAGAACACGACGGCTGCCATCACCACGAAATGGATCTGTATGTTTCGCTCGGTCCGTACCGCTTCCAAAATCCCTTGACAAGCAAATGAAAAGCTTTTTACGAGTGGATACCTTGGCTTACCCTTCTCTCGAGAGCCCATATTCCCCCAATATCTCCTTTTGTCTAGAAAACATCACTTTTTCATCTTCTTCAGTCATATGGTCATAGCCTAGCAAATGAAGAAAACCATGTAGGGCTAAAAAGCCAAGTTCGCGGTCAAAAGAGTGTCCATACTCCTCGGCCTGCTCTTTTGTGCGTTCAATTGAAATGATGATATCACCAAGCATACGAGGCATTTCCGCCCCGATAATCTCGACTTCTTCCTCCCCCATCTCTTCCAGTGCAAAAGAAATGACATCGGTAGCCGAATCCTTATTACGGTATTCTTTATTAATCTCCTGAATCCTTTTGTTGTCGACAAAAGTGACGGATAGTTCCGTACCTTCTTCGATATTCTCTTTATTGGCGGCAAATTGCAAAATGCTTTCAACAAGCTGCTGCCCTTTTTCCGTCACTTCGTTCGTTTCATCGATTAAATCCATTGTTAAAATCATTTTTTCACCTTCTGTCCTAATTTATCCATGTCAGGATACTCGATCCTTGAGTGGAAGATACCATTCAGCGATTCACAAAGCGAATGCTTTACGATACTTAATTCTCTCATAGTAATGTCACATTCATCAAATTGACCGTCTTGAATCCGGTCACTGATTATGAAACTTACCAGTTCCTCGATCTTCTCGGGTGTAGGATGCTTCATCGACCTGACTGCAGCCTCAACACTATCTGCAATTCCAATGACGGCCACTTCCTTCATTTTCGCCATAGGCCCCGGATACCGGTAGTCGACTTCGCGTGTCGCTTCATCTTCCTTACATGCCTTATGATAGAAAAATTTCAATAAAGTCGTCCCATGATGTTGTTCCGCTATATCCACAATTTCCTTCGGGAACTTATGGCTGCGAAGCATTTCTCCGCCATCCACGGCATGCGCAATGATAATGTCCTTGCTCGTTTCCGGTTGTAGCCTATCATGCGGATTTTCCTCATTTAACTGGTTCTCGATGAAAAAGTGCGGCCGCTTTGTCTTGCCTATATCGTGGTAATAAGATCCGACTCTTGCAAGCAACCCATTCGAGCCAATTGCTTCACATGCAGATTCAGCCAAATTGGCAACCATTACACTATGGTGGTAGGTACCAGGTGCCTCAATCAAGATTTTTCGTAATAGGGGGTGATTGGGATTGGAAAGCTCGATCAACTTCATTGAAGATAAAATCCCGAACCCCGCCTCGAAAAATGGAAGCAGCCCCATTGTCAACACAGCGGAACCAAGCCCAGATCCTATAGCCGCTGCCGCATAATATAGATACTCCACTTTTGTGTAATGGCCATCCATAATGAAAATGAGCGAATAGACGAAAGCGATATTGATCACTGACATCATGAGACCCGCTACCAGTACTCTTGATTTGAAATTGGAACGCGATAATATTATGATGGCCATCAATCCGCTAAAAATAATATAAAGCCCCATAGAGAAGTCAAGATTTCCTGGCGTATCGCCATTAAATATTATCGTACCATAAGATCCTAATAAAATTGTCATGGCAACAGCCAATTTATCATTTAATAATATCTTAATAAGCATCGCTGCCATGGCAGCAGGGAAAATATATTCTAAATTCGAATCTTTCAGTTCAGCGAATATGCTGACTGTTTTCATCGTTGCCATTGCAAAAATGAAAACAAGGCTGAAAACCAACAACTGATTGTACTTATTATCCCGTTTCGTTATGGAATAGTAAAAAAAGTAATAAAAAGCCGTAAAAGTTAAAAAAATATAAAGCAGGAGCCCTACATATGGAAAGATAGTGGACTCGGTACTTAAAAACCCAGCCAATTCAAGCTGCCTGTACACGTCCCGGTCCACTAATTGATTTTCTTCGACGATAATCTGCCCCTGGAGAATCCTGACTGGTTCCACACTTTCCACTGCTTTTCGGCGTTGTTCCTCCGTTTTATCTTTATCAAAAAAAACATTTTGAATAATCGCCGAACGGGCAAGTGATATGGAGACCTTCTTCATATCACTATTTATACTCATATAGCTCAGTTCATCTACCACTTTTTTCTTTGCATTTTCAACATCGCTGGCCGAGATCCGCTCACTCATCACATTATTTACAGCGGTTATCGTAGAGTCCCTCGCTATCTCCAGTTCATCTTCATCCGCCTGTACCAATGCCATGAAAACAGATTCTTCTATATCTTTATTGACCTCCTCCGTCAATTTTTCTTTCAAGATGGAAACCTTTTGGCCATCCGTCTTTTTAATTCCTTTTTTACCGCCCTTATTAGGATCTGTTTCTTTGTTCACTTCAATCGCAGAATCAAAAATTGAAGAGATCAAATCGACTTTATTTTTGGCATATTCCTTTTTTAATGTATAAACATCCGCCACCTGTTTTGAAATTTCTTCTTTTTCTTTCGTAGTCTTATATGTATCTTCTATAGTCTTGGTGGATCGTATCGTTTGTTCCGCTGGCTTAAAAAGCTCCACTTGGATCTTTTCAGGCTTAACGTTGGATAGCATTAACCCATATGCAAACAAACCAAGTACGACGAACAAGAGTACTTGAAAAAAGCGATGGACCAGCAGGCCTTTTATTTTGGTGAAAAATTTTTGGATACGGTTCAAAGAAGGTCCTCCTAAAAAAAGATGGTTAATATGCTAGATATGTAAAATGATAACAGTTTTCCCTCTACTTTTCATCATGTTATGATAAAACCCTTGCTTTTCACCACAATTTCACATTCCATTCATGATGGGCAAGCGAATCACCATGAAAAAATCCGCCATTTCATTGGCGGATTCCCTCTATTCTTTTGCCTGTTCATATGCGCTGATAATTTTGGCGACGAGCGGATGCCTGACTACATCACTCTGTTCAAAATACACAAATGAAAGGCCTTTGACATTCTTGAGAATCTCCTCAACCCGAATCAAACCTGACTTCATCCCTTTTGGAAGGTCGATTTGGGTACGATCTCCCGTAATGACCATTTTCGATCCAAAACCGAGCCTCGTTAAAAACATCTTCATTTGGGCTTCGGTAGTATTCTGTGCCTCATCCAAGATTACAAAGGCATCCTCGAGCGTACGTCCCCTCATATAGGCCAAGGGAGCGATTTCAATCGTCCCGCGTTCAATCATCCTTTGGGTCTGTTCCATCCCCAGTAGGTCATGAAGAGCGTCATATAACGGACGTAGATACGGGTCTACCTTTTCTTTTAAGTCCCCAGGAAGGAATCCCAAACTTTCGCCGGCTTCTACGGCAGGTCTCGTCAAGATAATTCGTTTAACCTGTCCGTTTTTCAAGGCATTGATTGCCATCACAACAGCTAGATAGGTCTTCCCGGTCCCAGCAGGACCAATCCCGAATACTAAATCGAGCTTCTTTATGGCCTGAATATAATATCGCTGGCCAATTGTCTTGACCTTAATCGATTTACCTTTAGCCGTTTTAGCAATTTCTTCTTCATATAATTCTCCGAAATATTCCAATGTTCCCTTGCGAGCCAATTCTATAGCATACATTACATCCCTAGAACTTATCGTAATCCCTTTTCTGATCACAGATAACAGCGCCTTCAGGATATCCTGTCCCATCGTCACCCGCTCTAATTCACCGGCAACGCTAATACCTTCCCCGCGGGTGATGACCGAAATGCCCAGCTCGTCTTCAAGCACTTTTACATTAGAATCTCCATTTCCCAATAAAGCGACCGCTTCATTAGGTGATTCAATTTCCAACTTGATTACCTTCACTTCATCTGCCATTCGCTAGTCTCCTTGAATGATTGGTTGTCCTACAGCAATATCTTCAATAACTTGGTAATGTATAGATAATTTCACTTTACCATTCTCCATGCTTTCGTGCAAAACTTTTTCCCCTATAATTTGGTCTTCTTCTTCAAGAAGCTTCCGTAAGTCGGCCTGGGCCATCTTCTTACCTTCCTTTATCGCTTCTTCCTTCGTATAACTCCGGACGATATCGTCTTTACTCCTTAATGTGTCGACTTTATAGGAAATGGGAAGTTCCCATTGCAGAAAATGAAACGGCCGATCAGTCGATTCTTTTTCCTGCTTTTTATAGCCCGGATCCTTAAATCCCCATATAGGTATAGATAAGCTGCTCACTTTTATATAATGCTTACTGGTTTCATTACCATTGTAAACGGAAAAATTGGTTTTCAGAGGCACTTCCACATTCGCCTTGTACCAAGTTTGCCCCATTACTTTCCCCTGTGCCGAGACAATTTCTGGTTTATCTTCTTTCCCAATTAACCCTGAAACAAGAAGTTGTCCTTTACTTACATAATCATGCACATTCACTTTAGGTTGTCCTTTTTCAATGAACATATTGGTGATGACCGCCTTTTTTGAAGCAACCAAATTTTGTGAGGAGGTTTTCTCTATTTCCTTCGGCTGCCGTTTTTCCACCACCTGAAAATGGTAGGTTGTCCCCTTAAGCTCCACACCAACCCAGGTTAGGGCACCGATGCGATCAGAGAGCTTTCGCTGAATCGTATCCACATCGTCCACTAGAAATTGCACCTTTCCAATTTTCACGCCCATTTTGTCCAATTCTTTACGGATGGCATGTTCCGTTTCCGGTTTTGCCCCTTTCACTTCTATCCCCCACACCATATTGGAGAGTACAAAAATGCAAATAAGGAAAGCAATCAAACCCGCCAAGAATCCACTATTTTTCATCACTCGCTTCATGAGAAACGGAAACCCCCTGCCTTGGAGGAACTTCACTTTACAGTCGCTTTTTCGCAGGACCTGACGCAATTTTGAAATTTCCCTGAAATCCATATGGAAAATCAGGGATTCACTTCCTACACGCTTCACATCCCAGATATGAAGCCCTCTCCTTGTCAACATATTGATTAGCCTTTCGGTTCCTCTTCCATATGCCTTCACTTTTACATAGCCTGTATAATAGTTTGTCCATTGGTTTTTCATGGAAACCTCCCGGGATCATTCATTGATAAAATATACTTTGTCAATTTTGCCCTCTAACATGATTTCCTCCGGCAAGATGGTCTTGATGACAAAGCCAGTTCCCTTTATTAGCAGCTGGCCATTTTTAAGCATTAACCTCACTTCACTGTCAGTAAAGGCCAACAAGCCACGATGATTTTCAATATATATATGTAATTGTCCGATCATGGTAATTCGCGGCAGGTCCATCATGACATCTTGCGGAAGGTCCATTGTTTTAGTCATAAGCTGTTTCACTTTTTTTCCCCAATTGCGAGCCATAAAAAAGAACCCCCTTTCATCTCAATGTATGAGATGAAAGAGGGTTCTAGCACAAAATTATAAAGGTTCAATTTCTATTTTTTCATGTTGAACGAATGAACGCGGGATACAAGTTCTTCCGAATTATCTCCTTGACCTTTGCAAACTACGCTTAGCCCTTGGAGGTCCGAGCACCTCAGACATAATGATTCCATCAATCAACTGTTTCTTAGTGAAGGAAGGACCTTTATGATAGACGGAACTGCTATCGTCAGAAATGGCTGTAGTAATTCGATCTGCCTTATCTTTTTGTTCCACACGCTCTTGCTCATATTTCTGCTGCAGCCTTCTTAGTTCAGCAATCCTTTTTTCAGCCTGTGCTTTCGTTTCATCCACAGGCCCAGCAGAGTGTACGACACGCTTCTCTGCTTTTTGGCCAGTTGCCGGAACAGGGGTTTGCCGTTGTTCCTTTTGTGGCATCTCGCCTTGAAGCTCCTGCATGATTTCCTGCCATTTCTTTTTCGGCGGGTTGTTTGGATTGTTTGGTTGCGGCTGTTTTTTCCTGCCGAACATGGATGTTGCAACAGCTATCAAGATAATCAGAAGGAATGGATTACTGAGAAAGAATTGAATGAGATCTCCCATTTAAAGGCCTCCCTTCTGGGAATTAATTGTTATCCTTGTCCTTTGGGTTATCCGATATCTTACTGATGGAATCCCGCATATCCGTATCCGCCGTGATATTTTGGATATTCATGTAATCCATTACCCCTAGATTTCCGCTCTTCAACGCTTCAGCCATAGCCAATGGCACTTCTGCCTCGGATTCTACAACCTTCGCTCTCATTTCTTGGACACGGGCTACCATTTCCTGTTCCAAGGCAACAGCCATCGCGCGACGTTCTTCCGCTTTTGCTTGGGCGATTTTCTTATCCGCTTCAGCCTGGTCAGTCTGTAGGATAGCCCCGATATTCTTCCCGATATCCACATCAGCGATATCAATCGATAGAATTTCAAATGCTGTACCTGAATCGAGACCTTTCGATAAAACGGTTCTAGAAATTAAATCCGGGTTTTCAAGGACATCCGTATGCTTTTTTGAAGCACCGATTGTCGAAACAATCCCTTCACCTACACGCGCGATGATCGTTTCTTCCCCAGCACCACCGACTAATCGTTCGATATTGGCACGAACGGTGATTCTTGCCTTTGCCTGCACTTCAATCCCATTCATCGCTACACCGGAGATGAATGGCGTTTCGATCACTTTAGGGTTAACGCTCATTTGAACCGCTTCCAGTACATCACGTCCTGCAAGATCGATGGCTGCCCCTCTTTCAAATGGCAATGCGATATTCGCACGTTCTGCTGCAATCAGTGCATTGACGACACGGTCAACATTCCCTCCTGCAAGGTAATGGCTCTCCAATTGATTCGTCGATACATTGATTCCCGCTTTGTGGGCTTTAATGAGCGGGTTAACTACCCTGCTTGGTATAACACGACGAAGCCTCATTCCCACTAATGTAAAGATACTGATTTTGACTCCAGCCGCTAAAGCTGAGATCCATAACATAACTGGTACAAATGTGAAAAATACCGATAAGATGATGATGGCCGCAATTACAGCCAACACGATAAATATTGTTCCTGAAGTTATCACCTAAACATTCACCCTTCCTATTTTCATTGATTTGATTCCGGAATTTGCCGAACGACTACTCTCGACCCTTCAGCTTTCACGACTTTGATGGATGTCCCTTTGGAAATAAAGCTTCCTTCTGTCACAACATCGACCCGTTCATCATTAATTAAAGCCGTTCCAGATGGCCTTAAGTCTGTCATTGCCTTACCTTCAACACCTAATAATTCCAAGCGATTCGGAGAACTGACATACCCTTGCTCTGTTTTTGTTGCATCGGTTAATATCATTTTTCTAAAAAAGTTCATTTTTTTACCAAGCACCTTTACAAATAGGATAGAAACCAAAATGGATGCGGTAATCGCAATTAACAAAGAAATGGTCATATGGACCGGATCTTCTGAAGCGAGAAATAAACTGCCTATAATTGCACTAAAGCCAAGCACCCCGATAATTCCTCCAGGGAGGAAAAACTCCAAGAGCACAAGGATGACTCCTAAGATGAATAGCGCTAACGACTCATAGCCCGTGATGCCTGCGACCAAATGTCCATAAAAGAACAATACGAGGCCAGTGATTCCAATAAAACCAGGAATGCCAAAACCAGGCGAAAACAACTCTACCACAATCCCGATGCCTGCTATCGTCAATAAGATGGGAATCACAAAAGGATTGGTCAAAAAGCGAGCTAACTTTTCTGGAAAGCTTTCCTCTATGGTTCGAATATCCGCATCTTCCACCCCGAGTATACTATATAACTCAGCTTTCCCCGAAACGGTCCCTTCACTGTAGCCGGCCTTTTTTGCCTGATCAGCAGTGAATGTCAGTAATTTTCCTTTTTCGGCTCCGTATTTTGGAAGGTCGATATCCTCATCAGCCATCGCTTGTGCATAAATGGGATCGCGTCCATTCTGTTCGGCTGCCGTTTTCATTGCAGCCAACCAATAAGATTCCGCTTTTTTTCCCGCTGCATTTCCCGAAGAGTCAATCACCGCAGCTGAACCCATTGTAGCACTGGGGACCATATAAATTTCATCGGCACTGAGCGAAATATAGGCACCCGCAGATAAAGCACGATTATTGACGTAAGCCACTGTTTTTACTGAGGAATTAGACAGTAACTTGGCTATCTCCCCTGCCGCATCTACGGCACCACCTGGGGTATTCACCTCGAAAATTACAAGATCTGCGTTATTCTCTTCTGCAATCGATAGTGCCCGTTGCAAAAAGGCGGCCAAACCCTTTTCCACCGTTTCTTGAATGGGAACCTGGTAAACAATCTCCTTTGCAGAAGCACCGGGCACCAAGAAAGACACCAAAAGCAGCAATCCGAATAAGAGAACAGATAGACCACGCCATATTTTCAATGGAACGCCTCCTTTCCCGTATTAAGCGCCTGTAAGCCGGTCTTTCCATTACCTAAAAGGCATATTTCACCCTTGCTAATCGAATCCACTTATTATCGTCACTTACTTAGTTAATACGTATGTATATGAAAAAGGTTTCATTTAAAAAGCAATTAATTTATATAAAACCAGTCGGCTGCCCTTTCACTAGTTACTATACGTCTAAAAGAGGCGAAATAATCACGTAAACACACAAAAACCACAGGCTAATGCCTGCGGTTAGGTTTCGAGTTTAAGATAGATGTTGTTGTACTAACTTGTTTACTAGAGAACCATCTGCTTTACCTTTAACTTTAGGCATTAAAGCTCCCATAACTCTCCCCATATCTGCTTTGGATGTTGCATTGACTTCCTCAATTGTTGATTTAACAATCTCAGAAATCTCTTCTTCTGATAGTTGCTCAGGCATATATGCCTCTACGTATCCCAATTCGGTGCGGACTTTATCCACGAGATCGGAACGACCTGCGTTTTCAAACTCCTGGAGGGAGTCTTTGCGTTGTTTTAATTCGCGAGAGAGCACTGTCAATTCTTCATCATCTGTTAAATCTTGTCTCTGTTTTAGAGCTTCGTTTTGAAGCGAAGCTTTCAACATACGAATAACAGATAGTTTGTCCTTTTCCTTGTTCTTCATCGCTTGTTTCATATCATTATTTAAACGCTCGAGAAGACTCATCTTTCCACCCTCTCTTAGAATTTACGTTTTCTTGCAGCTTCAGACTTTTTCTTACGTTTTACGCTTGGCTTTTCATAAAATTCACGCTTCCTAGCTTCCTGAAGCGATCCTGCTTTAGATACAGTACGTTTGAAACGACGAAGAGCATCTTCAAGCGATTCGTTTTTACGAACGACGGTTTTAGACATCTCTTTCCCTCCCTCCGAAAACAACACACTAACTCAAGTTGTCAACATGTTATACATGTACTAAACAATTATAATATATCATCTTTGACAGGTCAACCAATAAAACGAAACTTATTTCAAATATTATCATGTTGTTACCATATTTTTTTCTAATTGCAACTTTGAAGCTTTTTATAGCATGTCTATCCCCTATGGGCCATAGACTGTTCAAGAGGTGTTGGTCATGTACGAGTTACTTTTATTCCTTTTATTCATCACTTTATTTTTAGTGGGTATGGCCGTTTTACGCATCGGCTTATTCAACCTGTCCGGCGCTAAATTAAAATCCTTTCTATCTAAGGTGACCGATAAACCCTGGAAAGGTTTTTTTGCAGGTACGATTTTCACAGGCATCCTTCAGAGCAGTTCGGCGGTCATGGTCATGACCGTGGGTCTCGTCTCCGCCGGCAGTTTATCCTTTCCACAGACGATTGGCATCATTTTAGGAACGAATATCGGTTCGACCTTTACAGCTGAATTCATGACCTTTTCATTGGACCGCTGGATCATTCCAGGAGTCTTATGCGGTGCCGCTCTTTGCTTTATGCCCAAAATCGCATTAAAAAGCGCCGGAATGTCCCTTATAGGCATCTCTGCCATTTTCGCGGCGATGAGCGGTTTTAAGATGCTCTCCAAGCCCATCGCTGCCTATCCATCGGTTCAGCATGTACTCAGTGGCATAGAAAGCCATCTTAGTTATGCTTTGTTGGCAGGTATCCTGTTAACGGCGCTGATTCACTCTAGCTCCGCGACCATCGGAATCGCCATGAGTTTTTTAATGAGCGGGGAGCTATCCGTCTCTTCTTCCATCATCATGATGCTCGGTTCTAATATCGGTACGTGTATCACAGGCTATATGGCTAGCATCGGTTCAGGTAGACAAGCTGCCTTTACAGCATATGCACATATATGGCTGAATGTGATCGGTGTGGCTGCCTTCCTTCCTCTTGTGGACGTTCTAGAACGGACGGCTGCCTTTTTCACTGAAAATAAAGCGACCCAGCTTGCACATGCTAGTGTCATTTTTAATATTACGACTTCTTTGATCGTTTTACCTTTCGCAAGCCAATTTTCCAACTTCATTTTATTGCTGCATCGTCCTCAAAAAAATAAGCCGCATTCCTAAGAATGCGACCATGAAAATTAATAATCAGAATCAGCTGTTAAGCCTTTTACAATGGATACACCAGCACTTGCACCAATTCTAGATGCTCCTGCTTCAATGATCTTCTCAGCATCGCCCGTGTTACGAACCCCACCTGAAGCTTTAACGCCGATATTCGGTCCAACCGTTTTTCTCATAAGCGCTACATCTTCAACCGTAGCACCACCTGTTGAGAATCCTGTTGAAGTTTTAACAAAATCAGTTCCCGCTTTAACAGCTATTTCGCAAGCACGCACTTTTTCTTCCTCTGACAATAATGATGTTTCAATAATGACCTTTGAAAGGGCCTTACCAGTCGCTGCTGCGACAACGGCACGAATGTCCCGCTCAACCAATTCATCATCCTTGTCCTTCAAAGCACCGATGTTGATTACCATATCAACTTCATGCGCACCGTTGCTGATGGCATCTTTTGTTTCGAAGGCTTTAGTTTCAGGAGTGGACGCTCCTAGAGGGAAACCTATAACCGTACAAACCTTTACCTCTGAACCTTCCAATAACTCACTAGCATACTTCACCCAAGTTGGGTTCACGCATACTGATGCGAATTTATATTCTCTTGCTTCTTCACATAAAACTTTTATTTGTTCTTTCGTTGCATCCGCTTTTAATAAAGTGTGATCGATTAAACCTGCTACATTTTGTGTCATTTAGTAATCCTCCTTAATATTCATAAAAAAAACTAGTTGTCCGTACCTCTCATGATACCATAATAATTTCAAAATGACGATATATATAAACTATACCCTTATGTTCCGTTATCACTCTAAAAAGAAGAAAAAAAGACAGCGATAAATCGCCGTCTTAAAGATTAGCTGCTTGTTGTAATGGAAGATCTTTCACAATCGTAACAAACTGTCCTTCACTATGTGGATAGCCGGATTGTGTAATTTTCACTTTTACGATTTCTCCAACCATTTCTTCAGTAGCCGGGAAAATAACCTTCATATAATTATCGGAGTACCCCTCATAAAGCCCATTTTCCAATGGTGTTTCAGGAATCACTTCCAGTACTTCTCCTTCGAATTGAGAAGCATACTCTTTTGCCAGCTGATCGGACAAAGAGATCAGGCGATGAACACGTTCGTTTTTCACATCTTCATCCACTTGATCATCCATGCGTGCCGCTGGTGTCCCTGTGCGTTTCGAGTAAGGGAATACATGTAATTCAGAGAACTTATATTTCTTGATGAAATTATATGTCTCCATGAATTCTTCTTCGGTTTCTCCAGGGAAACCTACAATGACATCAGATGTAACGGCAAGGCCAGGAAGCGCCACTTTTAATTTTTCGATACGGTCTCCGAAGAAATCCATCGTATATTTACGTCTCATCCGTTTTAACACAGTATCTGATCCTGATTGAATCGGAATATGCAAATGGCGAACCACTTTTTTGGACTTCGTAAGCACTTCAATGATTTCATCCGTTATTTGACTCGCTTCAATGGAAGATATGCGGATCCGTTTAAGTCCCTCGACCTTTTCCAAATCACGCAAGAGCATGGCCAAATTATAATCCTTCAAGTCGTCACCATAACCACCTGTATGAATACCAGTCAACACAAGTTCCTTATACCCTGCTTCGACAAGCTGTTCAGCTTGATGGATAACTTCCTTTGGATCACGGGAACGCATTAAACCACGTGCCCATGGAATGATGCAGAACGTGCAGAAATTGTTACAACCTTCCTGGATCTTTAAAGAAGCTCGGGTTCTGTCGGTAAAAGCTGGTACATCCAATTCTTCGTATACACGGTTCTTCATAATGTTTCCAACTGCATTAATCGGTTCGCGTTCCACCTTAAATTGTTCGATGTATGCTAACAGTTTTCCCCTGTCCTGTGTGCCCACCACGATATCGACGCCCGGGATTGCCATGATTTCAGCAGGCGACGTCTGTGCGTAACATCCTGTTACTGCAATGACGGCATTCGGGTTTTTACGGATAGCACGACGGATGACCTGGCGGCTTTTCTTATCGCCCGTATTCGTTACCGTACACGTATTGATGACATACACATCCGATGTGTTTTCGAATTCAACACGGTCATATCCTTCTGTCTTAAATAATTGCCAAATAGCTTCTGTTTCATAATGGTTTACTTTACAGCCTAATGTATGGAAAGCGACCGTTGCCATTTTTCATCACCTCAAAAGTTCTACATGATAAGAAACAGCGGAAAGTGCATATAAAGGTGCTGTTTCAGTTCTTAATATTCTAGGTCCAAGTCCACATGCTACAAAACCGGAAGATGTTAATTTCTCGATTTCTTTTTCCGCTAGGCCCCCTTCAGGCCCAAAAACGAAAAGAATCGACTGTCCAGCCCTGATGTTTTCCAACACCGACGCTAGCACGGATGTTTCACCGCGCTTTGCCTCTTCTTCAAATGCGATTAATGAATGATCGTATTCAGAAGCAAGCTCCGTTAGTTGAGCGATTGACATCGGTTCGGTCACGGAAGGGACAACTGTACGGTGGGACTGCTCGGCCGCCTCCTTGGAAATCTTTTGGAGTCTTTCTAGTTTCTTGCCGACCTTTTTGTGGTCCCATTTTACCACCGAACGAGCCGCAATAAAAGGGATAAACTTGTAAGCGCCCAATTCCGTCCCCTTTTGAACGATATACTCCAGCTTATCCCCTTTAGGCAGACCGCTCGCTATCGTCACCTGGACGGGAAGTTCTTTTTCTTCATTCTTCCATTCTAAAATGTTTCCTATAACTGTATCATTCGTAATTTCCGAGATTTCCGTGACTGCAGCCATGCCACTGCCCTTTACAGTTATGATTCGCTCTCCAGGTTCCATTCTCATGACTCTGGCAATATGGTGAAAATCATCACCTGTAATGGTCACGGTTTGTCCCTGAAAGTCCATTTCATTAAGAAAATATCGTTGCACAGTGCCACCTACTCCGTCTAGTCTAGAAAAACTCACAGGCTAGCAGTCAAAGGCATCTTCCCTTGAATGCTTTGTGCCTTGCCAAGGTTTGAGCGTAAAAAAAGGTACTCTGATTACCTGTGGATAAGATAATCAGAGTAACTCATCATTCAATCATTTCTTTTAGCAATGAACGCAACCCAATCTTCCATCTGGATGGTTTCCACAATTATGAATCCGGAAGCTTGAATCGCTTCCTTCACATCTTGTTTTTTAGGTTGAATGATTCCAGAGGCAATGAAATGCCCACCAGGTTTCACGATTTTCGCAACATCGTCCGTAAAGCGCATAATCACTTCGGCCAAAATATTGGCTACTACGACATCCGCCCGTTCATCTACTCCATCCAATAAGTTACCTTGCGAAACAGAGACCTTTTCCTGAACATTGTTCAGTTCAACATTTTGAATGGCCGACCGAACAGCCACTTCATCCAAATCAAGTGCCTGAACTCGTTTTGCATCCAACAATGCGGACGCTATGCTCAAGACTCCAGAACCCGTTCCAACATCAACCACAAGATCACCCGGTACAACAGTACGTTCGAGGGCTTGGATACACATGACGGTTGTCGGGTGGGTACCCGTCCCGAATGCCATGCCCGGATCCAGTTCTATGATCAATTCATCACTGCTTACTGGCGTATAGTCTTCCCAAGTAGGGACAATGGTGAATCGCTCGGATATCTTGACTGGATTATAATATTTCTTCCAGGCAGTTGCCCATTCTTCCTCATTCACTTCACTGATTGAAACAAGGTTCTTCCCTAGGTCTATTTCAAATTGCAGGAGATTATTGATGGATTCCTTAATAGCATCAACCGTTTCACCAAGAAAGCTATTAACCGGCAAGTACGCCTTGATCAAAACACCTTCGTCCGGATAATCATCTGGGTTCAGGTGGTAGATTTCGCCAAAGACATTTTCACGTTCTTTGACTAATTCAAGAGGATCCTCAATGACAACACCGCTTGCACCTGCCTCATGAAGGATATTTGAAACAGGTTCAACCGCTTCATTTGTTGTGTGGATTGCAAATTCAGACCACTTCATAACCTACCAACTCCCGATCTCTTCTTTTACTTTTAGTCATCTATCTTTAAAAGCACGCTTTACCTTCGAGAAAAAGCCATCTTCTTGTTCATCAATGCCTGCTTGGCCACTGATTTCGCTGAACTCACGAAGAAGTTCTTTTTGTTTTTCCGTCAATTTCTTTGGAGTGACCACCAATACGATTACATGCTGGTCGCCTTGTCCATAGCCCCTGACATTCGAAACGCCTTTTCCTTTTAAACGGAAACGCGTACCAGTTTGTGTACCGGCAGGAATCTTCAATTTAACTTTGCCATGCAAGGTTGGGACTTCAATTTCGTCTCCTAACGCAGATTGGGCAAATGTAATCGGCATTTCGCAATAAATATCATCGCCATCCCGTTCAAAGAATTCATGAGTACGGACATGGAAGACTACATATAGATCTCCGGATGGGCCACCATTGATTCCAGGCTCCCCTTGACCGGAAACTCGAAGCTGTTGTCCGTCATCGATACCTGCAGGTACTTTGATTTGAATTTTTTTACGTTTTTGAACTTTTCCTTCACCTTTACACGTTGAACATTTATTCGGAATGATTTTACCTGTTCCTTGACAATGGTGACAAGCTCTCCGGTTAACGATACGCCCGAAAGCTGTATTTTGTTCAACATTTAACTGACCAGTTCCGTGACAGTGTGAACAGTTTTCGACTTTTGTACCAGGCTTTGCACCTGAGCCCTTACATGTATCACAATTCTCTTCACGTGGAATTTCAATCTCTGTATCTTTCCCAAATGCGGCTTCTTCAAAAGAAAGCGTCATCGTATATTGCAGATCGGCCCCTTGACGAGGTGCATTAGGATCTCTTCTACGACCTCCACCACCAAAGAAACTACTGAAAATATCTTCGAATCCGCCAAAACCACCAAAGTCTTGACCACCACCGAAGCCTTGATTCGGATCCGTATGCCCAAATTGATCATAATGGGCTTTTTTCTGTTCATCGCTTAATACTTCGTAAGCTTCCTTAATTTCCTTGAATTTATCCGCAGCATCGTCTGCTTTATTAATATCAGGGTGATATTGTTTGGAGAGCTTTCGATACGCTTTCTTGATTTCATCCTTCGAAGCACTCTTCGAAAGGCCTAACACCTCATAATAATCGCGTTTACTCATATCTAAATCCACTCCCGATTCGATTCACATAAAGATTATATTATCACTGTAGGAAGATAATAATCAACTAGAAAAGCACAAACAGTTTGAACACCCATCCATAAAAGAAGTGGGAATGTCCCCTCAAACTGTCATTTCATCTCTTTATAGCCCTATCATTCCTATATTTAGCTCCATCCATTGTAAAAAAAGCCAAAGCCAAGATAACCTGACTTTGACTTTTCTACTTCAGGCAGCATTTCACTACCCACTATTTCAGCATCCCAAAAGGGTTACTTTTTATTTTTTTCGTCTTCGTTCACTTCTGTAAATTCTGCATCAACGACGTTATCGTCTTGAGCTCCAGCTTCACCAGCACCCTCTTGGGCAGCTTGCTGTGCTTTAGCCGCTTCTTCGTAAAGCTTCATAGTTAAAGCTTGAACGATTTCGTTTAGAGCATCTTTTTTCGTACGGATTTCTTCAAGCTCATCTTTCTCGATTGCAGCTTTCAGTTCATCCTTCGCTTCGTTCGCTTTTGTTACTTCCGCTTCGTCTACTTTACCTTCTAGATCTTTAAGCGTTTTTTCCGTTTGGAAGACAAGTTGGTCGGCTTCATTACGAAGTTCCACTTCTTCTTTACGTTGTTTATCAGCATCGGCATTTTCTTCTGCTTCGCGTACCATACGCTCGATTTCTTCATCAGAAAGACCTGAAGATGATTTGATTGTGATGGCTTGCTCTTTGTTTGTACCAAGATCTTTTGCACGAACATTAACAATACCGTTTTTATCAATATCGAATGTTACTTCTACTTGAGGAATTCCACGTGGTGCAGGTGGAATATCGCTTAATTGGAAACGGCCAAGCGTTTTATTATCCGCTGACATTGGACGTTCACCTTGAAGAACATGGATATCCACAGCTGTTTGGTTATCTGCTGCTGTTGAGAACACTTGAGATTTACTTGTCGGAATCGTTGTATTACGGTCGATTAACTTAGTGAATACACCGCCCATTGTTTCAATTCCAAGGGAAAGTGGAGTTACGTCTAAAAGAACCACGTCTTTAACGTCTCCAGTTAACACGCCACCTTGAATGGCAGCACCCATCGCTACTACTTCATCAGGGTTAACACCTTTGCTAGGTTCTTGACCGATTTCCTTTTTGATTGCTTCCACTACTGCAGGAATACGAGTAGATCCACCAACAAGGATGACTTTATCGATTTCTGAAGCTGAAAGTCCAGCATCTTTCAATGCTTGACGAGTAGGTCCCATCGTACGTTCAACAAGACTTGATGATAGCTCATCAAATTTAGCTCTAGTCATCGTTACGTCCAAGTGAAGTGGGCCAGCATCCCCAGCTGTGATGAAAGGTAATGAAATTTGAGTTGAAGTTACACCTGAAAGGTCTTTTTTCGCTTTTTCAGCTGCATCTTTCAAACGTTGAACAGCCATTTTGTCTTTAGAAAGATCGATGCCATTCTCTTTTTTGAATGCTTCTACTAAATAATCAATGATTACTTGGTCGAAATCGTCTCCACCTAGGCGGTTGTCACCAGCTGTTGAACGTACTTCGAATACTCCGTCTCCAAGTTCCATGATGGATACGTCAAATGTACCGCCACCAAGGTCGAATACAAGGATGGTTTGGTCTTCTTCCGTTTTATCCAATCCGTAAGCAAGTGCTGCAGCTGTAGGTTCATTGATAATACGTTCCACTTCAAGACCAGCAATTTGACCAGCGTCTTTAGTTGCTTGACGTTCAGCGTCATTAAAGTAAGCAGGAACGGTGATAACCGCTTTTGTTACTTTTTCTCCAAGATATTCTTCAGCATAAGATTTCAAGTATTGAAGGATGATTGCAGATACTTCCTGCGGTGAATATTCTTTTCCATCAATTACTTCCTTATGGTTAGTACCCATATGACGTTTAATGGAAATGATTGTGTTCGGGTTCGTAATTGCTTGGCGTTTGGCCACTTCCCCTACTTGACGTTCCCCATTTTTAAATGCCACAACAGAAGGTGTTGTACGGTTTCCTTCTGGATTCGGGATAACTTTTGGTTCCCCGCCTTCAAGTACAGATACGCAAGAGTTTGTAGTACCTAAGTCAATACCAATAATTTTGCTCATTGTTACACTACCTCCCAATATTTATATGTAATGATTTCTTTATTCGTTTACCTTTACCATGGCCGGGCGAATCACTCGGTCCTTAAGAAGATATCCTTTTTGGAATTCTTCCACAACGATGTTCGAACCGAAGTTCTCATCTTGAACTTGCATGACGGCTTGATGCAAACGCGGATCGAATTCTTCACCGACAGAATTGATCGGTTCGATGCCTTCTTTCGCCAATGCACCAATAATGCCTTTATAGACCATTTCCATGCCTTGAAGAAGGGACTTTGTTTGCTCATTATCCGCTTCGATTTTAGTCGCTCTTTCAAAGTTATCAAGAGCCTCGACCAAATTCCCAGCAATATCTTGCACTCTATATTTTTGAGCCGCTTCCATATCAAGCTTTGCACGGCGTCTAGAATTATCGAAATCAGCTTGCAAACGAAGGTAACGGTTATCCATTTCTTCGATTTTAGCTTCTAGTTCCTGAATCTTTTCTTGAGCCAACTGTAGCTCATCTTTTTCTACCGGAGTTTCCTCCTGAGTTTCTTCCGATGAATTCACTTCTTCAGCAAAAACCGCTTCTTCCGTGCTTTCCTCGATTGTTTCATTATTTAATGTCTGTTCATTGTTTTTATTTTCCACAATCTCACCTCCCCTAAAGGATTATACAAATTTATGCTTAAGTAATAGGTTGGGCGGTGGTAACCCTTTTACCGCCACCTTACTATTACCTTTGCTCCTATTTTTGATACAGCTTTGTCATCAACGTCGTTAAATCCTTCGAGAAAAAAGAAAGGAGACTGATTACTCTCGAATATTCCATTCGAGTTGGACCCAATATTGCCAAGGTGCCCACTTGTTCCTGCCCGATTGAATACGTCGCGGTAATCAAACTACAATCCTCAAGGACTGTATTTTGATTTTCACGGCCAATCTTGACATGAATGCCAGATGGGTTTTTCGTAATGAGATCATAAAATCCTTGTTCCTGTTCGATCATGGATAAAAGTGTGCTGACTTTTGCAATGTCATGGAACTCAGGCTGCCTCAAGATATTCGTTTTACCACCGAAAAATATTTTTTCCGGTTTCGTATCCGTGAGGGTGTCCGCAAGAACGGAAACGACCGATCCATAATTATGGATGTGATGGCTCAATAAGACCGCCACTTCCTTATAGATCTTATCCTTCAGCTCGACAAGCGGTACATCCACTAACCGGGCATTTAAAATATTGACTACCTTCTCGATTTCATTGATATCGAAAGAAGGAGGCAGGGAAATCATTCGATTTTCAACATGGCCTGTGTCAGTGATGATGATCGCAATTGCCGTTTCAGGACTCAATGGAATGATTTGAATCTTTTTCAGCTTATGTTCATTGACTTTGGGGCCAAGAACGATTGCCGTGTAATTCGTCAATTCAGAGAGTATCTTAGCTGACTTTTGGACAATCTTTTCCAGTTCATAAATGCGCTCCACGAACACGGATTTCAACAATTTCATTTCATTCTTTTTTGGAGCTTGAGGAGAAAGTAAATGATCCACATAATATCTATACCCTTTTTCAGAAGGAACCCTTCCTGAAGATGTATGAGTTTTTTCTAAAAAACCCAATTCTTCAAGATCAGACATTTCATTGCGAATAGTGGCCGAGCTGAACGTAATTTCATCTTTCTTCGACAAGCTTCGCGACCCGACAGGCTGGGCTGAATGGATAAAATCCTCGATTATCACTTGCAGAATCAATAATTGACGATCAGTTAGCATGTATGATCACCTCTGTTAGCACTCTAACTTCCTGAGTGCTAATATACTAATAAATTATCAAATGAAGCTGATGATGTCAATAATGAAAACCGCTAAATTACCGTTTATAGGACAAGAGATTTCCATCAATCCGTATCAACCACTCCCAAAAACGATTGAAACACTTCATTACCAAGCAATTTGCCACGCTCAGTCAGGCTTACGAACCCGTCCTCAATCGTGAGTAACCCCTTTTTCATTTGTTCTTCGAGCGATTCCCCGAAAATCTCCTTCATTTCTACAGAAAATTTGCTTTTGAATGTTTCTAGGGAGACGCCTTTTGTTTTCCGGAGCCCCAAAAACATCTCTTCTTCCATTTTTTCATAGAGCGGCACAGGATGTTCATCTAAAACAGGCAATTCACCTTTTAGCAAAGGAGTGATGTATTTTTTTACCGGACCATGATTGGCCACTCTTTTGCCGCCCGTATATCCATGAGCTCCAGCACCGATGCCATAATACTCTTTATTGTCCCAGTATGTCAGATTATGCTTACTTTCAAAACCGGGGCGAGCAAAATTACTGATTTCATATTGATGCATTCCATGCCTCTCCATCTCTTCCATCAGCCGCTCATACATGGAAGCCTCTAGTTCCTGTGGAGGGAGATTCAATGTGCCTTTACGCATTTGATTGTAAAAGACCGTCTTTGGTTCGACGATCAAGGAATAACTGGAATAGTGAGGAAGTTGCAGGGCAAGGGCTTTCGCGAGTGTATCCTCGAAATCTTCCATAGTTTGCCCCGGTAATCCATAAATCAAGTCAATCGTAATATTGGTGAAGCCCACATCCTGAGCCAACTGAATGGTTTCATACACCTCGGATGCCCGATGTGTTCGGCCGATGCGCTTCAATAATTCGTCATTAAAGCTTTGTACCCCAAAACTTAGCCTATTCACGCCTGCTTGAAAGAGGATTTCAAGCTTTTCTCTCGAAAGGTCCCCGGGATTGGCTTCAAACGTATACTCAGCCTGTTTGGCATCGAAAGGGAGGGTCTCATTGATGGCCTCACAAAGGAAGGATAGCTGCTTTTCATCAAGTGAGGTGGGTGTTCCCCCACCAACAAAGACCGTATCCAGTTCCGTTGTCGGATATTTAGCAAGTTGCATTTCCATTTCCCTTTTCATCATCCGTAAATATTCATCAACGGGCTGCCCTTGTAAGAAAACTTTATTAAAATCACAATAGTGGCAAATATGTTCACAAAACGGGATATGCAGGTAAGCACTTTTAATCATTAAGTTCACAACCTTTATTTAATCGAATGGACCGATAGAAAAAGAGGCTAGATCCTGTCTACCCTCTTTTTTCTACTATCATTTATTTTTTTGGAGTCGTGTCATCCATTTTCAGGACAGCCATGAAGGCTTCTTGTGGCACTTCAACGGAACCAACTTGTTTCATCCGCTTTTTACCTTGTTTTTGTTTTTCAAGCAATTTACGTTTACGGGAAATATCGCCACCGTAACATTTAGCCAATACGTTTTTACGCATGGCACTAATGGAAGAACGGGCCACGATTTTTTGTCCGATAGCCGCTTGGATCGGCACTTCGAATTGCTGTCTTGGAATCAATTTCTTCAATTTTTCAACGATGATTTTTCCACGTTCATAAGCAAAGTCCTTATGGACGATGAAACTTAATGCATCGACCGTTTCGCCATTCAATAAGATATCCATTTTGACAAGTTTGGATGGCTTATATCCGATTAACTCATAATCGAATGAAGCATACCCTCTTGTATTGGATTTCAATTGATCAAAGAAATCATAGACGATTTCTGACAACGGAATCTCATAATGGATACTTACGCGCGTTTCATCCACGTATTCCATATCGATGAAATTCCCACGTTTGTTTTGGCAGATTTCCATGATGGTTCCCGTAAATTCTGTTGGTGCCATCATGGTCGCCTTAACATAAGGTTCTTCGACGTTTTCGATTTTTTGTGGATCCGGCATATTGGATGGATTATCCACCTTTATGGACGTTCCATCTGTAAGGATAACGTCATATATAACACTTGGTGCTGTCGTGATTAAATCAATTTTGAATTCACGCTCGATACGTTCTTGAATGATTTCCATATGAAGAAGGCCAAGGAAGCCACAACGGAAACCAAATCCTAACGCTTGAGAAGACTCTGCCTCGAATTGCAACGCTGAATCATTCAACTCCAGTTTTTCTAAAGCATCACGTAAATCATTGAATTTAGATGCATCAATCGGGTATAAACCGCAATAAACCATCGGATTCATCTTCCGGTAACCAGGCAAGGCTTCTGTCGCGGGATTATTGGCACTCGTAATCGTATCCCCTACAGTCGTATCACTGACATTCTTAATGGCTGCGGTCAGGAAACCTACATCCCCCACTGTCAGTTCATCAAGCATTTGGACTTTCGGATTGAAGACGCCCAATTCGGTCACATCAAATTCCTTACCAGTGGACATCATCTTGATTTTATCGCCCAATTTTATAGAACCCTCAACAACCCGGATGTAAGCTACTACACCGCGATAAGCATCAAATACGGAGTCAAAAATAAGTGCTTTAAACGGTCCGTCCGGATCACCCTGAGGTGCAGGAACCAATTCTACGACCTGTTCTAAAATATCCTCAATTCCAATTCCAGCTTTAGCTGAGCATAAAACGGCATCAGATGCATCAAGACCGATTACATCCTCGATTTCACCACGGACCCGCTCAGGGTCGGCACTTGGCAAGTCAATCTTATTGATGACAGGTAAAATTTCCAGGTTATTGTCCAATGCTAAATAAACATTGGCAAGCGTCTGGGCCTCGATGCCTTGAGCAGCATCCACGACAAGGACTGCACCTTCACACGCAGCAAGGCTTCGTGAAACCTCGTAAGTGAAATCTACGTGCCCCGGTGTATCGATAAGATGGAAGATATATTCTTCGCCATCTTTCGCCTTATATTTCAATTGAATCGCATTCAATTTAATCGTAATTCCACGCTCACGCTCTAAGTCCATAGAATCTAACAATTGACTCTTCATTTCACGTTGAGTCATGGCGTTCGTCTTTTCTATGATACGATCCGCCAATGTTGATTTACCATGATCAATATGAGCGATGATGGAAAAGTTACGAATCTTTGATTGTCTTTTTAATTTCTCTTCTCTATTCATAACGTTCACTCCCAATAGTCGACACAATACACTATTTTTCATTATATCAATAGAAAATGCAAGATTCAACAGAATAGTTACAAGGACAGTCCATTATGTAGAAGGAGATAGCAAAAAAGGCTGCATTCAATTTGAATGGAGCCTTTTTCTAGAATTTTCTACCGGATTATCCTACTACTAAATCATATTAAAGAGTGCGTTAAAAGCTGCTGATACGGTTTCACCCAGACTCTTGCCAAGGGAGGAGAAAAAATTATAAGCTTTCATTTCCTCCAGCTTTTCTTTTTTCGTCTCTATATCATGACTCGTCACTTTTTGCCCAAGGATATCCGCTTCCATTTCTCCGTGCTCCGATTGGTTAATGGTGAAAGCACTATTTAAAGCGGGGTCTTCATACCCTTTCATTTTTTTCATGCCGTCGTTTGCCTGCTGCATCCCGATAAGTACACCTAAAAACAAAATAAGTAAAACGCCCGTGCATTTCAACCAAAATCGAACCATGATAGAGGCTCCTTCCAAATTACTTTGCTTCCGATTCTCCCTTGATGCCATCCACAGCCTTAGCATCCCAATACAATTCGCTGAATACATCAGTGAATGCGTCGACCGTTAAATACATTTCCTCGAATGTATTATCGACGCCTCCAATTTCCAAAAGCATTGCATTACCCGTCAAATCTTGATTGTAAACTCCATTATTTCTTGCCCCGCCCTGTTTCATGACCCCACGCGAGATACCAGGGTATTTTTTTTCTAACGCTTTATGCATTTTATTGGCAAGTGCCGCATTTTTTTCATAATTCGGGTTGTCCCCTCCCACAACAAAAGCTATCTTGGCGTATTGTTTGCCATTAATGGTGATCGTCGTATGTTTTTTCCTTTTGGAATCACGATGGATATCGATGAGATATTCTATATCCTTATTATTCGTCATTGCCGTCTGAACGGTTTTACGTGATTCCTGGTACGCTTTTGCAAAATTCAAGCCCTTGCTATTCAAGTTCCCCATCACATCCGTTTTATTAAGAGAGGCTCCTATACCTTTATCCGCGAGATCGGCGGTCATCCGTGTTCCGAGTTTTGTAATATTGATTTCAGAATGATACGCAAGATCTGGGTCGGTGACACCCTTTAGATAAGGCAGGTACGACTCCCGATTATGGCTATGATATATTTCTACCACCTTGCGGCCATTTGTCGTTTGCTTGGGTTGATTGGGCGTTGTCTTCTTATCAGGTTCTTCTATTTCATCCAGATTTTGCAGTGATGCATCTCTTTCATCATTCATCACCTCTAAAGGTGGTGGAGATTCATACGGCATATTCGTATAGTTCGTTCCTTCACCTGCGACAAGGATCTCGTTATCAAAAATCGAGAACCCTGGTAATTCCCGACCTAGCAAACTACGGGGATCCTCCATTGAGATGTTGGTCGAAAGCTTTACTAACTGCTCCATGACAATCGATTGTTCTTTTCCTTCAGGCAAGGCACTGAAGAAGTAATGGTTTTCATTGGCCAGCATCGAAAATAGCATTTTACCTGAAAATTGGTTAGCGACAGTATGTACGGAATTCGAGGTAATGCGATATTCCGGCCGTAATGAAGTCATGACCCCGCTGACGGAAAAAACAAAAAGAAGCAAGGCTAGGATACCTAGAAACGTTTTTACAATCGTTGATCCGTGAATAGCTGTAATAATACCTGGAGATTTTCTCCTTTTCATCCGTCCACCCTCTCTATAGCTTGTCTACTAATACTTATGACTTTGCTAGAGAGGGTAGAACACCATTTTTGGGCACTAATGCCGTTTAGCGGGTGTAGAAGCCCGCATTACCTTGATTGATTGATTCATGTAACGCCGCATTCAAACCGTTGGCTATCAGATTGGCCATATCTTCAATGAATACATCGACTTCCTTTGGTGTAACCATTAAATTATGACCTAGTGGCGAGAGCACTTCATAAATCAATTTACGCTTCTCTTCATCCGGAAGCACACCGACCATTCCCAAGAAAGTTTCTCGTTCCTTCTCGCCTGGCATATCCTCATCTTTTAGCTTTTTCCTTTTTCCGAAGCTGAATCCAGCGGGGGCCAAGGCGCGTGAAGGCCGACCTCCTTCTTTCAGTTCCTTGCCAAAATGCTTCAGGATATAATCGATTGTGTCGCTCGTGATCGATACGGCATCGACGACAGTAGGGATCCCAATGGCGATAACAGGGACGCCTAATGTTTCCTGGCTCAATTCTTTGCGTTTGTTCCCTACCCCTGAACCTGGATGGATGCCCGTATCCGTTATTTGAATGGTTGAATTCACCCGGTCAATGGAACGGGCCGCCAAGGCATCTACAATGATAAGGAAATCCGGCTTGCTTTTTTCAATGACGCCTTTGATGATGTCACTCGTCTCGATCCCCGTGATTCCCATCACCCCGGGAGAAATTGCGCTGACCGGACGATATCCTTCCTTTACCGACTCCGGCTGCAACTCGAATAAATGTCTCGTAACGACCAAGTTTTCGATGACAGCCGGTCCGAGTGCATCAGGGGTGACATTCCAGTTACCCAGACCAACGACTAAGCAACCGCTTTCCTTTGTGAGCTTGTTCCTTTTCAAAAAATACGCTAACTCGTTGGCGAATACCTTTTCCACCCGTTGCTGCGTATCCGTATCCTGTTGGCGGATCCCTTGGACCTCTATCGTTAGGTAACTCCCCTCTTTCTTGCCAATCTCCTTTTCCCCTTCCGCCGTGACCTCAACTAAGGAAATCTTCAAATCATCCACTTCTTTTTCTTTAATGATCACACCTTCAATATGGGAGACATCCTTCTCTTCGACGACACCTTTCATTTCAAGGGCAATTTCTTTCGCTTCAATTGCCAGATCTGTCCGAATACTATAATTACTTAGGTCCAAATGTTTCACCATAGCGCCTCCTGCTGTTTATATGAGTCAAATCTAGTATTTTAATCATCTCTCTTAAACATTCTTTCATTTTAGCTTTTGTATTATTCATTTTTTTGGTACAATACATTATGACGAGATGAATTAATTTCAGAAATTATAATTACTTTTCGATTCTCAATCTGGAGTATTGCATAATCTTAAGCAGTCTGATAGAATATCATTTGTGCTATTTGATATGGATTTGAAAAGTCGAGTTCATATAATCTCGATTTCTTTGTAGGAGGTGAACGGAATGCCAAACATTAAATCTGCTATTAAACGTGTGAAAACTAACGACACAAAACGCGTTCATAACATTACAGTTCGATCTACTATGCGTACTACAGTGAAAAACGCTGAAGTTGCTTTAGCTGGAGAAAACGTTGAAGCTGCTAAAGAAGCTCTTTTAACAGCTGCTGTAAAATTAGACAAAGCTGCATCTAAAGGATTAATCCATAAAAATGCGGCAGCCCGTAAAAAATCTCGTTTAGCGAAAAGACTTAACGCTCTTAACGCTTAATGAAAACGAAACGACCTTCCGGGTCGTTTTTTTTATGCCCAAAAAGGGGAAAGAATCATTCCATCCCCTCCCCTTTAAGCCTTCATCTGAATTTCAGTAGTAGTAATTCTAAAGTGATTGCTTTATCAGCCTGACCAGTTTTCATCCGATAATCCGCCTCAGCCAAGTCATCTATAATGCTAAGCAGCTCTTTCTCCTGAAATTTGCCTGTCTTTTCAAGGGCCAGTTTCACCCTGTATGGATGCACCCTCAATTGTCCCGCAATTTTTTGCTGACTATACCCTTGTCGAGATAGTTCCTTCACTTGATACATGAGCCTCACTTGTCCAGCCATCACACTCAAAATCTTAATGGGCTCTTCATTTTGCCGAAGTAAATCATGGAGAATGGTCATGGCACTTTCCATTTTTCGTTGCAAGACCGAATCAACCAGGGTAAAGATATTCTGTTCAAGCGATTTAGCCACTAACTTTTCGACAACTTCCGTCGTTATCCGCTTCTCATCTTCTACATACAATGCCATTTTATCCAGTTCGTTCGTCAGCATCATCAAGTTTGTACCCGCAAGCTCCAATAGGAGTTCCGTGGCTTGATCATCGATCTGCACCTGATATTCTGCGACCCGTTCTTTGACCCATACCTTAAGCTCACGGTCGCCCAGCTTCTTCGCCTCAATGAGGACGGCCTTACGCTTCAGTTCCTTGGTGATTTTTTTCCGCTCGTCCAGCTTCTCGTAAGGGGCCGTCAAGACCACAATGGAATAAGGAACAGGGTCCGAGAGGTAGGCTTCTAATCTTTTCACATTATGTTCCACCTTGGACTTTGATTTTTCCGCTGTCAGGAAAAATGGGTTCTGCATGAAAACAAGACGCCTTTCCCCAATGAAAGGGAGGGTCTCCACGTCTTCAAGAGCCGTTTCGACTGGCGTCTCCTCTAAATCAAATTGAGAAAAGTTAAAATCCATTTCATCTTCATGAAGGACATGCTCTATCAAGAGTTGCTTCGTTTCATTAATTAAATAGGCTTCTGTTCCATATACCAAATATACGGGAGCGAATTGCCCTTTTTTTATATTCTTCCAAACGTCTAATACCAATAGAATCCGCCTCTTTTTTATGTATTCTTCTCTAATGGTATAGTGGGAGGAACCATTTGACAAGCTATAAAGGGAACTAGCCCCTAAGGTCTAGTTCCGGATCTATATGAACGCTCTCAAGAAAGGCCCTAGGAAAACTTCCTTGAAAACGATAACCATTCATGTAGAACAATTACGTGCTTGCTTTGTTTGTACTTTTATTTTGACCTCAATTAAGCAAACTATTTGTGACAACTCTTGTCAGTAAAGGAAATGAAGAATGTGACCTGTGGATTTTTTTTTGGTAATGTTTTATACTATTAGCAGAAATAGGAGGGGTAAACAATGAACGAATTCGAAAAGAATGTCCAATCGAAGACTGATGACGTCGCTGATTCCGCAATCGGATTCATCGCTTCATTTGTATTTTTCGCTGCCATGTTCACCATTGCTGTCGTCGTTAAAGCAGTAGGATCCTAATTTTCATGCACTTATTTTTCCCTGAAGGAGGCTGCTGATGCAGTCTCTTTCTTTTGGATTTCTACATACTATGGAAGAATCTTCCGAAAGGTTCCTCCCTTTTTAGTATATTTGTAAATGACGGCTCCATCTTCGTCCGTCCTGAACACCATGATTTTATTTGCTTTCATCGACTCCAACACCTGGCCGTGTGGATGGCCATATCTATTCTCCTTTCCTACGGAAATGATGGCAGCTTTAGGGTGAATTTGCTCTAGGAAGGGGATCGAAGAAGATGTTTTACTTCCATGGTGGCCCACCTTCAAAATATCTGCCCGTAGTTGTGGAAATGCATCGATGAGCTCCATTTCCCCCGGTTCACCCATATCACCCGTGAAGACCCAGGAAAGCCCACCAATCTCGGCATACAAAACAACGGAGGCCTCATTCGTATTTTCTTCCTTCTTGTGGGGATTCAACACATAAAATTTAGCTTCCCCAACGCTCCAAGAGTCGCCTCTTTTCACCATCTTGATTCTTATACCCTTGTCTCGGGCGACAGGGATAAAGTCTTTATCCCGATACTGCTCCTCGCCCCAGGTACCAATAATTACTTCCTCCACCTTGAAATTCTCGATCAACTTTTTTGCACTTCCCATATGATCAGCATCCGCATGCGTTAAAATCAGCTTGTCCAAATGATGGATTCCTTTACTTTTCAAAAGCGGGATTATAGTATCTTCTGCTGTATTATAGGTCTTTCGCTTCTTCTTCCATTCCTCCAGTGGAAATGTGATTTGCCCCCCTGTATCAATTAAATAATTCCCGGCGTTAAACGGCAGGGTAATCAAAATCGAGTCACCCTGGCCAATATCAATGATCTGCACTTCACCGAAGGGAGATAGCTTTTGAATATTGAATTGAAGAAGTAAAAGTAAAATGAACATCCCCCACCAAGCTTTACTTGCGCGAAAAGAAGTCTCCCAATTCACAAACAAGCCCAAAATCGATACAAGTAGGAACAATAGGATGATAAAGCCTGGTTTACCAAACGAGACCGAGGCCAGGGGAAAATCAGAAGCCAAGTCGGCGGCACGATTGCAGAGCGTGAAGGTCACATTAAGGAGTGTTATGAGCGGGTGGCCGAGAGCTGGCACTAAAAGATTCACAACGACCGTTATTAATGAAAATGGAAGCAATATCACGGAATAAAGAGGTACATACAAGACATTCAACAGGACACCCAGGAGGGAAACTTCGTAAAAGTGGAAAAGCAATATCGGGAGGGCCGCCAATTGACAGCTTGTGCTAATGATGAGGAGCTGCATGATCTTTTGGGGATAGTGCAAGAAGATGCCCGAGGACATGATGATGGAAAATGTGACAGCGAAGGACAGCTGAAAGCCAATGTTATAAAGCATGTTTGGCTGAAGAAATAATAAAACCAGATAAATGACGCCAATTGTGACACTCGCTGACAGCCTTTTTTTAAAGAGCATCAGGATAAAGAACAACATGGCCATCAAACAGGAACGCATGACAGAAGGACTTCCGCCGGATAATAGTGTATACATCGGCAAAAAGACCAGGATGAGGATTATCATTCTTTCGCGGGTGATGCCGATACGAATTCCCAAATAAAATAACATGCCCGTTAACAGGCTTACATGAAGCCCCGAAATTGCCAAAAGATGCACCAAACCAAGCCGCTGGTAATTGGTAAGGTCCTCTTCATCGATTTCACTCTGATCTCCAAAAATCAGGGCTGTGACAAAGCCACTCGATTCTTTAGGAAAGTGTTTTTTGATGTAGGAAATCCCTTTCATCCGAAAATTGCGAATCGAGACGACAAGAGAAGCCTTTGACATTTTACATTTTGAAAAAGAGATCGAATCGGCTTTTACTATCCAGTGGGTGTTCTGACGGGAAAGATACTGCTGGTAATCGAAGCTGTTTTCATTACGGTGTGGCTCAGGGACCTGCAAACTACCCTGTATCGGACAGGATATTCCCGTGCGCAAGTGCTGATTTAAACCTTCCTTTTCTTGTTCGGAAGCGATAGTATATCGTAAGAGGAGTTGTTCGCCTTGTTCACTTGTGACGAACCCTTTTAGCAAATTCCCATCGAGTTTTGGCTGGGAAGTAAATGTTACGAGGAAGTGAATTTCCGATCCATCATATATGGACTTGTTTCGAATTTCGGTTATGGAAGCGGAGCTTATAAAGATCCCCATGATGACAATATGAAGGATGAGGACCTTCCACTTTCCACCGCTCCAGTAAAAAAGAAAACATAAGAAAAACAAAATGCAGATTAAAAGCTTCATGCTTAAATTCGAATGGGCTGTAACGCCCAACGTGGCAGAAACCGCTAAGAAAAGAAGGTGTCTGGTCATGCCCGCCCTCCTTTTCATTTACTAATCAAATAACCGCTTGGCCTGCTTTTCCAGGTCCAAAACTACCTCTTTTCCAAGACCGTTTTGTTCCAGTTGACTTAACAAAGATAAAACAAAGTCCTGCTTCTCTTTGCCATTCACGTCGATGGCCCCTTTTGCTTCAACCTTTTCCATCTTAACTCCGGCTTGTTCGAACAATTCAATAGCATAAGGATGGTTTTTGTAATCCTCTGCATAGTAAACAGCCTTGATCCCGGCCTGTATCAGCGATTTACAGCATTGTAAACACGGAAAATGCGTCACATAAATTTCTGCTCCCGCTGTCGGCACGCCAAATTTGGCACATTGTAAAAGCGCGTTCATTTCAGCATGAATCGTTCTGACACAATGATTATCGATGACATAACAGCCATCATCGATACAATGGGTGCCACCCGCAATCGAGCCGTTATACCCACCCGCAATAATCCGGTTATCCCGCACAATCGTTGCCCCCACAGTTAGACGAGTACACGTGCTTCTTAACGCTAACAAATGGCTTTGAGCCATGAAATATTGATCCCAGCTAATCCGATTCATGTGTTGTCGTCCCCTTTGACTCAGTAAATTTCTTTCTTCAATTTTACCTTCTTCCCGTCCTTTTGTGTACCCATTCTCATTATTTATTGAACCGTAATCGAATCCTTTAACTTTTCAAACGTTTTATCCCCGATACCAGAAACGTTCTTCAAATCCTCCACCTGCTTGAATTTCCCGATTGTCTCCCTATATTCAAGGATGGCTGTGGCTTTTGACGGACCGATTCCAGAAAGCGTTTCTAAGTCCGCTTGTGTGGCTGCATTCAAGTTCACTTGACTTCCCGTACCACCAGATGCCCCTTCAGAAGCCACGGAACCAGTTGGAGCGGCAGCAACATTCGCAGGACCCTCTACATCTTCTTCGCCTATCTTCGGTACGTAAATGACCATTTGGTCCTCCACAAGCTGTGCCAGGTTTACTTTATCCTTATCAGCCTTATCCGTGAAACTGCCTGCTTCGGTAATCAAGTCAATTACCCTATCGCCAGCTTGTGCCGTAAATACACCAGGAGCCCGGACGGCCCCCTTCACATCGACTTTCATAATTCTGGGTTCCGATTCGGCTTCTGGCTTCGTTTCTTCTTCCATCTCTTCGTTTGCGGAAGCGGCAAAGATATCTTCTGTGCCAGCCGTTTCGTCTTCTGGTTGAAAAAAAAGATAAAAACCTATTACCACAATAACGATGGCAACGGCTACCACTGTTAGTTTCTTTTTGAGGATTGTCTCCATAATTAATTGAGCCCCTTCCGTATCATTTCATCATTCCATTGTCATAGGACAGGGTAAACGGCCATAGTGTTTATTGAGAAGTTGTGCTTCTTTGAAGGGAGTTGTAGTCATGAAGAAAATCGGTGTGATCGGTACCGGAAATATGGGGACGATTTTAATAGAATCGTGGCTTGAAGCGGAGGTATTGAAGCCAAAGGATTTAATCATTACCAATCGAACGCTTTCCAAAGCCTCAGTATTGAAGGAAAAGCATCCTGGCATCCAATTGGCGGCAAGTGCAGTTGAAGTCGTCCATCAAGCTGATTTTATCTTTCTCTGCGTAAAACCTTTACAAATCCATAGCCTATTGCAGGGCATCAAACATCATATAAAAAAGGAACAATTACTCATATCCATCACAAGCCCTCTCTCTGTCTCTCAGCTTGAAGCAGAAGTTAAGGGGCCATGCGCACGCTTTATTCCCAGCATAACGAACCGGGTCGGTTCAGGGGTATCGTTACTGAGCTTCAGTGAAACGTGCAGCAAGGAGATGCAGGAGTCGCTACAGAAGCTTGCCTCATCCATCTCAGAGCCAACCATCATCGATAATGACATCACCCGTGTCGCTTCTGACATAGTCAGCTGTGGCCCTGCATTCTTTAGCTATTTAGCACAGGCATTTATTGAAGGGGCGGTAGACACGACGAAAATCGATAAAAAAACGGCAACGATTTTAACGGAGAACATGTTGATAGGATTGGGGGAACTGCTGGGTAAAGGCATTTACACCTTACCGACCTTACAGGAAAAGGTGTGTGTAAAAGGCGGGATAACAGGTGAGGGAATCAAAGTTTTAGAAGCAGAAACCGGAGAGATGTTTCATCACCTTTTTCATGCAACACATGAAAAATTCGCAGAAGATCTTGAAGAAGTCGAAAAACAATTTGGCCATCCTTACTAACTATTCGAGAACCAAAATCAAAACTCCTTCCCAATAAAAAATAAAATAAGGGCCAGACCCCCTTTCGTGCATCGCCGTGCGAAAGGGGGTCTGACCCTTATTATTTCCCATATTATTTCCTGGCTACAAAAAGGATTCGTTCGGTTTCGTTAACGGGCGGTTTTTCTTCTAGGTCCGCCAGTATTTCGAGGGTTTCGAATCCTGCTTGCTGCAACCATTGTTTGTATTGTTGAATCGGATAGGTCCGCTGGTAATGTAATTCATCGAAACGGTCATATAAACCGCTTTGATCGTCCCTGACAAAAAAGCTAAGGTCATGCTCGACACTGTATGGTTCTCCCCCCGGGAAACTATCCCAAATGTAGGAGACTTCTTCATCATTGACGGCAAACGTATTATTGTGGAAGATCTCTTCCATCTTATAAATCGAATGGACATCGAACAGGAATAATCCGCCTTCCTTCAAATGATCATGAACCCGGCTGAAAGTTTTTACAATATCCGCTTCCTCGCGAAGGTAGTTCAGCGAATCACAAAAAATCGTGACACAGTCATACAGACCAAGCCCTTCAAGTTCTGCCATATTCTGTTGAAACAAAGGAATCGATAATCCTTGCTTCGCCGCTTTTTCATTGGCAACCATCAGCATTTCATCAGATAAGTCCACACCGGATACATCGAAGCCATGCTGTGCCAGTTCAACGGTAATCTCACCGGTACCACAGGCCAAATCCAGTACTTTCTTTCCTTCGATTCCATATTGCTCTAGCTTCGCCGTCAGAATTAACAACCATTTTTCATAGGGAGCATCCTTCATTAATTCATCGTATACATAGGCAAAGCGTTCGTACGTCATTGAGTCAGTTCACCCTCAAGATCTTCGAAAGGTGCATCTCCCCATAGACGTTCAAGGTTGTAATAGTTTCTTTCGTCTTTATGGAAAACGTGTGCAACCACATCACCTAGGTCAACAAGTACCCATTTCGCTTCATCAAAACCTTCAAGGCGCTTAACATTGATACCCGCTTCGTCCGCTTTGCTCTTCATTTCACGTGCGATGGCTTGTACTTGTTTTTCGGAATTACCATGACAAATCAAAAAGTAATCCGCCACCAAGGAAATTCCCTTCATATTTAAGGCAACGATATCTTCCGCTCTTTTATCGTCCGCCGCTTTTGCTGTAATTGTTAGAAGTTCACGTTCAGTCATTACATCTTCTCCTTCAAATTCATGATTAGATCATTATATGTCTTAAATGTATCAGGGTAAATGGCCTGATTTCTTTTCATTAAAAAGGCCACTGTATTTCGCAAAGCCTGTATGACAGCCTGATCCAGGTTTTCCTTGGCTGTCTGCCTCACTTCGTCGACCCCTGGGAAAGAACGCCCTGGTTCAATATAGTCGGCAAGATAGACGACCTTATCCAAAAGGCTCATTCCCACCCGGCCTGACGTGTGATAGGCGATTGCATCAAGTATTTCACGATCGGTGATCCCGGCCTCTTTTTCTACCAGGTAAGCACCAACCGGGGCATGCCAAAGCTCCATATTGTATTCCAGTAGGTCCGGTGCCATTTTTTCAGAGATGATGATTTGCTCCATTTCCTCTTTTGGACGAAATTTTGCATAATCGTGAAAAATGGCTGCGAGTTCCGCCTTTTTGACGTCGGCACCATATCGTCCTGCAAGTTCAATCGCAGACTCGACCACGCCCAAAGTATGAATATATCTACGCTCGGTGATTTGTTCTCTGACAAGCGCTAATGCTTCCTCACGATTCATATAAGTCATTCCCTTTTATATACTTCACCACTGGATCGGCTAATAAGTATTTCACGGTTTTCCCTGTCCTTAACTTCCTTCGGATCATGGAGGAGGAGATGAACATCTGTGGGACTTGAACCATCGTAATAGGGTAGTCCGTTTTTTCGTTATAGCCCGGCCGTTTCACCCCGACAAAGTTCACAAGCTTGACTAGCTCGTCAATACGATGCCATTTAGGTAAATACTCGATCATATCCGCACCAATGATGAAAAAGAATTCTGTGTCAGGTTCACGCTCTTTCAGCAATTTCATTGTATCATGTGTATAGGATGTGCCTTTTCTTTCAATTTCAATACCTTCTATATAAAAAGAGGGATGCCCGGCTATAGCATCTTCAAGCATAGCCATCCTGTCCAAATCGGTAACTTCCTCCGTTTTTTCCTTATGGGGAGGAACATGATTGGGCATAAATCTGACTTCATCTAACTCTAGAGCATCTAGCACTTCATTAGCAATAATTAAATGTCCGATATGTGGAGGATTGAATGTACCGCCAAGAATTCCAATTTTTTTCATAAGATAGGTAGGTCCCTTACGGTAATTTAATTTGTTTGTTTTCTCTTGATTCTTTATATAATACGATTGTATTACCGATAATTTGAACCAATTCCGCTCTTGCACCTTTTGATAAAGCACGTCCTACTTCATTACGTTCCTCATCACAGTTTTGCAGGATGCTCACTTTAATCAATTCGCGTACTTCTAGCGCCTCACCAATTTGCTTGATGAGATTGTCATTGACCCCGCCTTTTCCAACTTGGAAAATTGGATTTAGATGATGGGCCTTTGAACGTAAAAATCTTTTCTGCTTTCCTGTTAACATGTGTTACCTCCTAGTTTGTTCAAGACAATATCTGTCATTCTTGTTGTGTCCGGCTTGATTCCGGTCCAAATCTCGAAAGCATACGCAGCTTGGTTGACGAACATGCCAAGTCCATTAAGCGTTACCGCACCTTTTTCCTTGGCTTCACGTAGAAACTGCGTTTGCAAAGGATTATAGATAATGTCACTGACAAATGCACCGGCCTTAAGCTGGTCTAACTTCATTGGGGATTGATCCAACTTCGGACTCATCCCGCAAGATGTTGTTTGGATGATCAAATCATATTGTGATAAGCTTTGTTCCGCCTCGTCAATCGTGAGCGCCTTTGATTCTTTATCATATGGGCAATCAGAAACAAGGTGGGCTGCCCGGTCCTTCGTCCGGTTCGCAATATCAACTTGCTTTACCCCTTCTTTAACAAGGGTAAAGTAAATGGCACGTGCAGCACCGCCCGCTCCGATCACTAACGTTTTTTTAGCCTTAATGTCACCTGATATTTCATCGCATAAAGATCTATAAAATCCTATTCCGTCTGTATTATACCCTATAAAGCGGCCTTTTTCGTTAAAAACTGTATTTACTGCCCCGATGGCAAGCGCCAATTCGTCTACCTCATCGAGTAGGGGAATGACTGGGGTCTTATGTGGAATCGTTATGTTAAACCCTGATACACCAAGGGCTTTCATGCCTTTTATCGCATCAGGCAAACTATCTGGTTTGACATGAAAATGATGATAAACGGCCTGTATATTTTCTTTTTCAAAAGCATCATTATGAATGTCCGGAGACATCGAATGAGCAATTGGATCCCCTATTACACCAAATATCTTCTTCATGGAATCCCTTCCCCTATGGATTAGATTAATGATTTACGGACGATTACGTTAACGCCTTTCGGTACATGCGCGACGACCTTTGCTCCTGGTTCATTGACTGTAACCCAGCCAAGACCTGAAAACACAATATCCATTTTACCTTCTTTTAAAGTAAACTCATGCGGAATCAATTTCGGGAATTCTTCCAATTGAGCCGGACGTGGAGGCGTCAGCATTTCTCCAGCATGATTCTTATATAATTCATCCGCTTTCTCCAATTTCGTACGGTGAATGTTCAATTCATTGGAAAGATAACATGTCAGAGAGCGTCTGCCTCCTGATACATAATCCAAACGAGCCAATCCGCCAAAAAACAACGTTTGAGCTTCATTCAACTGATAAACCCTCGGTTTGATTTCCTTCTTCGGCATGATAACCTTGAAATCACGTGTATCAACATAGTGGGCCATTTGATGGTGGTTGATGATTCCTGGTGTATCAATCAAAGCTTGTCCGTCATCCAACGGGATCTCAATCATATCCAAAGTCGTTCCAGGGAAATGCGAAGTCGTGATGATATCCCCTTCACCGCTCACTTCTTTAATAAGGCGATTGATGAAAGTTGATTTCCCGACGTTCGTACAACCGACGACATATACGTCCTTACCATTCCGATATTTTTCTATCGCATCAGCCGCTTCAAGGATATGTTTTCCCTTTTCTGCACTGACAAGCAGGACATCGACTGGATTCAATCCCAATTCCTTCGAAGATTTCTTCATCCAATTAATCAGTTTATTCGGCTTTACCGATTTTGGAAGCAAGTCTACCTTGTTTCCAATCAATAGTACGTCATTATGTCCGACAAATCGGTGCAATCCAGGCAACCAACTTCC
The DNA here is from genome assembly GCF_050277925.1 of Peribacillus sp. NPDC097264. Lineage (NCBI taxonomy): Bacteria > Bacillati > Bacillota > Bacilli > Caryophanales > Bacillaceae > Peribacillus > Peribacillus sp. NPDC097264. The sequence continues at coordinate 59,996 of NZ_JBNNSR010000003.1, forward strand.
ATTGAAATCGAAGATATCGACGATTTTAACAATCAAAGAATCGGTTTCTCCCACTTTATTCAAGATTTTCAAAAAGTCATCGTCCGTTAAAGAAACATCTTGAACCTCATTATAATGTTTTAATTTAAAGCAACGCTGACAAATGATGCTTTCTTTTTCCAGTGCGGATTGAGGGGCGTAGCCCAATTCCTTGGGATGTTCTGACTGGACTGTCACACCGCACCCGATGCATACTAATTCTTGTTGGCTGTTCAATTGTGTTCCTCCCATTCTATCATTCCTTTTCGTTTAAAAAACGCCATGATCTTTCTTTCGAAATAGCGGTTAATTTTCGTTCTGAATTCATCCGTTTGTGCGACCGGTACGACGAGGATCGTATGGAATCCTCCCCTATTTCCTCCCAATACATCCGTCATCAGCTGATCTCCGATTACTACCGTCTCTTCCAACTTCAAGCCCATTGCCTTCCGTGCTTTATGGAAGGCTCTTGCCATCGGTTTTCTCGCCTGATGAATAAAGGGAATCTGAAGGGGGTCGGAAAAAGAACGAACGCGTTTCTCATTATTATTCGATACAATCGTCACTAAAATCCCGTGGGCCCGTAATTTATCGATCCAGATAATCAATTCAGGGGTAGCGGTGGGCCTATCCCACTCCACCAATGTATTATCTAAATCAGTGATCACTCCTTTTATTCCCTTTTCTTTCAACTTTTCAGGATCTATATCAAAAATGCTTTGAACATGTTCACTCGGCAAAAATAATTTAAGCATACTGACACCTCTGTATTTTCTTTGAAATTTACCGTCTCTATCATATCGAATTTTCGGCTTACTTTCAAAAAATTCGTGAAAGAAGGGCTAATCGTAAAGAAACATCATAATGTATGTTTTCTAATATGAAAAGGCATTTTTCAAACAAGCTAAAGAAATCGATAACTTGAATCCATGAGTCACCCTAAAAATTACCAATAGTTTTCGACAAATATTGCCTACAACCAACCTGTGGATAACTTTACTAACATTTTCCATACTGATATGTAACATCTCACTTACTTTGTAAACAACTTAACCACAGGTTATCCACTTTTGGTTGTGGATAACAGAACGATTGTTCTCCAAGTTTATTTCTGATACAGTAGGGGTACACCAAAGATGACTTAATAATATATGTCTGAAAATGCAAAGTATTCCTCGCATTCCAACTGGAGGTGGCAGCCGTAAATGGCGTTCTAATGCAAAAACTATCCGATGATTTGTTGCTTGAATCCTATTTTAAAGCAAGGAATTTAAAGCTGAGCTCTGATTTCATCCGTCTAATTGAAACAGAAATCCATCGAAGGTCCTTAACACATAGAATTCGCTCATTATTTTAATATGGGATACATAGGCTGACAAATCCTGTTAGCCTTTTTATTTTCATACCCCTTCTTGCTTGGCCGCCAAATGTCCAATCGTTTCACCGACCCTGACATCAGCAGGAACGGATAAGCTTTCGGCGAGTCTAAAGCGATCCTTTTCAAAGAGCAGAACGACGGTTGAACCGAAACTGAAATAAGAAAATTCCTGTCCTTTTTTCAATTGCCTTGAATCATCCGTGATGACGATGGAATTGATAAACATGGCGCCGACCTTGACCATGGTTATGCACCCTTCCTCGCTTTGTAATTCTGTAATCGTACGATAATTTTTGGCCAAGGGCTCCTTACCATACTTCATCCCCCATTTATTGACAGGGTATGACTTTTTCCCAAGTGTCCACCTTTTGATTACAGAACCGGAAATGGGCGCATGAATCCTATGATAATGGCTCGGGCTTAAGTATAACACGAGATATTTACCGCCTAGGTATTTTTCTAGAAACAGAGCATCCCCCACCATTTCTTCCATAGAATATACCTTTCCCTTAACGACGATTTTTTTATCAGTACGAATTTCTCCCGCGTCCTCGAGAACGCCATCGACCGGACACGCCACCGCAGAGCTGTCGGTCGTAACCGGTCTCGTCCCCTGTTTTAGCTGCCTTGTAAATAAATCATGCAAATTCGTATAGGCATTCATGTCATTGTTGAACTCTTGTTGATCAAGGTTGAATTTTTTCACATATAGAGGAATCAAGGGCCTACTCCATCGTGATTGGCTGAACTGTTTTAATAGGCCTGAAGATACTCTTCCATTCGTGAGTTCTATAAGAATACGATAAAATGTTTGATACAACTATACCACTCCAACTTGTTAAAAAATTCAAAAAGCACTTGCATAAATTGCGTTCATTCCAATATTATTATATAATAAATACTTATGTTTACTATTCTTTACTTTATTTTGCTTTTTTTGAAGGGAGGGAAAAGATGTTTTTATTACATGCCCTAGATCAAACCATAAAAAAATTGAAAACCCAAACAGCCAATATTATAACTCTAATGAACTTATCCCTCGGTGGATTTGCCATAATAGCCGTGATACACGACCAATTAAATCTTAGCTTGCTTTTAATTTTCCTGGCTGCCCTAGCAGATCGATTTGATGGTATGGTTGCGAGGAAGTTTAACATTGAATCGGAATTAGGTAAAGAGCTTGATTCCATGTGTGATATTATTTCTTTTGGAGTCGCACCCGCTCTACTATTATACCAAGGAATATTAATAGAATTCGGTGCGCCAGGAACATTTTTAACTGTTTTTTATATTGGTTGCGGAGCATACCGCCTTGCACGCTTCAATATAAGTGAGAATAATGGATATTTTACCGGCGTACCGATTACCGTCGTTGGCTGTGTGGCCACACTTAGCTACCTGGCGATCCCTTATTTACACCCGGTCTTTTTCTTATTTCTTATGATTCTATTATCTTTACTTATGATCAGTCCATTTAAATTGAGAAAAGTTTAATTGCTGAAGGAAGCGGGCGCCCTATTCGGGCACCCTTTTTTTTGCAATTTTCCGCTTCATGCCTTTCGAAAAAGTGGATCCGTCAAACGCATAAATTCCTCAACATCCTGCATACAGGTAGAAACCGCTTCTTGCCAAAAACCTCGTGTGGTTATATCGACACCCAAATGCTTCTTAGCCAAGGATTCCACATTCATCGAACCTGTATCCTGAAGCAGGGCGATATACTTCTCTTCGAATCCAGCAGGTTCATTCAGAGCTTTCGCATAGATACCTAACGAAAATAGGTAACCGAATGTGTACGGGAAATTATAAAATGGAACATCGGTGATATAAAAGTGAAGCTTCGAGGCCCAGAATGTCGGGTGATACTCATCTAACGCATCCCCATATGCCTCTTTCTGAGCATCGACCATCAGCTCATTTAAACGCTCAGCACTTACATATCCTTGTTTTCTTTCCTCATAAAACCTAGATTCAAATAGAAAACGGGCATGGATATTCATTAATAACGCCACGGAGCGCTGAATTTTATCTTCTAGAAGAATCAGCTTCTCTTCCTCACTGGATGCTTCTTTCAAAGCTGCATCCGCTACGACCATCTCAGCGAATGTAGAAGCTGTTTCAGCCACGTTCATGGCATATGAGCGATTTAATGGATGGATATTCCCCATCACATGGGAATGGAAGGCATGTCCCAACTCATGGGCCAATGTCGATACATTCGAAGGCGTTCCCGAATAGGTCATAAATATTCGGGATTGATGATCCAGTGGGAAGCCTGTACAAAAACCGCCTGGTCTCTTGCCTGGTCTATCCTCCGCTTCAATCCAGCTGTCTTTGAATGCCTTTTGGGTGAAATCCGCCAATTGACTTCCGAATTTCGAGAATTGTCCGATAATGAAGTCTGCCCCTTCTTGATACTCCATTACTTTCGATGTGGCCGTAACAGCAATAGGTGCATCCAAGTCAGCCCAACTCAGTTTTCCCACTTCAAGCATTTCAGCCTTTCTATGTAAAAACCGCACAAGTGGTTCTTTATTGTCAGCTATGACCTGCCACATGCTTTCAAGCGTCTCTTTCTTCATCCTGCAGATTTCCAGGGGTTCCTTCAAAATATCGTTCCAGCCCCTTTTTTCATTCACGCTAATCCGAAAGCCCGCCAAATGATTCAAGGTCCTTGCAAACAGTTCACCCTTTTCTTCCCATGCACGTTCCCAAGCTGTAAATAATTCGTTTCGGACACTTTGGTCCGGACTGGAAAATTTATTTGCCGCCTGACCGATAGAAAGCTCTTCCCCTTTAAACGGAACCGTCATCGAACCTACGAGCGTATCATACATTTGGCTCCATCCTTCAAATCCGTCCATGGACAACTGGGTGATCAGCGACTCTTCCTGGACCGAAAGTTTCTCTTTAGCACGGTCTCGACGCTCATTCAATACATAGGCCAGTTCATTCAACGGTTCTTTCTTGAGGACATTCTCGAACCAATCATCATTAAACTGGACCAGTTTTTCATCCAGTCTACTTAAAGCGACTTTCAAGGATGCTTCCACCTTCATCAGTTTGACCCTTAACTGACCTGCTTTTTTATCCTGAACATTTTGGGCCTCAAGGCAACCTATAAAAGCCCCTACCTGTTCCATTTTCATTTTGGTGACTTTGTAAAGATCGAGAGCCTTGATCAAAGTCTTTTCACTACCCTCTGAATTCAACAAACACACAGCTTGATCCAATTCCGTCACTTCTTGTTTGATTTCATCCATTAGGAGCAGAAATTCCGTTGAAGAGCTTCCCCCTTTAAAAAAGACATCCAAATCCCACGTTAAAGAATATCCCATACATAATTCCCTCCTTATCAACAACACCATTATAGAGGGTCCATCCATTTTTTCCTATTCATAAGGGAGATTTAGTAGATTTTTGTCTAATTGTTTTCCCGCTTTCCATATTATAAGCATGATATGATTGATGTACGTATTAATCGAAAAGTTGGTGGTCCTTTTTGAAGTTCATTATCCACTTTTCAGTCATTGCCCTTCTCCTCTGGACACTGCCCCATTCCTACCAGCAGCATACTCCATTGACCCTTGAAGAGGGCCATGACATACACCTTTTGAAGATAATCGAGAAGAAGTTTGCACTGATACCTTTCTTGAAAGTCAGCCTAATCCTCATCGTTTTGCTAGTGAAAGAATCATGGATATTCCTGTTCCTTTATTTCCTCTCTGCCTTCCGCCGACGTTTTTTCAATCCTGTCTTTTATCAGGCGAATTACATAGCTTCTCTCACTCACTGATTTCACAAAAAAAATCGAGGAGTGATGGATATGTGGTTCCGCCTAATCATGATTGGAATCTTTTCGTTAACTGCATCACGTTTATTTCTGTTCCAGGGCATTGAAATCTACCATGCCTTTGCAGACCTGATTCGCAATAAATAAAAAGACGAAGAGAGTGCGGAAGCAAGAATCCGCACTCTCTTCGTTTTACATCCCATTATCTTTGGCCTTCTTTTCCTTCTCTTTCTCCGCACGATAAAATTCATGGAACATCTTCATCAAGGCACGCTTTTCAATCCTTGATACATAGCTACGAGATATGCCCAGTTCTTTAGCAATCTCTCTTTGCGTCTTCTCTTTCTTTAAATCTAGTCCAAACCTTCCAACGATGACTTCCTTTTCACGCTCATCCAAAACACCAATATACTTCTTCACTTTTTCTATTTCCATATTAAGCTGAATCGTGTCAATGACATCCTCTGATTCTGATTTCAATACATCAATTAAACTGATTTCATTTCCTTCTTTATCTTGACCGATTGGATCATGCAGGGAAATATCCTTTTTCGTTTTTTTTGTTGCCCGTAAATGCATCAGGATTTCATTTTCAATACAACGTGCTGCGTAAGTGGCAAGCTTCGTGCCTTTACCGTCGGAATAGCTTTCAATAGCCTTTATCAATCCAATGGTCCCGATTGATATCAAATCTTCAGTATCTTCACCGGTATTTTCGAATTTCTTGACGATATGGGCCACTAGCCTAAGATTATGCTCGATGAGAATATTACGGGCTTCCCCATCCCCTTCACTCATAAGCTTCAGATACTTCTTCTCATCTTGTGAAGATAATGGCTGGGGAAAAGCATTATTTTTCACATAGGAAACTAATAAGTAAAATTCCTTGATGAGATAACCGACTGCAGTAAGTATTCCAGGCATTGGTTTCATCCTCCCGCCTCATTGGGTGTTTCCTTATCCATACCTATGCGGTTGTGGGCTTGTTCTTGTCTGTACCACAAAAAGAAATCCTCCGCTTGGTTCATTACGTTGCTAGAGAGTGTCTACCTGCATGGATTTTCTCTGGAATATCCATGATTTTAGGATTCAAGGATTGATGAACCCGTCTAAAGGATGCCGAGAAAAGCACCTAAGCGATTAATAGAAAATGTGGGAGGGAAATCATTCAAGAAAACTCCTTTTAAAATCCCAATCAAACATAGACAAACTTACATATAATGATAGGGAATTTAAGCGGGAGGGAGGGATTTGTATGGGATACGGCTATGGACCATACGGATATAATTACGGTGCTCCATGCCCAGCACCTTGTTATGGCGGAGGTGGATTCGGTCTTGGAATCGCCTTGATCGTCGTCCTCGTCATCTTACTGCTGTTATTCGGATTCTGGTTCATTCCTGGTGGATTCGGATTCGGGGGCTGCGGAGGACCGGGGCCATGCTGTTAAAATAGAAAAAACTCGGCCAAGTGCCGAGTTTTTTCTATTTTACATAGTCCATGATGCTGTGCAGCGGTTTATCGGCATCGACAGAAACATTTACAGCGATTACTGTTCCAATGACAGTCGTAACAACCAGTACCATTACGATTGAGAACATTCTGAATCACTCCTTATAATTGAACCTGTCTTCAATTTACCACGTTAATGTGATTGCCGACCGCTGCTATTATGAACACTTTTCATACAATCCATGGCGATACTGTGAAGATTGCCTTACCTTCGTTAGCCGGTATCCTTCTCCTGCCAGTAGCAACACTTTTCCCCTTTTATAATAGCCCATTTAATCATAATGATCTCCACCTTTCATTTTAATATTTCCTACGTGCCCCTTAGATTAGAAAAAAGGACGATGCCTCATTGCTTTATCTAGGTGCTGCTCACGTAATTTCCTGATTCGATCTTCTTGCAAATATTCCTCAGCAGTCATTTTCCTCATTTTGATTGTGATTGTAAAAAACAGCATATTCAGTGTCATAATATCACCTCCTTTAAGGGGGCGGCTTACCAAAAAGGCATAAAAAGGCCGCAGAAAGTTCCTTCCTCCTGCGGGATTTTAAAAAATATAAAATGGCCGCAGGGTAAAAGGATTCTCCCTGCGGCCATTATGTCTGAATGATTAATAAAGCCCATTTGCTTTAAGAATATTCCGCATGGCACAGGTCGAATAGTATATGATTGTTTGTTGGCAAGATCCAGCTAATCAGCTTAATGTTGATTTCAAGTAAATAAGTTCTCATCTTCTTCGACCTCCTTCGGAATATTATTTGGTAAGTATATCCAATAAATAACGTTTTGTAAATAGACTTTTTGTAATTTTTAGAAATTTTTTCTGTTCCAGAACATAAGGTAATAAAAAAAGCCTGATTCCCCAGTTACACTAGGAGAATCAGGCTTAATTGCTATTGTTGTAAAAAATCTTGGTCATCGCTTTCGTCCAAGATTTTTTTATATTTTTTGGATATAAGGAAAAAGAGGATGGACAAACCGAGGAAGAGTACAGTCGCTCCCATATAGACATTGGTGGAAAGGTCCGTTTTTCCGGTTGTAGGCAGTATCGTTCCTAAATAAAAGAACGCTCCTACACATAATAAGGTGATCGCAAATTGTTTAAAATCCGCCATTTTGGAACGTAGAGCAGCTGCCGTTTGATTTTTACGGTTTTTCATCCCATTCACCCCTTCTTTCTTCTAGTAAACAATCTATATCTCATTCTACCATATTAATTCCAAATGGTTGGGTGTAAATAATGGGAGGAAACTGTGTAAGTGGTTCTATCCTTCTAACGCCTGTTCTAGATCTTCCAAGAGGTCTTCCACATCTTCCAGCCCTACGGATATTCGGATTAATCCATCCGTGATGCCTAAGTTTGCGCGTCGTTCGGCTGGAATCGAGGCATGAGTCATCAAGGCCGGAACCGATATAAGGCTCTCCACAGCCCCAAGGCTTTCAGCAAGGGTGAAGTATTTCACTTTTTGAAGCACCCGTTCTGCCTTCTCACCACTGCCGACATCGAATGAGACCATGCCACCAAAACCCCGGGATTGCTTTTTGGCAATTTCATGGTTGGGATGATTGACGAGGCCTGGATAATACACTTTTGAAATTGATTCATGCCCGGTTAGGAAACGGACAATTGCCGAGGTGTTCCTTTCGTGTTCTTCCATTCGAATGCCGAGTGTTTTCATTCCGCGCATCAACAACCAGGAATCTTGAGGCCCCAGCACGCCTCCTGTGGAGTTCTGGACAAAGTGAAGGTCTTCCCCTAATCTTTCGTCATTCACGACGGCAAGACCAGCCACAACGTCACTGTGGCCCCCAAGATACTTCGTTGCACTATGGAGAACGATATCTGCCCCGAGCGTAAGCGGATTTTGCCAATATGGAGTACTGAACGTATTATCCACAATGGTTAGCAGGCTGTGTGCCTTCGCTATTTTAGCTATTTCTTCAAGATCGGTGATTTTCAATAAAGGATTGGTCGGGGATTCAATGAACAGCGCTTTTGTATTCTGCTTAATCCCTTTTTCTATAGAGTCTATATCACTCGTATCGATAAAGGTGGCCTCTAGCCCAAAACGGTTCAGGATTTTTGTCATCACCCGAAAAGAGCCTCCATAAACGTCATCAGTCAGCAAGATATGATCCCCTTGATTAAAGAGCATCATCACAGCCGTCATTGCCGCCATTCCGGAACCAAAGGCAAATCCCCGTTTCCCCCCTTCAAGCTCCTTGATCAATTCCTCGAGAGCATGGCGGGTCGGATTGCCGGTACGGGAGTACTCAAAGCCCCTGTGCTTTCCAGGCCCATCCTGTTTGTATGTGCTTACCTGATAGATTGGCACCGATACGGCCCCTGTTTTTTGATCGCCAAAAATGCCTCCATGAATCAATTGTGTCTTCTTCCTCACTTCATAGGCCTCCCCGATAAATATTTTTGCTTAAATAACGCTCGCTGGAATCCGGAAAAACGACCACGATATTTGTACCTGCCCGGGCCTTTTCCGCTTCCATCAAGGCCGCGGCAAACGCAGCACCAGAGGAACTCCCGACGAGCAGTCCTTCTTTCAAGGCTAATTCTTTCACCTTGGCAAAGGCCTCTTGATCGGTTATCGTATGAATCTGATTAAAATACGCCTCATCCATGTAAGCAGGTAAAAACTCCATGCCGATTCCTTCCGTTTTATGGGGTCCCGTTTTCCCGCCGTTTAAGATGGATCCCTCCGGTTCGACGATGACGGTTTTGACTGCAGGGTTTTGTTCTTTTAAATATCGGGATGTCCCCATGAAGGTTCCTCCAGTTCCCGCACCGGCAACAAATACATCGACCTTGCCATTGAGCTGCTCCCAAATTTCCGGACCAAGGGTTTTATAATACGTCTCCGGATTCGAGGGATTGGCAAACTGTTGAGGACAGTATGCACCAGGAATTTCGGCAAGAAGTTCCTTCGATTTGGCAATGGCTCCTTTCATGCCATCTTCAGTAGGGGTTTGCACAACTTTTGCACCAAGAGCACGCATCAGCTCCTGCTTCTCGCTACTGAATTGCTCCGGTACACAAAAAATCACATCGACACCCTGGTTAATCGCTGCCAAGGCTAAACCTATCCCTGTATTTCCAGCGGTCGGTTCGATAATGGTCCCACCCCTTTTTAATGCTCCCGTGGCAAACGCTTGCTTCAAAAGTTCTTGGCCAAGACGATCCTTCACGCTTCCCCCAGGATTGAGGAATTCCAATTTAGCATAAATCCGGACATCATCCGGAATCGTGAAAGAAGTGATTTCCATCATGGGCGTCTTGCCAATCAAATCATGTATGTTGTGAATGACCTTCATAGTGGACATCCTCTCTAAGTTTTCTTAGAAGCTTAGTTGGTTTAAAGGTGGAGATAAAGAATAATCAGCGGAATGGCTTCCGCTGATCACTAGCTGTTTTGTGGCTTATTTCATTTTTTCAACCATTTTCAGAATCAGTTCCGCTGAATGAAGCGCCGCCGTTTCCAGGAATTGATCAAAGGAAACATTGGACTCCTTGCCAGCGATATCCGAAAGCGAGCGAATAATAACAAACGGTGTCTGGAATTGATGTGCAACCTGAGCGATTGCTGCCGCTTCCATTTCTACCGCATATAAATTAGAGAATTTACCTCTGACGAATTCGACACGAACCGGATCATTCATGAACGAATCACCCGTCACGATCAATCCTTTTGCCACTTGGATATCTTTAATTTCTTTAGCCCCTTCTTCTGCTATTGTGAATAGCTTTTCATCCGGGATGAAAGCAGCAGGCAGTTGTGGCACTTGACCATATTCATAGCCAAAAATCGTTACATCCACATCATGATGGCGCACTTCAGTTGAAATGACGACATCGCCGACATTCAAATCAGGGTGATATCCACCTGCAGATCCCGTATTAATGACTGCATCCGGTTTGAACTTTTCCAAAAGGATTGCGGTCGACATGGCCGCATTCACTTTTCCGATTCCTGATTTAAGCAAAATGACATCGATTCCATTCAATGACCCTGTATTGAATTCCGAACCGGCAATCGTCACCTGTTCCAGCCCTTCCAATTTATCGCGTAAAATCGTCACTTCTTCTTCCATTGCTCCGATTATGGCTACCTTCATTAGTTAAAAACCTCTTCCTATATTTTTTCCGCCTCCATAATCCAAACAAATGAATTGCAACGCTCAAAATTCACAGTGAACCCATGTTTTACAAGCACTTTTTCCAAAAAAGGAATCGTCGTGTAATATTCCGTTTGCAAATCCTTCGCCAAATTATGAAAGCCTGCATCCTCTGCATCCCGAATCGCCTGATCATGCGCTTCTTTTGATTGATACATGGTATCCGCAAACACTATTCTACCACCAGCATTCAGTAACTTTCCATAGTTGGCAATGGCTTTTTCTTTTTCTTCATCCGTTAAATGGTGAAAAGCATACGTACTAACGATTGAATCAACCTGTTTCGGCATCGGAAAATCGATGAAATCACCATCCACGATTTCCGTTTTATCCTGTAATTTTCTGATTGCTATTTCTCTCATGGCCGGGGATGGCTCAATCCCAGATACTGCGCGACCGGCTTTTATCATCCGTTCCGTCAAGTTCCCCGTTCCTACCCCAAACTCCAATACATGACCATGGGACCGGCTTACGACACTATCCAATATTTTGTCATAATGCTTAAAAACCTCTTGATATTCAATATCCTGTCCCTCGACGGATTCATCATACGATTTAGACCATTCATCGAATAGTTCCAAAAACTCTCTGCCCATATTAATCACCTTTTTATGAGGAATAATTTATACCTATGAACAGAATATGAGAGTTAATAAAAACGGTTCGCATTTTTTAGGCAGTTTCACCAGATTTGATGGTACACTAACACTATCAAAACCTTGGAGGAATATAGTATGGATTTTCAACTTGATTTAAATTTATTCGAAGATAAAATTGAATTTTTCGAAGCGGAAAGCATCAAGAGCCTAGAAGAAAAGGTCCAATCCCAAATCGAGATCAACAAAGCGATCTTGCTACAGGTGCACTCCGTATCACACCAAATGTATGTCAGTGAAGAAGGACGCCGCTTCTATAGCGCCGTCGTCCATTTTAAAGCGAAAAAATGAAGAAAATCCCGGAAAGCCATCGCTTTTCGGGATTTTCATGCTTACTTTTTATCATTCACTTTCAATTCTTCGACTTTGACTGGTCTCCATCCAGAACCGTCCACCCACTCGATATGTACACGATACGTTTGTGATTCGTTTCCATCTGAAACAGTGCCGATGGCCGTACTCGGAGATCCACCGTTTTGTAACCACCATAACTTCATGCTGCCTTCGTCCACACCAGCTCCAAGGGCAATCGCCTTACGCATTTCATTCCAGTCAACCGAACCCTTTTCGAAGCTTGTCGTATGTTCACCCGCTTGCTCTGTACCAACCGGTTTCCAACCCTCACTCGTATAAGCCTTCTCGACATTGCCATCTCCGCTTGCCTCCACTTCTACAAGCTCAGCAACCTTGTCCTTATCTTCCTCAGTCGTATCTGTCGCTTCTGAATCTTCTTCATCTGCTTCTTCTTCCTCGACTCCTGGTGCATCTTCTTTTTTCTCTGTTTTCTCAGCTTTCTTCTGTTGTTTTTCAGTGGTTTGTTTCGGCTCGGTTGTCGCTTTTTCTGTGGAATCGTCATCACTAAGGAAAATCGTGGCTGCCACAATGACAATGAGAATGGATACGATGGTAATCGCGATATTATAAATTTTATTTAATTTTCGTTTTTGATCTCTCTGATTGAATCTAGAACTCAAGGTCCATTCCTCCCTACCTTTACTTTCAGCCTCATTCTATCATGATTCAGCTGGAGATAGAAGGGGAAGGTTTCCTACACTTTTCGTCAATTCTCGCGTATATTCTGGTCCTTGCTATATAGAATATTTACAATATCTGAAAATAGAGGCGTCATGCTGGAACTACTTTCATTTGTTTCAAAATTCACCGTAACCAGTGCATATTTGGGATTTTCATACGGAAAATACCCAGCAAACCATTTATTGAGCTCCCCTTTTTCAATGTTAGTCTGTGCAGTCCCCGATTTCCCTGCGACCTCAACAGGAAGGTTCTTTAGAGAAGCACCGGTCCCTTTCACTTCCGTGACCACCTTTCGTAAAAGATGTTGCAATTTCATCGCCGTATAAGGCTTCACTGTATCTCCCGCCATTGTTTGTGTAGGAAAGTCGACTACTGTCGTGCCGTTGTCGAATTCTACCTTCGAAACTGCTTTGACCTGTTCTTTCTTCCCTCCTCTTGCAATGGTCGCCATCATATTGGCAATGGCAAGTGGTGTGGTTTGGACATCCTGTTGACCAATGGATGTCTTGGCAATCATTTTCGGATCCTTTTTCAATTGTTCATCATGCCATACCTTTCCTTTTTGTTCATGGTACAACTGGGTGACGGCCGTATGGTAAACATCCCCCTGCCATCCGGATTGGCCAACCAACCCCAACATTTCAGCATATTTATCCAAAAAGTCCGGATCCTTTACGGCGATTTCCTTCGATAATTCGGCAAATGTCCTGTTACAGCTCTGGGCAAAGCTATTCTCAAAATTCAGCCTGCCAAGCTCTCTCTGTTTATCGGCTTCCCCTTCAATCGTTTTATCACAATCAAACGTTCTAGTCGGGCTCGCAGCCTCGTAATCAATGACAGCTGCTGCCGTTACCGTTTTAAAAACGGATCCGGGCGTTTTTTGAGTGAGCATCGTATTGATGGCACCTTCGCCATTGGGGTCCTTTTTATTAAGGGCGGGGCGGGACACCATGGCCACGATTTCGCTTTTTTCAATATCAATCAGCACAAGTCCACCTTTTTCAATCCCGCGCTCATCCACGAGCTTCTCTGCTTCTTCTTGAATGCTCTTATCGATGGTCGTGATCACTTTGACAGGGTAAAGAGGGTTGGCAGGTTCCACGTATTTTACGTCCACGCCAAACATCGGACCCCCACTGGCATCGACATGAAATACGAGCTTTGATTCTCCATCGGAAAGTAAGAACTCATCAAATGTCCTTTGTAAACCCGTATTGCCAATTTTCGTATCTGCAGAAAGCTGCATATCCGGGTAGCGCTTTTTCTTTTCGGCATCCGATATATTCGTTGTACCAATCAATTGTGCGGCGGGTATTTGATCATGATATAGCTTTTCGTTCACCGCAAATACGCCAGGGATTTTCAATTCATTGATTGCCTTGGACTGATCCAAGGTTAGCTCGATCGGGTCATCCCCACCAAAAACAAAGGGATCTTTCGCTTCTGCGATCGACTGTCTCAGTTCCCATTCCGTCCTGCCGATTATGGAGGCGACTTGATCTATAGGCCAGTTCATCTTATTTAAAAACGGAAACAAAACAAGTGTCGGGATTTCTTCATGGGCAAGTGGAATGCCATTTCGGTCGTAAAACTTCCCCCGTCCGTCGTCAATCTTTAAAATTTGCGAGCGTTGGTTTACACTTGCTTCTATTAAATTCACATCATGCTTGGAAAAGGATTCTGTAGACACTAGTTGGATATAAGCTATTCGGCCAATAAGCATCAGCATGAACATAGCCAAGACAACTGCAAGTATCCTCATTCGTTTCTTTTTCATATAGAAACACCTCGTTACCATTGTTGACGAGGTTGGGATTTTTAAACACTAAAAAGAGGATGCCCTCATGGACATCCTCCTGGAAAACGCTATTAGCTAATAGAAACGATTTTGACGCTCATTTCGCCGCCTGGCGTTAGGATTGATACTTTGTCGCCAACTTTTTTCCCAATCAAGCTTTTGGCAATGGGAGAATCATTCGAGATTTTGCCTTCGAATGGATCTGCTTCAACGCTACCCACGATGGAATACGTTTCTTCATCACCATTTGGAAGTTCTATGAATGTTACAGACTTACCAAGAGTTACTGTATCTGTATTCAAATCATTGTCTTCAATGATTTTAGCATTACGAATCATGTTTTCGATGGTAGTGATACGACCTTCAACAAATGCTTGCTCTTCTTTTGCAGAATCATACTCAGAGTTCTCTGAAAGATCGCCAAAACTACGGGCGATTTTGATTCTTTCCACCACTTCTTTACGTTTAACCGACTTTAAATGTTCTAGTTCCTGTTCTAACTTCGCTTTACCTTCGTTAGTCATTGGATATACTTTTTCAATTGCCAAAACCCTTCACTCCTTCAAATTCTTCACAGCTGACATCCCGCCGTGACCAGTTTATGTACTCTATAAGTGCTTACCCGAAAAAAAATATATATAATCACATGCCACTACGGAACAACCGTCCCTTAGTATATAAACCGACTGCATTAAGCAGCCGGTTCGTTCTGTATCAAGAATAGATTATTGTGTTTTCCAACATTTGTCCAGTCTTTCCCTATAAATAATTGGGATTTTTATATATATGAGGTAAAATGGCACCTATCATTATTTATGCTATGTTATTACAAAAAAGACTTTTGTTCAAGGATTGTTTGTATTTTTGTTACCATGAGGTCAATTGCCACATGGTTTTGCCCACCTTCAGGAATGATGATATCGGCATATCGTTTCGTCGGTTCGATGAACTGATTATGCATCGGGCGAACGACGCTGATATATTGATCGATGACAGAATCCAAGGAACGGCCACGCTCTTTAATATCACGAGTCATACGTCGAAGGATTCGCAAATCTGCATCTGTATCCACATAGAGCTTCATATCCATCAAGTCTCTTAGGCGTTGGTCTTCCAATACCAAGATTCCTTCAAGAATGATGACGTCTTGTGGTTCAACCGTTATGATTTCATCTGACCGCGTATGGTTCGCGTAATCATAAACCGGTTTCTGAATCGTTTCATATTTCAATAATGCATTGATGTGTTCAATCAATAAGTCATTATCGAATGCAAACGGATGATCATAATTCGTTTTCAAGCGTTCCTCAAACGGCAAGTGGCTTTGATCTTTATAATAATAATCTTGTTCGAGCATCAAGATGGAATGTCCATTGAAGAATTCAAAAATTGAGCGTGTTACACTTGTTTTACCTGATCCCGACCCACCGGTAACTCCGATGACTACTGGTTTTTTCCTTGTCATGTTAATTCTCCTTACGCATCATATTGTTCACATATACCGGCTTATCTACTTGAATGCGGACAATTTGAAGCGGATGACGTGCTGCGTCCAACTCTTTACCCATTTCATCCCAGATAATGCCGATTTTTTGAGTAAAGTTCTCAATCTCGGGTCCGAAGAATTCCACTTCATCACCAGGCTTGAAGAAGTTACGCTGCTGTAAGGTAGCAATTTGAGTTTCCTCATTATAATCAAGTACCAATCCAGCGAAGTCAAAGCGAGTCTTTACGGTATGATTCCCGAACATTTGTTGTTTATACCCAGGGATTTCCCCCTCCATGAACGATGAAGCCGTCTCACGGTTTGCACATTTATCAAGCTCTTCCAACCATTCAGGTTGAATCTCGTAATGATCCGGATCTGCGCAATACGCATCAATCACTTTACGGTAGACACTAATTACCGTTGCGATGTAGTGAATGGATTTCATCCGGCCTTCGACTTTTAAACTATCAATCCCAATTTCGATCATGCCTGGCAAGGATTCGATCAACTTCAAATCTTTCGGACTCATCGCGAATGGTGCATCTTCTTTATCGAATAACGCTTTCTCCCCATCCTGATTCAATTCGTACAAGTCATAATCCCAACGGCAAGACTGACAGCATCCTCCCCGGTTGGAGTCACGTGCCGTCATATGGTTGGAAAGTGTGCAACGGCCTGAATAGGCAATACACATTGCCCCATGTATGAAGGTTTCAATTTCGATGTCGACTTTTTCCTTCATTTCACGGATTTCATCAGCACTCGTCTCACGAGCTAGCACGACACGCTCCAGACCTTCTTCTTTCCAATACTGGACAGCCTTCCAGTTCGTAAGCGATTGTTGCGTGCTCAGATGAATTTCTACTTCCGGAGCCACACGCTTACACGTTTCGATGATCAATGGATCTGCCACGATAATTCCATGAATCCCCGTATCACGAAGGCCTTCCATATATTCTTCAAGACCATCGATATTTTCATTATGGGCATAGATATTCGTAGTCACATATATTTTCGCACCATACTTTTTAGCGAACTCGACGCCTTCCTTCATTTCTTCAAACGTGAAGTTTCCGGCATTCGAACGGAGACCATATTCCTGTCCACCAATGAATACGGCATCTGCGCCATAATGGACAGCGATTTTTAGTTTTTCCAGATTACCAGCAGGAGCCAGCAATTCAGGTTTTTTTACAATGACTCTCTTTCCATCAACTATCTTGGAAATTTTATCAGCAATAGCATTCAAGGCTATTCCTCCTCTTTCCCTTACTTAATAAACCGATTCTTTAAAGAAGAATCCGGTATCTAACTCACGGTTATCAGGTTGAATCGCTTGGATTTTTTCGAACAATTCCATTTTGACATCCTCATAGCGATCTGGATCATCCGCACATAAATCTATCGCCTCACGGTATAATCTTGTGACGGCCACAATGTATTCGGGCGTTTTCAGGACCCCATCGATTTTCAGGGAATCCATTTCCGCTTCCATCAATTCCTGAAGTTCATCAATCATGCACATATCATTCGGACTCATGATATGTGTACCGTTTTCATCTTCATATATCGGGTATTTATTTTCACGTTCCGTATCATGCAGGAACATATTCTTTTGTTCTGTTCGGTTTCCGACTTCCAACGCCTTGCCTTGGTATTCGAAATAGTTGCCAAGTAGCGTACGCTTCGACTGGAACATACATGTCATGCCGTGAACTTGAACTTCAATTTCAACTTCGGCATGCTCCTTCATTTCGATGATTTCGTCCAAGCTGATTTCACGGGCTGCAACGGCCCGCACCGCTCCGCGTTTCCCCCAGTAATTACAGGTGTACCAGTTGGTAACCGTCATCTCTGTGTTCCAATGTAATGGCATATCAGGGGCAACAGCCCTTACAGCCATCAGGACTGCGGGGTCACCGTAGATAATCCGGTCAGCTCCTGCTTCTTGTAGGAAAGCTATATAGTCTTCAAGCTCGTCCACTTTATCATTATGAAAGATTGCATTCATGGACACGTATACTTTTTTACCTGCAGTATGCGCCATTTCAATTGCCTTCTTAACGTCCACACGAGTGAACTCCCCCGCTAAACGAAGCGCATAACGCTGCTCACCGATTACGAATGCATCAGCACCCGCCTCGATCAGTTCAGCTAGATGTGCGATATTTATCGGAGTCACCAGTAATTCAGGCTTTTTCATGTTTGTCACCTCTATGTTTACTAATAGCTACACCATCACCAATCGGTAAAATTACGGTATCGTAATGAGGATGGTCATGCAGCCAGATATTAAAGTCTTTTATTTTTCTAATAAGCGCTCGCTTACGTCTCGTCATTTCCATCTCTTCGATGTTTTCAGCAACCAAGCCTTTAAATAATACATTATCAGTAATGATTATGCCAGCTTCATTCAGGAAAGGTTCGAACAGCTCAAAGAAACGCTTGTACTGTCCTTTCGCTGCATCCACAAAGATGATGTCGAACGGGCCATGATCCTTCACGTGAGGCCCTGCTTCTAGTGCATCGCCTTCTATGAGTGTGATTCGCTCCGAAAGACCAGACTTGGCTATGTTCGCCTTCGCCTGTTCAATACGCGCTTCATTCCGTTCCAGCGTGACAATACGCACATCCGGTAAGGTTTCTGCCATTCTAATCGCCGAATATCCGATTGCTGCGCCCACTTCCAATATGGCCTTCGGTTGGTGAAGCCTCAAAATCTGTAGCAGCACCTCTATTCCTTCAGGCTCCATGATCGGTACATTATGTTCCCTTGCAAAATCCTCTAGCTCCTTAATCAATCCGGTACGTTCCGGAAGTAAGTCGTGAAGATATTGGTCTATTTTTCCGTTCAAGACATTTCCTCCAATGATAAAAAAAACGAAAGCGTCTTGGCCGGCTCTCAATGAAATTCCGCATCATATACAAAACGAACTAGAACCAGCATCACTTGACTATCTACGTTTCCTTATCTTTTCAAAATAAAACCCGGCAAAAGCCGAGTTACAGTCATCAATAAAATCGGATCTGAAATTTTTACGTTTACTATTCTATCATAAAAACAAGGGGAAAGTAATATCCCTCTCCCCTTAGTCCCTATTGCCCTTGCCATTTATTTATTGGTAATATGCTGTGCCTTTTTATTATTGTGCTCTTCCAGTGTTTTGGAATATAGAACTTCTCCTTCAGGTGTAGCCAAGAAATAAAGGTAATCGGTCTTCTTAGGCTTTAAGACCGCTTCAATCGAGGACTTTCCGGCGTTAGCGATCGGACCTGGAGTCAGGCCTTTGTTTTTGTACGTATTATATGGTGATTTCACCTCAAGGTCTTTGTATAGGACCCTGTCTTTGTGTGAGCCTTTTGCATACAAAACGGTAGGATCCGTTTGTAATGGCATATCTTCCTTGAGTCGATTATAAAAGACGGAAGCTATGGTTTTGCGATCGACCTGAGCTGTTGCTTCTTCTTCAACGAGTGAGGCAAATGTCAATAGCTGGTGGGCCGTATACTCTTTTTTCTCCATCAGTGATTCGAATGGCTGAAGGGTTTCCTCCGTTTTCTGAAGCATCTCCACTACCATGGATTCAATGGATGGTTTTTCTTCATAAAAGTCATAGGTTGCCGGATACAGGTACCCTTCAAGTGGATATACGACATTTTCATTATCGATTTCCGATGTCAGAAGCTCAGGGAATCTCGTTTGCATGGATTTTACGAATTCCTCATTATTCAATTTCTTAAATATCTCTTTAGAGTCTTGATCTGTCTTCACAGCGATAATATCGGCTATTTGGACTAGCTGCTTGCCTTCCGGAATCGTTATCCTAAGGACGGCCTCTTTCATCAGTTTCCCGGTTTTGATGCTCGTCACAATATCCTTGATTGGCATCGATGGAGAGAGCTTATACTCTCCTGCCTGAAAGCCGGATTCATTTCGGAACTTAATATAATATTTGAAAACACGCGCGTCTTTGATGATTTCCTGCTCTTCAAGCAAAATCGAAATATCACTAATGGATGAACCAATCGGTATTTTCACCGTCTTGATCGTATCATCCTCTGGATCAAAGGGCTTCATCGCCGAGTTAATATAGAAGAATCCCACAAGCACGACTATCCCTACAATTAAAATAAGTGCAGCAATCGTAATCATGATAATTTTACGGACAAGCTTGGCCTCCCCTTGTTGTTCTAGCATCTTCATTCGAATATGTTGTTTTTTAGATAGCTTTTGATCCTTTTCATCCATTTCCATTCCCCCTGCAAACTGCACACCCACTACAGATTGTTTCTAGAAGATGCTTTCTCTAAGAATAACTTTGCTTCGAATATTATACTAAAACCTACAAATAAATACATGTTTTTTGTATAACTACCTTCGTTCCTACTCTATTTATGGCAAAAGAAGGCCAGTTTTGTCAATAGAAGGTGGTTATTTTATAGGAATAAAGTGATAGGTTCCCGTCTATGTAAATACAATGAATTTTCCGAACTTCGTTGTATCAGTTCCTTTAATTCATACAACTATTTGGATATTCATGATAAAATCCTTTTAGTGTGGAAGGGTGTGGAAAAAATGGATAATTCCTATGTCATGAGGTGGGGCACATTAGCATTAATCAATGCCGGAATTGCCCAGGGTAAAAACAGAACGGGTTTAAATTGGTTTCTATTATCATTAGTTTTAGGTCCAGTCGCTACTTTTATTCTCTTGTTTGTGGAGAAAAGATAAGGGAATGGGGACATACTAAAAAAAACTGGCCTTGGGATACAAGGCCAGTTTTTGAGAAATTATCTTCCTTCTTCTTCTGCTTCTTCATTATCAAGGAATGTATTCAACATTTCCTCGACTAGATCCCACTCTTCTTCAGTTTCGATTGGAGCAAGCTCACCATCTTTGCTGTCTTCACTTGGTGTGAATGATGAAGCGTGGATTTCAATTTCTTCCTCGTCATCTTCAGCAGACATTGGGTAATAAAGTACGTAAGATTTGTTGAATTTCTCAGAGTCAAATGTGAATAAGATCTCACAAAGCTGTTCGTTACCATTCTCATCTACTACTGTAATATTGTTTTCACCGTGTTCCATTTATCTTCACCTCATATTGAATTTGTTTGTCTGTCCAAGAACCCTTGTAGAATCATGACAGCTGCCATTTTATCAATGACTTTCTTGCGTTTACTTCGGCTAACGTCCGCCTCGAGAAGGACACGTTCAGCTGCCATCGTTGTCAACCGTTCGTCCCAGAGAAACACTGGCAGCTTGAATTTCCATTCTAAGCGCTTGGCGAATTCTTGACTGATTTCGCCGCGCGGGCCAATGGTTCCGTTCATGTTTTTCGGGAGACCAATGACAATCTTAGAAACTTCGTATTCTTGTATGATTTCCTTGAGACGTTTTAAGCCGAATTCGTTTCCAGCTTCGTTAATTTTGATTGTTTCCAATCCTTGTGCAGTCCAACCCATCGCGTCACTCACGGCGACACCGATGGTTTTTGAACCTAAATCAAGACCCATTGTGCGCATTAGTATTCCTCTCGATGGTTCTTAAGATACGATTTGACCAATTCTTCAATGATTTCATCGCGTTCCAGCTTGCGGATTAAGTTGCGAGCATCCATATGGCGCGGGATATAGGCCGGGTCACCTGATAATAAATAACCGACAATCTGGTTAATCGGATTATACCCTTTTTCCTGGAGAGCCACATACACTTTTGACAAGACTTGCTGAACATCTCTTTCGAATGGTTCTTCAGGGAAATTGAACTTCATCGTTTTATCAAAGGAACTCATTATCATACACCTCTCCTCAGCGTCTTAGAATTCCATCATTACCTCATTGTACAACACTTTTCACTGATTATGAAATCGTTAGGACCCATTCTTCAACAAAATTAAGTGCCGCATCCAATTTTTCTGGGTCTTTCCCACCTGCTTGTGCCATATCTGGGCGTCCACCGCCTCCGCCACCGCAGCGTGTAGCGACTTCTTTAATCAATTTACCTGCATGGAAACCGCGATCGATGTAATCTTTCGTAACGCCGGCTATTAAGTTGACTTTATCTCCTTGAGCCGATCCCAACACGATAATGACTGAATCAAGTTTTTGTTTTAACTCATCTGCCATCGCACGTAAATTATTCATGTCAGTAGCTTGGACTTTGGCCACAAGGACTTTCACGCCATTGATTTCTTTTACGTTCGAAACAAGGCTTCCCGCTTCGATATTGCTTAATTTAGCAGCAAGGCTGTCGTTCTCACGTTGAAGTTCTTTAGCATCCGCCAAAATGGTTTCGATTCTTGCAGGAACATCCTTCATATTCGTTTTCAATTTAGACGCTGCATCCTTCAATACATGAATCTGTTCAGCCATCAAGTTGTAGGCTCCCGCTCCTGTAACGGCTTCAATCCGGCGTGTACCCGCCCCGATGCCACTTTCAGAAACAATTTTGAATAAGCCGATCACTGCTGTATTCGGTACATGGACACCACCACATAGCTCAAGGCTATAGTCGCCTATTTGAACGACACGGACAATCTTGCCATATTTCTCACCGAATAGGGCCATCGCACCCATCGCTTTTGCTTCTTCGATATTTTTATATTCCGTATTCACTTGTAAGCTTTGCCAAATTTTTTCGTTTACAATCGTTTCGATTTGTTCAATTTCTTCTGCCGTAATCTGACCGAAGTGTGAGAAGTCAAAACGAAGGCGCTCCGCTTGTACAAGCGATCCGGCTTGATTGACATGCGTTCCTAAGACATCCTTCAAAGCTTGGTGTAGAAGATGTGTAGCCGTGTGGTTTTTCGTAATCTGGATACGGTTTTCTTGATTGACCGCTGCCATGACTGTTGCATCAGTTGTTAATGTACCCGCCGTAACCGTGACACGGTGTAGGTTTTGGCCATTCGGTGCTTTTTGCACATCAAGGACATCCACTTTCACCAATTCACTCACAAGCGTTCCTTTATCGGCAATCTGCCCGCCGCTTTCCGCATAGAATGGCGTTTTATCCAGGATTACCTGTACATCTTCGCCTTCATGTGCTTCCGTCGTAAGCTCACCATTTTTCACGATGGCTACGATTTTCGCTTCAATTGAAGCTTGTTCATATCCGACAAATTCACTTTCGACTTTAATCTCACCTAATATTCCACCTTGGATTTGCATGGAGTCTACATCTTGGCGAGCAGAACGTGCACGTTCGCGTTGCGCTTCCATCTCTTTTGCGAAGCCATCTTGGTCAACTGTCATGCCTTCTTCTTCCGCATATTCCTCCGTCAACTCAATCGGGAAGCCGTATGTATCATACAAACGGAATGCATCGCTACCAGGAATGACTGTGTTGCCTTTTTCTTTTTCCTTCTTGATGACTTCAGAAAGGATTGCAAGACCATCATGAAGCGTTTCATGGAAACGTTCTTCTTCATTTTTGACCACTTTCGCAATGAAGTCCTTCTTGTCGAGAACTTCTGGGTAGAAATCCTTCATGATTTCTCCCACCACTGTCACAAGTTCAAACATGAATGGACGGTTGATGTTGATTTGCTTAGCATAACGAACCGCTCTGCGCAGTAAACGGCGTAATACATAACCTCTTCCTTCATTGGATGGAAGTGCCCCATCCCCAACAGCGAATGCCACTGTCCGGATATGGTCGGCGATGACTTTGAATGCCACATCTTTCTCGGAATCGACACCATATTTCACATCGGCGATTTCTTCTACCGCATGAATGATCGGCGTGAAGAGGTCCGTGTCGTAGTTGGTTGCTACATTCTGCACGACAGAAGCCATACGCTCAAGCCCCATGCCTGTATCTATATTTTTCTTTGGAAGCGGTGTGTAAGAACCGTCCGGATTATGGTTGAATTGAGAGAAAACAAGGTTCCAGACTTCTAAATGACGTTCATTTTCGCCACCTGGGAATAATTCTGGGTCATTCGGGTCATCTCCATATTCAGGTCCACGATCATAGAAAATCTCCGTATTCGGGCCACTCGGACCTTCACCGATATCCCAGAAGTTTTCTTCCAGACGAATGATTCGTTCAGCAGGAATGCCGATTTTCTTGTTCCAAATCTCGAATGCTTCTTCATCTTCCGGATGGATCGTTACGGCTAACTTTTCTTTATCGAAACCAATCCACTTTTCGTCGGTCAGGAATTCCCAAGCCCATGTGATCGCTTCTTCTTTAAAGTACTCACCAATGGAGAAGTTACCAAGCATTTCAAAGAATGTATGATGGCGTGCTGTTTTCCCCACGTTCTCGATATCATTTGTACGGATTGCTTTTTGAGCATTCGTAATTCTTGGATTTTCAGGAATCACCCGTCCATCAAAATATTTTTTCAATGTGGCTACCCCGGAATTGATCCAAAGCAATGATGGATCTTCATGCGGAACCAATGACGCGCTTGGTTCGATATTATGACCTTTTTCACTAAAGAAATCTAAATACATTTGGCGGATTTGAGCACCAGTTAAATACTTCATCTATATATCCTCCTCTAAAAAATATGTAATTTTGCGCACGACAAAAACTCCCATCCCAAAAACAGGGACGAGAGTCAACTCGCGGTACCACCCTGATTATGGACACAAAAACACCTTGTCCATCACCTTCATAAATGCCTTAACGCGGCAAGACGGCAGGTATTAACTGCTCTCCGGACTAGCTTTCTGCTGCTCTTCACCTCGCCATCCCTTTCAGCCTAAGGGGATGCCTCTCTTTTAGATGGTCTTCAGCATACTTCGTCCTTCAACGAATTATCTTATGTATTGGATTATATTCACAAGAGTTTTATTTGTCAATAAGCGGCGGCTCCTTTCTGAAATGAACCCTGGCATGCTGCACGAAAACTTTCAAAATGGCCAAAATCGGGATCGCAAGCACCATTCCAATAATTCCGCCTACCTCACCACCAGCCAGGAGGGCAAACATGATGAAAAGTGGGTGCATATGAAGGCTTTTCCCGACAATGAGTGGCGACAAAATATTCCCTTCAAGAAATTGCAGGATGGCCACGATGACAACGACGATGATCACCATTTTGACAGAAATGGTAGCGGCTATGATGACCGCTGGAATGGCCCCGATGATGGGACCAAAATAAGGGATTACGTTCGTTATCCCGATGATTGCACCCAATAATAAAGGATATTCCATCCCGGTGATCCAAAACAGCAAGGATGAAATCACGCCGATCGCAGCACATACGATAATCTGTCCCCGGATATATCCCCCAAGAGAAGCATCGACATCTTGGACAAAGGCACGGCCCTGCTTGCGCCACCTTTTCGGCGTCATGTACCAGGCCATCCTTTTTAAAGAAGCAAAATCTTTCAGGATATAAAAAGCGATGAATGGGATGATGCCAATTAAAAGTACGAAATCGAATAGTTTCAAGGCGAAGTCCATCAGCTTTTCCGGCATTTCACTTAACCAATTTTCAAAAAGGACAACGCCTTCCTCGAATCGTTCGTGGATCCCGAACGGCCAGTCTGCGGTTTGATGATTAAGCTTTTCCACCCTGCTCCGATATTGTTCAACCAGTTCCGGTACACTCTCCGAAAGTTCCCGTACTTGACTGGTCATTATGGGAATTCCCTTATATACCGCAAATCCGATCCCTCCGAAAAAAACCAAATAAATAATCACAATCGATAGCCAACGGCGCATCCCTTTTTTATTCAGGAATTCCACGACCGGATGCAGCAAGTAACTAATGAACGCTCCGATGAAAAATGGCAGTAGGACTGTTAAAACCACCGTAACAACGGGCCCCCACATAGGCTTCAGTTTCATAAAAATATAGATGATGAAAAATAAGAGCAACAAAAAACCGAGTCGATAAAACCATTTCATGCGAATACTCACCTTACCCACCTCCCTAGCCCACTTATTATTCGAAGGGGAAGGTTTTTTCATACCCGTTTACTAGAAAAGCGATGCAATCAATATGATTACATCGCTTTTTAAATGGGTTAGAGCATCGATTTTATTTTCTTTCGAATTCTCTTCATTTTTTTGTTTATCGTTTTAGAATTCATCATGTTCATGAATCGTCTAGCCATAACATGCACCTCTTCCGTTAATTACATTTGAAGCGGCGGTCATTTTCCTCGAACAAATCATCCAAAGAACTTAAGCTTCCATCTTCTTCGACCTGATGCGTGTTGATCAAACCTTCAGAAATGGTCATTTCTATAAAACAATTCCAACAATAAAATTGGTTTACGCCAATTTTCCCGACATCCTTACTGCGACAATTCGGACATTGTATTTCCAAAATGGACACCTCACTGTTCATAAACTGAAACAATGATGGCATCCTTCCCTAAAGTAGGTGGTTGTTTTGACTCAATCACTGTCGATTCCGAGAAAAAACCATCCGTTGTTTCATACGCTATAATCGTGCCCATTTTTTCCAGAAAATATACGTCCTGCAGTAAGCCTAGCTCGTCGCCCATTTCTGAAAGAAGCATACGACCCACTACCTCATCCTTTGAAAACCAGATGGAATCGTCCATCATTTTCTTTGGTGTCATATCCTGCTGCAGGACGACCCCATCGGGACCAAAGGAAAAGATATCTTCCAGTGCCAGAAGAAGCTCCTTCTTGAATAATGCTTGCCGATGGATGACCAGACCGTTCACCAGCCCAGCATCTGATAGTGATAAATCGTGAACCATCCCGATTTTCTCACCCTGGGCAGTAAAGACCGGCAACCCCTTCAATACAGAAAACGTCCGCAAAGTCATCCCGCCCCTCCGAACATTTTTAGTATTTCTTCCTCCCCTCCATTAGATGTACTGAAAGGTTTTCCATTCCTTTTTTCAGCAAAAAAAAACGGTTTCCCGATCCTCAGAATGTAGATAAACTCTATAAAAATCGAGTTTGTCTATACTTTTTTATGGCTTGTACAATGTGGACGTTGATTTCCACTCCAGGTACTCGCTTTCCGCGGGCGGTCCGCGAGCCTCCTCGGCTTTCGCCTGCGGGGTCTCCCGTAGACACGCTTTTCCCGCAGGAGTCTCGTACCTTCCGTTCCAATCAACTTTGTTTTAACTTTTTCTAAATACGAATCTATTCAGCGAGATCGACTTGATATGATAACGGGAAAATCAACTGGTGGCATCGAACATTTGGTTCTTAAAATGGAGGCTGCCCTGAATGTATGGAAGATGCCCAATTGGACATGGCAAGTTTAGGCGAAGATTCGAAAGGAATTTCAAAAGGGGAGCGGAACTTAATAATTCCGACCCCCTTTTGTCTACACTCTGAAGACCGGTTTCCCGGTCCTGCCTTTCTACCAACCCCTGCTGGAACCTCCGCCTCCCGAGCTTCCTCCGCCTCCGCCTCGAGGACCGCCACCGCCACGGCCGCCCCCTCCGCCTCCGCGACTGATGAACATCAAGAGGATATTGAGTAAGGTTTGAAGGAAAAATCCTTTGAAAAGTTTAGCATCCAAAAAGACCACAATGATCGCTACGATGATGAGGAGGAAAATCTGAATGCCCGATAGCTGAGTGTTTTCTTCCGGTTGAACGGCATAATCTTGATAAAAGTCTTCCCCTAGATTGTACTCTTGTAAAACCTCATTATAGACGGCCTTATATGTTTCAGTCAGAGCAAGATTGTATTGATTCGCCTTCAAATGCGGAATGGCCACATTGTCCAATATCTGTCCAGATTGGATATCCGTAATGGCCCCTTCCAATCCGTACCCCACTTCAATCCGAATTTTCTTTTCCTCGAGGGCGAGGACAATAAGGACTCCATTGTTCAAATCCGCATCGCCGAGTTTGAATGACCTTAAAGCCTCAACAGAATATTCTTCGATTTCAGAGCCTTCCATGGAATCGACGGTCAACACAGCCACCTGTGCTTTGCTGGCATCCTCCAACCTTTTTCCCAACTCAATTAACTCGGCCTTTTCCTGATCATTCAATACGCCGGCAAAGTCCTGGACATAGATGTCACCTACTGGTTTTGGGATATTCGGTTCTGCTGCGACTACGTTTGCAAAGTTGAAAGTGAAAAGGAAAAGGAGCGCAAACACAGCAAGTTTTTTCATTACTTATCGCTCCCGAAATCAACCTTTGGTGTTTCTTTGTCTTGTTCACTCACTTCATAATACGGTCTCGTATCAAAGCCAAATGCACCTGCCATCATGTTCTTTGGAAAACGTTTAATTTCCTTGTTATACGAGGTGACCTGGTCGTTATAATCTTTTCTCGCCACAGTCAAGCGGTTCTCCGTTCCTTCCAAGCTATCCATAAGACTTTTGAAGTTCTCATTAGCCTTAAGATTTGGATACTTCTCCACTACCACCAAGAGACGGCTCAAGGCCCCGCTCAGTTCTTGATCAGCACCGATTGCATCCTCGGTAGTATTGGCACCGGCTAACTTCGCACGGGCATCACTGACCGCTTTAATGGCCTCCGTTTCATGTGAAGCATAACCTTTTACCGTTTCCACAAGGTTCGGGATTAAATCCGCCCTTCGTTTTAATTGGTTATCCACCTGTGACCACTTATTGTCCACATCTTCACTGCTGCTGACGAGGCTGTTATAGGAAGTCGCGCCAAAAATGATAAGCAGGACCACGACTACTAGTCCGATTAACCAACCCTTTTTCATACTGTTTCCCCCTTATTTTGATTCTAAGTATAATTACATTCTATATTTATTCCACTAAAACTATGAGTTATAAACTAAATCTAGACAAAAAGCCGAAGATTTAATCTTCGGCTACATAAAATCATAGGGTGTAACATTACCCATACCAATCATCGGATCAGCATGCAGGAGTACATCAAGATAGCTTTCCTCATGTTCCGGCACTCCTGCCTTATCATCCGGACCGGCAACTTCCTTCGTAAGGAAATCCCCATCCAAGGTTTCCCGGAGCTTTTCAAGTAAGGTCGTTTTCCTGCGCATTTCATCGTTGCGCTCGATACCCAGGCGGAAAGCATCTTCTTCACCGCACAGAATCAGGAAACTTTTGCTTCGCGTTATCGCTGTATACAATAAGTTCCGGCGTAGCATCCGGTAGTAACTTTTCACGACAGGTAAAATCACGATCGGAAATTCGCTTCCCTGTGATTTATGGATTGAGCAGCAATACGCGTGCGTAATCTGGTTCAGGTCCTGCTTCGTGTAGGTCACTTCAATGCCTTCAAACGAGATGATCACCTTATCTACATGATCCGTATTTTCCTTCGCGAACAGAATCGAGACGATTTCACCCATATCTCCATTGAAGACGCCCTCCTCCGGCTGATTCACCAGCTGGAGAACCTTGTCACCCGTCCGGTAGACGACATCACCGAATTTGATTTCGCGACGCTTTTCATCCTTATTGCTATTGAATACTTCTTGCAGCATCTTATTCAAAGCGTCAATTCCTGCAGGCCCCCGGTACATCGGTGCCAGCACCTGAATATCCTTGGCCGTGAAACCCTTCGTCCTGGCATTCGCGACGACTTTCTCGATCACCTGAGCGATTTGTCCGGTCTGACAACGAATGAACGAGCGATCCGCCTGCTGCTTCGTCACATCGTCAGGAAGCCGGCCTTTTTTAATATCATGAGCGAGTTCAATGATAGATGAACCATCTGCCTGACGGTAAATATGTTCAAGACTGACAGTGGGCACACACTTTGACCCGAGCAGATCCTTGAGCACTTGACCTGGTCCCACCGATGGAAGCTGATCTTCATCGCCCACCAAAATCAGCTGGACATTTTCCGGCAACGCTTTAAATAACTTCTGAGCAAGCCACGTATCCACCATGGACACTTCATCAATGATGACAATTCGTCCTTCGAGTGGATTATCTTCATCATGAGCAAAACCCTCGCTTCCGTTCCATCCAAGCAATCGATGAATGGTCACCGCCGGAAGTCCAGTGGACTCTGCCATCCGTTTTGCCGCTCGACCTGTAGGGGCTGCAAGGACGAATGGAAAAGGATCTGCCCCTTCTTTTTTATAATCGTGGATGTCCATCGAAACCCCATGAAGTTCCGCATACAACTCGACGATTCCTTTAATGACAGTCGTCTTCCCCGTACCTGGACCACCCGTCAAAATCAACATTGGCGATTGGAGGGCCGTTTGGATCGCTTCTTTTTGAGCAGGAGCATAGGACACATTGAGCCGTTCTTCCAGCTTACCAAGCGCAAGTAGGAATTCCGATTCCGGAAACTGGTCTTCATACTCCGTTTGGGCTAGCAGGCGCTTTATGTTCGCTACGATTCCCTTCTCCGAAAAGTAGAGGGACGGCAAGTAAATTCGTTGGTCTTCAACAATAATTTTGCCCTGCTCGGTCAATTCGATTATTTCCGAGGAAATATTCGTAAACTCTATTCGGTCCCGCTTATTTTCCTCTAGCAACCGTTTGACGGCTTCTAATAACTGCTCGGCCTCTATGTAGATGTTTCCATCCTGTAAGCATTGAGATTCAAGCGTATATAAGCAGGCAGCCTTGATGCGATCGGGATGGCTGCCTGAAATGCCTAGCTGGTGGCCAAGCTCATCGGCACGTCCAAAACCGATCCCTTCTATATCCTCCACAAGTTTGTAGGGATTCCCCTGAAGCATCGTGACGGTATCCTGTTTATACGTTTGATAAATCTTCATCGATAACTGTGGACCAAAGCCATATTGATTCAGGGCAATCATCACCTGCTCGAGGCCCTGGTGCTCGACCAATGTATCGTAAAGGCTCTTCGCTTTTTCACCTGTCAGCTTCGGAATATCATCAAGAATGGATGGCTGGGCCAGAATTTTGGAAATGGCATTCTCCCCCAGCTTTTCAACAATGCTCTCGGCCGTCTTTTTCCCGATGCCCTTGAATAGTTCACCGGATAAATAACTGACGACGCCTTCCTTGGATCGGGGAAGGTCTTTCCGGAATTGTTCCACATGGAATTGAAGGCCAAACCTGGGATGCTCCTTCAGGGCCCCATAGAATATATACACCTCGTCCTCATGCATCCTCGGAAAATACCCGGTAACGACCGCTTCCTTCTCATCATAATTCAAATTTGTTTCATCCAAACGGATTCTGACAACCGAATACATATTATCTTCGTTATGAAAAATCGTCACCAAATGGCGGCCTTTCATAAACATCTTCTCTTCAGAAAACAAATCCATCGAATCCTGCTGAGCCAACGCTTCTCCCCACCCTTCCCATGCTTTTTTCCATTCTATTTATTCAGCAGCCATTTCTTCCATCAGCTTCTTACCATGGGCCGCTAGCATATGATCTGGCTGTGCTTCCAGTGCCTTTTCAAAATAACCGATGGCAGCCTTGGAATCTTCCTTATGCCCTGCATATGCCACACCTAGATTATAATAGGCATCCGCATGACCAGGGTCTTGTTCCACCACAATATTCAACTGTTTGATTAACTCATCATATAATTCCGCATTGGCCAGGCAAAGCGCAAATTGGAACCTCGCATCCACATCTTCGGGACTCAATTCCACCGTTCTTTGCAGATAAGGCATCGCCAATTTCGGCTGGTCCAACGCCATCAATGTCAGTCCAAGCATAAAGTAAGCATCACTGTTATCAAGTCCCAAACGGATTGCCTTTTCAAACATATCCTTCGCTTCAACCAACTTTGAATCCACTTCGTAATATAAGTTCCCTAATGAATAATAAGCAGCCGCTGCATTTTCATCGAGTTCGATTGCCTTTTTATAGAACTTAACGGCTTTATCCGTCTCGCCAACCGCAGTCAGCACATTTCCAAAGTTTATGTAAGCAACTGGCTCAGTCGGGTTTTCCTCAATTGCCTCATTAAAAACCTTCGCCGCTTCCTCATATTTTCCTTGCTGCATAAACTCAATACCTTGTTGATTCTTATCCATCCTAATTCACGCTCCATTTTTTATTGAAAAGTATATAGCATATGCTATCACATTTTTTTATGTATATCATTGAGACCATTTTAGGTCTTTCTACAATGCAAACAAAATCCCCAACCGCAAATACAGCTGGGGACATGCTTATTTTACCCTACGTAGGTCAGTTTTTCACCTTTTTTAAACACTTCATCAATCGTACCGCCGCCTAGGCATACTTCACCGTCATAGAATACGACGGATTGCCCTGGCGTAATTGCCCGGACCGGCTCGTCAAATACGACTTCGACATCCCCGTTTTCCAGGACTTTCACCGAAACGCCGCTATCCACTTGGCGGTACCGGAATTTAGCCGTACACGTAAATTCAGTGGCTGGCATGTGTTCGGCAACCCAGCTCATCTTCACGGCTTTCAGTGAATCAGAGTAAAGCACATCATTGTTAAAGCCTTGGCACACATATAAAACATTGCGTTTCAAGTCTTTACCCGCTACGAACCAAGGTTCGCCGCTTCCACCGATACCAAGGCCGTGGCGCTGACCGATTGTATAATACATCAAGCCATCATGTGTACCCATGACCTTTCCGTCCATCGTGGTCATTTGACCAGGCTGTGCCGGTAGATATGTGCTCAAGAAGCCTTTGAAATCCCGTTCCCCGATAAAGCAAATACCGGTTGAGTCTTTCTTCGTTGCCGTCGCAAGACCCGCTTCCTTCGCAATTTCACGGACTTCCTTCTTATCGATATGTCCAAGAGGGAACATGACTTTTTCCAGCTGCGTTTGCGTTAACTGGTTCAAGAAATACGTTTGGTCCTTATTATTATCCACGCCGCGAAGCATCTTGTACTCGCCATCTTGGTACTTGACCTGTGCATAGTGACCTGTCGCCACATAATCGGCACCCAGGCTCACCGCATGCTCAAGAAAAGCCTTGAACTTGATTTCCTTATTGCACATCACGTCCGGATTCGGTGTCCGGCCCGCCTTGTACTCCTCCAAGAAGTATGTGAAAACCTTATCCCAATACTGCTTTTCAAAGTTGACCGCATAATAAGGAATTCCGATTTGGTTACAAACCGCAATCACATCATTGTAATCTTCCGTTGCTGTACAGACCCCGTTTTCATCCGTATCATCCCAGTTTTTCATGAAAATCCCGACCACGTCATAGCCTTGATTTTTCAAAAGCAGGGCAGACACAGAAGAATCGACGCCCCCTGACATCCCAACGACGACGCGGGTGTCTTGTGGTGCTTTCTTCATTCTGTCACCTCATCTATTTACAAAAATTTATTGTTGTACTAATCTTTTAACGATCTTCACGGTTATTTCTGCCGCTTCCCTGACTTCCTGCTCGGTATTGTTCAGACCAAAGCTGAAACGAATCGCATTCTTCGTCCGCTCCGAGCCTTTTCCAAACATCGCGACCAAAACATGCGAAGGTTCAATGGACCCCGCCGTACAAGCAGATCCGCTTGATACCGCGACGCCGGCCAAGTCCAAATTCACGAGCATCGATTCAACATTCGTACCAGGAAAACTGACATTCAACACATGTGGAAGCGCGTGCTCCCTCGATCCGTTAATTTCATATTGTACCTCTGCCTTATCAAAAACGGCAAGCAATACGTCTTTGAAAGAGTTGTATTGCTCCGTTTTACTCTTCATCGTACTTTGGGCAATGGACACGGCCTCGGAAAAACCAGCGATCGCCGGGACACTTTCCGTACCCGCGCGCCGTTTCCGTTCCTGTTCCCCACCGTATAAATGAGGGGCGAACTTCAATCCATCACGCATATATAAGAAACCGGTTCCTTTTGGTCCATTGATTTTATGAGCGGAAACACTCAATAAATCCACGCCCAGCTCCCGGACATCGATAGGAATCAAACCATATGCCTGCACCGCATCCGTATGGAAAAGGGCTTGGTGCTCCCTCAAGAGTTGTCCGATTTCAGCAATCGGTTGGATCGAACCCACTTCATTGTTGCCAAACATGACGGAAACCAAAATCGTATCGTCCCGCAATGCCGCTTTTAAATCAGCAATCGAAATGAGGCCCTCTTCATTCACAGGTAAATACGTGACCTCAAAGCCAGACTTCTCAAGGAATTGACAGGTATGCAGAATCGCATGATGCTCAATCTCTGTTGTAATGATGTGCTTGCCTTTTTTCTCATTCGCATGCGCAGCCCCGATAATCGCCGTATTATCCGCTTCCGTTCCACCACTTGTAAAAATGATCTCATTCCGTACCGCATTGATACTTGCGGCAATATTCGAACGCGCTTCATCTAAAACATGACGTGCTTCCCGCCCGAACGCATGAATGCTCGACGGATTCCCAAAGTCATGGCTCATGACCGTCATCATCTTATCAATCACATTCGGATGCATCGGTGAAGTCGCAGCATGATCTAAATATATTCTGTTCACTTTTTTGTCGCCTCCATAGAATAGTTAGGCAATGCTCTATGATTAACCTGACTCTCGTGTTTACTAATAAAATGAAACTTGCAAAAAAATGCCTATTCACATAGGATTTTACCTTTAAATCAACCGGTAGTCCAATAATGGTTGTAAGATAGAACCCTTTTGAATAGGTATTTTTGCTTCATATTAATCTGTAGCCCCAATTAAATATAGTACATATAATCGTTTGTTTCACCATTGTCCTTGTAATTCGCCAAATCCACAAGCGTCGTATTATCGAGGACTTCTTTAACCGCATCGCGAATCCGAATCCAAAGCTGGCGTTTCACCGGCTCTTCATCCTCAATTCCTTCAACAGGGGTAATCGGTCCTTCCAATACCCGAATCACATCACCAGAAGTAATCTCATGAGGATCTTTCGACAAGACATATCCGCCATATGCACCACGAACACTCTTCACCAATCCTGCATTGCGAAGGGGCGCAATCAACTGCTCCAAATAATGCTCAGACAAATTATGCGTTTGAGCGATCGACTTCAAACTCTTCGGACCTTCACCATAATGCTTAGCAAGCTCAATCATGATCGTTAAGCCATACCGGCCTTTAGTAGATATCTTCATTTATATACACCTCAAATTATTAATCCGTTACTAAATTCTCTTGAAATTATAGCATATACCCAGTAGAAATGCATTCACCCACCCTCCATTTGTCAAATTATTCTAATTGGAGAGGTGGGGAAAATGACGTGAGCGTTGAATTATCGTTGTGAATGTTGAATTTACATCTTGAATGTTGAATTAATTCGCTGAATGTTGAAATATTGAACATGACCGTCGAAATCCGGGGAAATCAAAAGGTTTTTCGTCAAAAATATAGAATATTTATTCTAAATCAAAAGGAGCGTGATTCCTATCATTATTAAAGATTGCGAGATTCCTATAAAAACTCGCATGCTTGAAGCACTTATAAGACGCTTGCCAAGCAATCATCCATTACAACCTATCTTAACCTCCGACTTAAACAGAA
Source organism: Peribacillus sp. NPDC097264 (assembly GCF_050277925.1). Classification (NCBI taxonomy): domain Bacteria; kingdom Bacillati; phylum Bacillota; class Bacilli; order Caryophanales; family Bacillaceae; genus Peribacillus; species Peribacillus sp. NPDC097264. Next base: position 95,213 of record NZ_JBNNSR010000003.1, read on the forward strand.
ACATGGCAGGTTACAAAGGAGAACTTCGAGTCATTTCTGCTTTAAAAGCACTTCCTGAAAAAGAGTATCTAATCTTTCACGACCTTCGCCTCCTTGGTCCTCCCTACCCCTTCCAAATGGACATCCTCATTCTCACTTCTTATTTCATCCTCATTCTTGAAGTAAAAAACATTGCAGGTGAAATCTATTTTGACCAGACTTTCAATCAACTGATTCGTACAAAATCTGATGGAAAGACAGAAGCATTTGACGATCCCATTTTGCAAGTGAATCGGCAGCGCCAACAACTGTTAGCATGGATGAAATCCAAGTCATACACTAAGCTTCCGGTGGAAACGCTAGTCGTGAGCGCCAATTCCTCAACTATAGTAAGGGCATCAAATACAGCTTTGAACAGAAAAGTGATACGTAAAGATTATCTACTTTTGAATATTGCCGAATTCAAGGAAAAATATAAAGAGAAAATCCTCACACCTAAAGCGCTGAAAAAACTATCCGCTTTATTCATTAAAGAACATACACCTCATCTACCAAACCTTTTAGATATCTATAAAATCCCGACCGCTTCCCTGCAAACCGGTGTCTACTGCCCTCATTGTTGCAGTTTGTCCATGGAGAGACGATTAAGAAAGTGGATATGCCGTATATGTATGACCTCTTCTCATGATGCTCATATCTCTGCACTTCAGGATTATGCATTTCTCATCAAACCCACGATTACCAACGGTGAATGCCGTCGCTTCCTCCAACTTCACTCATCATCCAGTGCAAAGAATTTATTACTTTCCCTTAACTTAGACAAGATTGGACATACCAAGGGCAGAATGTATCTCTTAGATTCCTTATGTTGAATTAATAGTACGAATGTTGAATTATTTCCATGAATGTTGAATTAATTCCGTGAATGTTGAATTATTACGCCCAACCGTCGAATTCCCCTCCCCAAACGCATATTCTGAGCATTTTCCCCTTTGTTTGTGATACCTTATATAAAAAGGAGAGGTGCGTCATGAATATTAAACCGCTTGCTTTCCGGATGCGGCCCCGTTCGATTGATGAAGTCATAGGGCAGGAGCATCTCGTCGGTGAAGGAAAAATCATCGCGAGGATGGTCAAGGCCAAACAGCTATCTTCGATGATTCTGTACGGTCCTCCCGGCATCGGCAAGACGTCCATTGCGAGCGCCATTGCCGGCAGCACGAAGTTTGCCTTCCGGACACTGAATGCTGTAACGAATAATAAAAAAGACATGGAAATCGTCGCTGCCGAAGCCAAGATGTCCGGCAAAGTGATCCTGCTGCTCGATGAGGTCCACCGCCTGGATAAAGCGAAACAGGATTTCCTCCTTCCCTACCTTGAAAATGGGATGATCACCTTGATTGGTGCGACGACAAGCAACCCTTATCACGCAATCAACCCGGCCATCCGCAGCAGGTGCCAGATTTTCGAACTAAAGTCTCTGGAAGTCACTGATATCATCAAAGCCCTCGAACGTGGATTACAAGATGAGGAACGTGGTCTCGGTCACTATCAAACAGATGTCAGCACCGATGCTCTGGCACATTTTGCGACCGCTTCGAACGGGGACGTCCGCAGCGCCCTTAACGCTCTAGAGCTCGCGGTCATTTCTACTGAGCCTGACGAATCCGAAACGATTGTCATCGATGTAAAAATTGCCGAAGAGTGCATGCAGAAAAAGAGCTTTTCGCATGACAAGGATGGAGATGCCCATTATGACGTCCTATCCGCCTTCCAAAAATCAATCCGTGGCAGCGACGTGAATGCGGCCCTCCATTATTTGGGCCGATTGATAGAAGCCGGCGACCTTGTCAGCATCGCTCGTCGCTTGGTCGTCATCGCGTATGAGGACATTGGCCTGGCGAACCCTCAAGCTGGTCCTCGCGCCCTTTCTGCAGTCGAGGCAGCCGAGCGTCTCGGTTTTCCGGAAGCCCGGATTCCGCTTAGCAATTCGGTGATTGAGCTTTGTCTATCGCCTAAATCGAATACCGCCTATAAAGCAATTGACGCGGCACTCGCCGATATTCGCGCCGGCCATAGCGGCGATGTACCGGATCACCTTAAAGATGCCCATTATAAAGGGGCTACCGACCTGGGCCGCGGCGTCGACTATCTCTATCCGCACGATTATGAAAGCGGATGGGTGAAACAACAGTACCTACCGAACAAACTACGCAACAAAAAATACTATCAACCGAAAAAGAGTGGGAAATTCGAACAAGCCCTCGCATCGGTCTATGAGAATATAGAGAAAAAGAAATAACTCCGGATCGTAGTAGATCCGGAGTTATTCATTGTGGAAACTGAAAGCTCTTCACATGCCGCATATTTACATAAAACTCTTCGCCTTGAGCATCCATCATATGGATGAGACCATCCTTCAATTGTATGATTCTCCCTATGTCCATCGGGTGCTGCCCTAAATCGAGTACCACCAATTTATTGGTCAACTTTTTCAGTTGTTCCTCCAAAGTACGTGCCCAGCTAAGGCTGGAAACCTGAAGAAGCTGCTCGCTTTTGCTCAATCCGTATGGCCCCTTTTCATCATCACAGACCGTTAGCCACTTTACATGCTCCATGGAGATGAACATCGTTTTATAGGCAGGAGAATGAAAAATGAAATAATTATTCATGATACCCACGATATATCCATAGATGGGTTTGTTTTTCGTGAGCAAAATCTCAACAAAGAGCCCTTTCGCATTCATCAGCATCTTACGAAATGACGTCTCACTGATTTCCGGGTCCTCTCCTCCTTCAATCTCCTCATCTATTATGGGAAAAGAATAATTCTTAATGTGTCGCTGCGGTACATAACGGTACACCTCTCCCGTGTATAGGACTAATATATCCGTACTTTCTTCTATTAAATTCCCAAACACAAGAATATTTCCTGAGAGTTCTAGCTCCATATACTGTCCAATATATTTAGAAAACAAATATAATCCACCTTTCCTTCCTTATGGCGAGGAATCGTTCTTGAATCCTGTCCTAATTTGGGACACTCCGACTTGTTTCAGAGATTCGCTATAGGAATCACCCCTAGGTCTAGTCCAATAATCGCCCATGCCCTTGATCACCTTTTGGACAACACATATGCCTGTCCCTTTTTAATAAGAAGGCACAACAACTTCATTGGTTGCTGTACCTGTGTGGTCGATTCTTTATAGAGTTGTCTTTGAAACTTTAATTAGGTTCTCAAGCCAGATTTTCTTAAACGTATTGACACGCGTACGGTTTTTATCCTTTCTATGACGGCGACGACGTTTCTTACATTCATCTGAACTTTCAGGTGAGCTGCTGCTTTCACATGAGGATGAACTTTCAGGTGAACTGCTGCTCTCGAATGAGGATGAACTTTCAAACGAGCTGCTGCTCTCACATGATGATGAACTTTCATACGAACTACTGCTCTCATATGATGATGAACTCTCATATGAGCTGCTTTCACTTGAAGAACTTTCATGAGAGCTACTTTCACATGAGGATGAACTTTCATAGGAACTGCTTTCGCATGATGAACTTTCATGAGAGCTACTTTCTCTCGAGGAACTCTCATGGGAAGAACTTTCTTTGTCTTTATCTTTGTCCTTATCTTTCCCCCCACCATCATTTCCCCTTGGGAAAAATAGTCCAATGGATTGAATTTGATCAATCGTGATATAAAATATTTCGTCTTTATTGACGAGAACAATATAGTCTTCTTCGACTTGTATCAAGACACCTTCAACCTTTTCAGGGCCACCTGCATGAACAGAAATCCAGGAGTAAATCAATTGAGTAAGAGCTCCATTCAGGGTATCGTTAGGAACATCCGGAAACTCCGGCCATGTGGAACGGAAGGAAACCTCCACAATCGCTACGCTCTTAATAAGAGCAATCGGGAATAGAACGAGCCCGTCCTTCTTAGTCGATAACACGATATATTCTGTAGTTACCTCGACGATCTGGCCGACTTTTGACGCTGGGCCACCGCCGTTCACCTGAACGAATCGGTTATCTAATGTTTCCAATAAGCCGACGAACGTTGGCGGAAATGCATAGCCATCATCAAAAGGAGGAAGTAAATCCTCTTGAGATTTTTTTGCATTAACAACCACGATTTTCAGTTGGGCAATCGTATAATACACGAGTTGCTTCTCTTCAGTCAGAAGGACGATATACTCATCATTCACTTCTATCAGCCTGCCTTCTCTTGAATCAGGCCCGCCTTTAAATACTCTTACAAATTTCCCCTGCAAAGCTTGAAGGTACGGTAAACTAATTATTTCTGCCATTTTTCCTTTAGCCTCCAATAGTTATTTATACTTTAGTGATATCCGTACTGCATATATATGCGCCTTCTTTCTATTGCGGACTCTTCTAAGCACCCATTTTCTAGTAAATCGTCGTTTACCTAGAGAGAGTACACGTAAAATGACTAAGAACAAGCCTTCCTAAAAAAAATGACCCCGGATTTTCATCCGAGGTCACCTCTTATTTTTCTTTTTTATAGGAAACAGCCACTCTTCCGCTTTCCTGCTGTCCTGACTTGGTTACCGTCACGTATACTTTGCCCGACTTCTTACCGAGCTGCTTTATAGAAAGAGTGAGCTTTTTGCCTTTCGACGTCCCTTTCACCCACACATTTCCTTTGCTTTTTGCCTTATAAACCTTAACGACATCGCCTTTGGCAAGGGAACTGATGACTACGGTATCGGCTTTTCCCTTATGATTCGTCACCTTGACCTGGCTTGTCTTCACGGAAGGCGAGGTTTCGCCCTTAAACGTTTGGGCGACACGATCACTTTCCCTCAAGGGTGATTTCATCACGGTCACGTAGACCTTCCCTGTCTTTTTGCCAAGCTGGTTGATCTTAAAGCTCACTGAAGTGCCTTTCGCCGTTGTTTTCCCTATGACATTCCCTTTGCTTTTGGCATCATACACTGTGACGACATCACCTTTTTTCAGGCTGCTTACCTTTACACTATCCACTTTGCCTGTATTGTTCGTCACCTTGATTTGGGAGGTCTTTAATGGTATGGTCCTATCCGAAATCGAAAATTCATAAGGAACATCAACCGAATCATCATAATTTTCCATCACGAAGTAATAGGTCCCTTTTTTCATATAGGTTGTGAGGCTTCCATTTTCATTCGAATATAATTCTGCCAACTTTTTATTGGAACGATCTTGGATAGATCCACGCCATATCGTGTCCCGTTTTTGTTTCATGTTCAATGTCACATTCCCATTTTGCGGGACGATGAATGTAAAGAAATCGCGATCATCAGAGTGACTAATGACCCCTTTATATGTGGCATTCAGGTTGATGGCATTCGCTGTAGCTACCTTATCATTGGACTCTTTTTCGTAATACGGGCTTTTTGTATATTTCGTGGAAAATTGATAATCCGCTTTGGAGCCTTGCCCGCCACTATTGTTGATCCGCACATAATACGTCCCTTTAGGCAAACCTACTTGCACTTCATCAAACCCGGATGTATCATCCTGTCTTTTCGTATAAACGAACGTATAGATGTAGCCTTTACTATTCTGGATATGTCCCTCAAAAGAGGTCTTGGCATTCCGTTTGATCGATAACGTGACATTTCCCGGCTCAGTTAAAATTACTTTATACAAAATCTCCTTCTTATTAGCTAAAGAACCCTTATACATCTTGTTCACGTTAATCGTTTTAGCTTGATTCACGGTCGAAGCCGCATGTACATCCGCTTTTCCTGCCACTGAGAACATAAAGATGCAAGCACCAAACATCATCAAAAACCTTATATACCTCTGTTTCCGCACACGTTTCATTTCCCTTCATATGTAAATTAGTAGTTAAATGATATTAGTTATATTTTCCTATTAATCCATAAGTTTATCAACATTTTCTTATGTGGTAATTATACCCAAAAGCTTTTTTACAATAAAAAGACCCCAAATCCTCATTTGGAGTCCTACTAATCACCTATAATGTGCTTTCATCCATCCCACTACCGATTCCCCGTTTCTTTCACGGATGCCTTCCACTTCCTCTTTGGCAATGATTTGCCCATCCTGGATCAATAGCACTTCATCCAGGACCTTCTCGATATCATCGATTTCGTGCGTCGTGATGATGACCGTTTGTTTTTCAAAATCAATATACGTAAGCAGGCTGCGAACAATCTCTTCACGAACCATCACATCCAAGCCTGAAAATGGTTCATCCAATAATACGATTGGTGCCTCCCGTGACAACGCCAGCACCAATTTAAGACGGCCCCTGTTTCCCTTCGACATAGAACTGACTTTCTTTGAAACATCCAGCTTCATGAATGCCAGCATTTCCATGGCCTTTTTATGATTGAAATCAGTAAACTGCGAAGCATGAAAATCAATATAATGACCGACCGTAAACGCGGGGTAGAAAAAATCTAACTCCGTCAAATACGACACGCAAGAGGCAATCCTCCTGCTTACCTTATCTCCCTCGACCGTCACCTCACCATGATCCGGTTTCACCAAACCGGCAATCAGTTTGAGCAGGGTCGACTTACCGCTTCCATTGGCCCCTAACACACCATAAATCTTTCCTACATCAAACGAAAGTGAAACACGATCCAGTGCCACAATTTTTCCATACTTCTTCGTCACTTCCTGCATTTCAATCATCATTCCACATCACCCCGTTCTGTCAAAAATGCCTGTACCGCCGTGAGCATTTCCGGCTTTGACAAGCCAATCTCTTTCATATTTTCCACGAACGTTTCCATGATTTCCGTTTGGATCCGCACCCGTAACGAAGCGATCAAGGTTGGATCATTTTTAACGAATGTTCCCTGCCCCCTTTTTGTCTCCACAATTCCATCCCTTTCAATCTCAGCATACGTGCGCTGTATCGTATTTGGATTAACGCCTGTTTGAATAGCCATCTCCCGAACCGATGGTAGCTTTTCACCACTTTTTATCTCCCCGCGGACAATCGAATAACAAATTCGATCCGCTACCTGTAAATAAATCGGCTTTGTCGCATGAAACTCCTCTGTCATACACTTACACCTCGATCTTTCGGTCCAGCAGCCAACATGAAGCTAGGAATAATAACACTAACGTGATGATATCCAACCCGGTTGTCAGAAGGGATATGCCTCCCGTATTTAGATAAAATTTCAAATTATCAGCCGACATGGTAAATGAAGAGTCACTCAAAACGTCCACGACCCAGACCGTATCCATTTGTTGATAAACAGCCGTACTTTCATACCAGCTCCCCACCATGACCATCCCTATAAATAGAAGGGAAACGATCAGCCAACGAAACGGTTTAATGGCTGACACCCGAGCCAATGCATGGTAAACCACCCATAAAAATAACATGACCAGGGCAAGGAAAAGACTGACCGCCATCAAGAAAATACCCATTTGGAGTAAATTATAGAATGACATCATACTCTCCGTGTGAAAACTCACACCAAAATTGCTCGTCGGAATCCTCATGGTCACAAAAGTGAGCAGGCAGGCAAACAGCAATGACATCCCCTGGAACAGTACACTGATCAACAATTTACTACCTAGTAGCATCCCGGAAGACTGTGGATTATACAACCAGACTTGTGCCTTCCCTTCCACATTCAAACGACTACATATAAGGAAAATCATAATCAGCGGATGCATCAACATGACCATCGGTGAACTGATGTAAAACAAACCAGCCACTTCGAAATACTTCGCAAGTAAATAGGCAACAAATACTAGCCCCGCCTGTGCTAGCAGCAACCAAAGAAGCACCGACTTCCCGATCAGCCACTCCTTTTGCATCAATCCTCTAAATGCTTTCACTTCCCCATCCCCTTTACCACTGTGTTAGTTAAATAGTACACAAAGACACCATAAAATGTCAAAGGTATTATAAAATAGCAAAAAAAAACTATTCTTTCAATCTCGAATTTACTATAATAGACTAAGTGATTACATAGCGAGGAAGGAAGTTAAACATGAGACATGATAAAAAGAAGAAAAAGAAACGAACTTGGCTCAAAGTAGTCGGAGTCATCGTCCTTCTTTTTGTACTAGCCGGGGGAGCATTCGCATTCTCCGTTTGGAATTCCTTAACAAAAACCGTCGAAACCATGCATACGCCTATAGACCGGAATACAGATAAACGAACAGAAAAGCTCGAACTATCAGATCAGGAGCCTTTTTCCATGCTGATGCTCGGTGTCGATGAACGGGATGGCGACAAAGGCCGTTCGGATACGATGATTGTCTTAACCGTCAATCCAGAACTAAAATCCGTGAAAATGCTAAGTATCCCGCGTGATACCCGTACAGAAATTGTCGGACACGGCACTCAAGATAAGATCAACCACGCCTTTGCATTCGGCGGCGCCGAGATGGCGATGGATACAGTCGAGAATTTCCTTGATATTCCGATTGACTACTATATGAAGATCAATATGGAAGGCTTTAAAGATATCGTGGACGCAGTCGGCGGTGTCACCGTCCAAAACGATTTGAACTTCACTGAAGAGGGGACGACCTTCAACAAAGGCATGATCGAACTGAACGGTAAAGAGGCGTTGAGCTATGCCAGAATGAGATACGAAGATCCTAATGGTGATTTCGGGCGTCAATCCAGACAGCGTGCCATTATCGAAGCTGTCATTAAAGAAGGGGCAAGCGTATCAACCTTAACGAGTTACGGCGACGTATTCGACGCGCTAAGTAAAAATATCCAGACTAATTTGACGTTTGATGACATGATGGACATTCAAAAGAATTATCGGGACGCAAGCAATGACATTTCCCAATCATCCATAATCGGTACCGGAACGAAAATCGACGGAATCTACTACTATCTTGTGTCGGAAGAAGAACAAAAAAAGGTTCAAACAGAATTAAAGGAACATTTAACCGTCAAATAACGCAAAATGAAGAAGCTGCCTGGACCGCATCCAGACAGCTTTTTCATTTTACCTATCCAACATTCTGACAAAAAACGGACACCCATTGTAGAGATTTGTTGGAATTTTTGTTGTTTATTAGAGGGGAAAAGACGGTATAATCTAACTAAGAGCTAAGATATTCCTTCTTCCCCTTGAACCTTTCATTACGAGAATCAACTTTCATAGACACAAGGCCATGCGAATTATCATGCTTAAATCTAAACAGTTCAAAAAAACAAAAGGAGTGGATTGTATGAAAATCAAGGCAGGTAGTTGGGCAATGCTAAGCAAACAAGACAAAATGTTTATTCTAAAGGCCATCAGTGATCGCTCTAGAATGAAATATGCTTCATGATTAATACCTTAATCCGTCAATTCCCTTATAAATATCCTCTCCCTTTTCGATAAAAGGAGCGAAATGTTGAAAAAGGAGAGGCATCTATTCAAAGCGATAATCCCAAAACAGACGCCATTCGCCTTTTTCCTTCACTACATAACAATCCTGCTCGATAGTAAATATGCCATACTGAGACTCAAACACCTGTGTGACAGGAACCCTGTACGCTTTTTTATGGACCTTACCACCTTTCCCCATGCTCCAATCCTTCACTTTCTTTGAACGCCCCACTTCATACTGAAAGGTTTCCACATCCATATGCTGCAGAAAGACATGAGCCCGATTCTGTACATAATCCGCACGATCCGGAAACCGCAGCTTCATTTCAGCACTCAATAAATCCCACGACTTCCCGAATTCCGCCTCACTCTCGTACGCATAAAAATCATCCACTAATCGCTCAGGTCCACTGGGCCACAGGAACAAAATACAGACAATTGCAGCTAAAATTATTAAAAAAAGAACCATCATTCCCGCTATACGCCTATTCTGTCTTCTCATCTTCATCACCTTCAGAAAGGCTATCCTATCCTTACATTATATCCATGAGAAAAACGACAAAAAAAGAAGCATGCTTATTAAACATACTTCTTACGTGCTGGGCGCCTCCACCATCTATTGACTATAAAAAAACACAAAATACCTAACAGTCCCCCGAACGTATCGATTATAACATCCTGCATCAAAGGCGTTCGCCCACCGGTGAATTTTTGATGCAATTCATCAGCACTCGCATAAAATAGCACGCAAACAAGTGCACCCGAAAGGCTAATAAACTTATTCTTCACAAAATCCCGCCAAACACCAAATGTCAAAAATCCGAATACAAAAAAGATAAAAAGATGCGCACCCTTTCGAATGAAAAACTCGAAAAAACCATCCACCCCAGCGGTATGAGCACTCACCTCAACACCACCATACAAAAAGGAAATACCCTCAAGCAATTCATACCAATAGGGCGTATTGAACCGTCCTAAAAAAGAAGCAAGACTCTGTTCTTCATACGTCTGTGAGGAAAAGGAGAAAATCAGCATTGCCCATAAAATAAGCAAAGCCGGGAATACCCACTTACGATTTATCATTTGATAGTCCTTCCATGAACTCTTTTAGTTTTATCCTTCAATCTTAATTCAACTTTTGAGAGCATCTATTAAATAAAAGTTAACTTCTAAAAAAATTTGGGAGTGTCAAAGAGGTCTTATGTATGGTTAATTACGGAAACGATTATATAAATCTCTTTGAAAGCGGCGAACTTTACCCTAACTAAACTTTCGGTGATTATGATTTTCCTGCCATCTATCTCCTCTGAAAATGAGAATGTCAAGTATTTAAAAAATCCCTCTGCCATGGCAGTCTTTTTTATCGTTATTTTAGTTTAATTTACCATTTTTTGATTTTCATAACAATAATATTGATGTTATTTTTGAATATCATGGCATTAAAAAACCATCTATTACATTTCCCTGAATTTAATCTTTCACTATTAACTAATTTTTATTGTCCAATTTACCCGGACTGTTAGGAGTATAGTTGCCTATTTCACCTTGCATGGTTGAATTATTGCTGTTTGCGTGGTTGAGTTATCCTTTTATTTATGAAGTGACAATGTTTAATCATCTTATATTAAACAGCCCCCGATTAATTCCGGAGGCTGTTTCTGTTTATTTTTTCGCTTTGACCACAGTTACGGTTCTTGCTTTGCTGGAATATCCCGCTTTGCTTTTGGCCGTAAAGGAAAGCTTGGTTCCTGCTTTTTGTTTCGTCTTCATCGTAATTTTAAATGTTCCCGCGCTGTTTGTTTTTGCTTTTCCCAGCTGGCTGCTTCCTTTTTTAACTGTAACGGTCGAGCCTTTTTCAGCTTTTCCTGTAATTGTTTTAGCATTGTCCTTGACTGTATGAACGGTTGGCTTTGCGACGTAGTTCACGGCCCTTTTGGCATTTACGCGCCCATTTCCGTAAAGATCGTCTTTTCCCTTTTTACCTAGGTCATCGGCCGTGCTGAATAGGCGTTCTTCGACCTGCGTATTCTTCAAGGTGGGCTTGTTCCCCCAGACCAAGGCTGCGACCCCTGTGACGATAGGTGCAGCCATCGATGTTCCTGTCATATAACCATACGATTTATAAGGAAGCGTTGAATAAATCGAATCACCAGGGGCAGCCAAATCAATATTGGTTCCATAATTGGAATAGTCGGCAATTCGATCTTTCTTTGACGTCGCACTGACGGAAATGACGTTCTCATAGGAAGCGGGATAACTGTTCCAGTAAGTATCTTCATTTCCAGCTGCGGCAACGATGACCAATCCCATATCATGGGCATACTGGATGGCTTGATCTTCACTATAAGAATAATTGAAGCCTCCTAAACTCATATTGATAATATTGGCCCCATATTCCACGGCATAATAAATGGTATAGATGAGATCAGAGGAATAGCCATATTCTCCCCTAAATATATTAATCGGCATGATTCTAGTATTCGGGGCGACACCCGTTCCGCCAGCTCCATTATTCATCGTAGCCGCAATGATTCCGGCCACATGTGTTCCATGTTCTCCTGCCGGCAAATGGGGGCTAAAGTTCACCATGTTATAGGGAGCAAAGAATTTTCCTTTTAAATCGGGATGATTAAGGTCTGTCCCGTTGTCAATGACGGCCACTATAATACTTTTCGAGCCCTTCGTCTTGTCCCAGGCTTTCTCGGTTTGGATCAACTTGTGATGATATTGCTTCGTATAATGGGGATCACTCGGTCTTTTCATCAATTGAATGAGATGATCTGGTTCCACGTACTCAATATTTTTATCTTTTTCTAGCTTCCTTATAAAACCAACTAGGCTTGTGTCATCCGGGACTTCCATCGTTTTCAACAGACCCTGTTGATCTATCGTTTTCTCGCTCACCTTGTACTTTTTCAAACTACCTTCTTTGGCTGTAGGCTTCATCTTGACAATGACCCGATCTGTTTCAATCGCGGTTGGATTGGCTTGTTCAGCTGCTAGTGTAGGTGGACCGTTACCAACGCCAATTTGGATGCAAAAGGCGATGATAACCAATAAAGAAAACATCCGCTTCATACTCATCCCCTCTTCCCCGTACTCATGAACTATAAATTTACCAAGTTATCAACTAATGCATATACTTATTTCACGGTATTTAGTACAAAAAAACCTCCAAGATTCTCGGAGGCTTCCTTTCTATTATAATTTTACTTTTTCACGGTCACTTTTCTTGACTTACTTGCATTCTTTGCCTCGTCTTTTGCGTAGACATACACGATTTTCCCGGCACTTTGCTTAGGAATCTTGACCGTGAAGCTGTCTTTGTTCGAAGCTTTAGCAGAGCCAATGACTTTTCCCGATGCTTTGACATATACGGTGGAGCTTGCTTCTGCCTTCCCTGTTACCTTTGTTGTTTTAGGCGTGACTTTATTGACTGTCGGAATGCTTGGGGCGGTTTTATCCTTAACCGTCACCTTTTTGGCAGGGCTTTTGTTTCCTGCTTTATCGGTTGCGATTAAAGTCAGCACTTTTCCAGCCTTTTGCTTTTTCGTCATCGTCACGGTGAATGTGCCTGAGCTGTTGGTGGTTGCCTTTCCAAGCGTAGTGGTTCCCGTTTGGACGGTCACTTTGGAACTCGCTTCCGCTTTCCCCGTCACCTTTGTCGTATTGTCACCCACAGCATTTACTGTCGGCTTAGGTGGTGCGGTTTTATCGGTAACGGTAAGGAAGACCGGCACGCTTTTATTACCTGTTTTATCGACTAATCGTACATACACTTTCTGGCCAGCCTTCTGTTTGGCAACCGTCGCTGAAAATGTCTTTTCCCCGTTGATTTTCACCGTGGCAAGTGTTATTTTCTTCGTATAAATGGAGACGGTTCCGGTTGTAAACTGGCTAGGTATCGTCCCTTTAATCTTTGTATCCCTATCTGAGATGCCTGTCACAGAAGGTCTACTGAGGGTCTTCATCTCAAGTGCCTTTTTTGCATTGACACGCCCGTTACCATAATAGACATCTTTTCCTTTTGTGCCTAGATCGACAGCCGAGTCATATAATCGATATTCCACCGCTAATTGGGAAAGTTTCGGTTCATTGGACCAAATCAATGCGGCTACACCGGTAACAACGGGTGTCGCCATGGACGTTCCGCTCATAAAGGCATATCGATTATAAGGAAACGTTGAAAGGATTTTATCCCCGGGGGCTGTAATATCCACCGAAGAATCGTAATTGGAATAAGTTGCGCGCTTATCTTTTGACGTGGTGGCACCCACTGAAATGACATGGCTGAAGGCGGCAGGGTATACACGCTTATTGCTCTTTTTCAAATCCCCTTCATTTCCAGCCGCCGCAATAATCAGAACCCCTTCTTTATACGCCTCCTGGACCGCTTTATCTAGCGCTTTTGAATAATAGGTCTCTCCTAGACTCATATTAATTATGTCGGCTCCGTTTTCTATTGCATAATGGATGGCTTCTATGATATCGACCGTATCTGCATATTTCCCATCAAAAACGTTAATCGGCATAATTTTTATAGTAGGGGCCACACCTGCACCTCCTAGTTTATTGTTAGCAGAGCCGGCAATGATGCCCGCAACATGCGTTCCATGTTCTCCTTTGGGCAGGATATTCATTCTCTCACGCACGGTATCATAACCTTTATAAATCTTTCCTTTTAAATCTTCATGATTACGGTCAATGCCATCATCAATGATGGCCACGATCATTTCTTTTGAGCCCATGGTCTTTTTCCATGCAGCTTTCGTCCCGATTTTTTGATGATGCCATTGATCCTTAAAAATAGGGTCAGACAGACTTTCCATCTTACTAAAAAGATAGTTTGGCTCTGCATACTCTACCTTTTTCTGATCTTCAAGCTTCTCTATTAGTTTTTCTGTGGTTTGCCCTTTAGGGATGTCTACCGCCTCAATTAATTCGCTGATAGGCTCATCATTTGTTTCTATATATTTTACAATGACACCATCGGCATTAGGAGCTTCCTCTGCAAAAACGGCTTCTGGCTGTTGAATTGGCAAAAATGTTAAAAGAAGTGCGATAGGTAGGATGGACTGAAATAATTTTTGCATGGAATCACTCCAATAGATTGTTATGGGGACTTTTTCATTAGTTCCCTCTATCTAAATTGTATACTGATAGATTTAGATTTACTAATCTTTTCATCTAGTCAATATGAATCATTTCCATTTTTATCAAAAGAAAAAACCGCAATTTGCGGTTTCAGTGTCCTCCTAAATAGGCATTCTTGATTTCTTCACTTGCCGTTAATTCCTCAGCTTGACCGGATAGGACGATGCGGCCCGTTTCCACTACATACGCTCGATCAGCAATGGATAAGGCAAGGTTCGCATTTTGTTCGACGAGTAGAATGGTCGTGCCCGTTTTATTGATTTCTTCAATGATGCTGAAAATCTGTTTCACCAGTAACGGTGCAAGTCCCATCGAAGGCTCATCCAATAAGAGCAGACGCGGCTTTGCCATGAGGGCCCGACCCATCGCGAGCATTTGCTGCTCTCCGCCAGAAAGGGTTCCCGATTGTTGCTTCAGTCTCTCAAGCAAGCGTGGAAATAGTTCGTATACCTTTTCCATATCTTTTTTGATCTCTGCCTTGTCTTTTCGTAAATAAGCACCTAGTTGAAGATTTTCTTCCACCGTCATGTTGGCGAAAACACGGCGTCCTTCCGGGACATGCGAGATTCCCATCTTCACGATCGATTGGGCAGGTTTGCCACCGATTGATTGATTCTCATAAAGAATCTTTCCTTGTTTCGGTTTCAATAAGCCGGAAATCGTCTTGAGCATCGTACTTTTACCTGCTCCGTTCGCCCCAATCAGGGTGACGATTTCACCTTGGTTGATTGTGAGGGAGACACCCCTTAATGCCTGTATGTTCCCGTAATATACGTTAATATCCTCGATTGTTAACATTATGAAACCTCCTCGCCCAGATAGGCCTCGATGACTTTTGGATTGTTACGTATTTCTTCCGGCTTTCCTTGAGCGATCAACTGGCCATGATCGAGCACATAGATACGCTCGCATACACCCATGACAAGTGGCATATCGTGTTCAATCAACAGCACGGTCAAGTCAAATTTCTCACGGATTAGCGCAATCAATTTCATCAGCTCGTGTGTTTCCTGAGGATTCATCCCAGCTGCTGGTTCATCGAGTAAGAGCAGTTTGGGATTAGCGGCAAGGGCACGGGCAATTTCCAAGCGCCTTTGCTGACCATACGGCAGGTTTTTCGCCTTTTCATCCTTGTATCGATCCAGATTGAAGATCTTCAGGAATTCAATGGCCTTTTCCTCCATTTCCTGTTCCCCTTTAAAATGGGTGGGGAAACGCAAGATGGAACTGACAATGCTATGTTTCGAAAGAGAATGATAGGCTACTTTTACGTTATCAATCACCGAAAGTTCACTGAACAAACGGATATTCTGGAACGTCCGGCTGATTCCTTTTTGTGTGATTTTATAGGGCGGACGTTTCCTTAAGTTTTCCCCGTCTAGGGAAATGGTGCCCTCAGTCGGGACATAAACCCCAGTCAATAAGTTGAAAAAGGTCGTTTTCCCAGCTCCATTCGGTCCGATTAAACCGACCAATTCCCCCGGGTACAACTCGACGTTAACATCGGATACCGCTTTAAGCCCTCCAAACTGGATGCCGACCGAGTCGACTTTAAGCAGCGGTGTTTTTGTTGTTGCCATGGCTGCTGCCTCCTTTACGATTGAACATGGACGTTATTTCTTTCGTTCCCATCAAGCCTTGTGGACGATAAATCATCATCACAATCAGAACAAGGCTGTAAATGATCATTCTTGTTTCTGGATAGTCTTGCAGGAATGTCGTGACGACCGTAAGAAGGATAGCTGCCAATACGGAACCGGATAAGCTTCCAAGTCCACCGAGTACGACTAGAATTAAGATATCGAATGATTTCAAGAACCCAAAGTTCGACGGTTGGATAATATAGAAGTTGTGGGCATATAACCCTCCAGCGATTCCAGCAAAGAAAGCACCGATTGCAAACGCGACAACTTTATAATAGGTTGTGTTAATCCCCATCGAGTCGGCTGCCGTTTCGTCCTCACGGATCGAGATGCAGGCCCTTCCATGTGTCGAACTTGTAAAGTTCCGGATGACAAGGACCGTGATTAGTACGGAACCGAACACCCATGGCCATGTAGTCAAATGCGATACTTGCATTCCGCTTGCCCCGCCTACATAGTCAATATTCAAGAGCACGATCCGGACGATTTCTCCAAATCCCAAGGTCGCGATTGCCAGGTAATCCCCTTTAAGACGCAAGCTTGGAATCCCAATGATCAAACCGGCAAGCGCTGCGACCAACCCACCTATAATCAATGCCAGGGGAAAGGGCATTTGCAACTTCATGGTAACGACAGCTGAAGCGTATGCACCGACGGCCAGAAATCCGGCATGTCCGATTGAAAATTGACCGGTAATCCCGATGATTAAATGTAGGCTCGTTGCCAAAATAATATTGATCCCGATGAACATGAGCGTATTTTGATAAAAAGGATTCAAAGAACCGCCGCCGATCAGTACCTGGACCACGGCGAAAAAGATCAGTGATAGGACGATCGAGAGCCAAAAACCTTTGGCTCGCTTAAAAGTAGTCATAGCTTTGTCTCCCTTATACTTTTTCTTTTTTGTTTTTACCGAACAAGCCTTGTGGCATGAAAATCAAGATAAGAATCAGTACGATAAAGGCTACGGCATCCCGCCATAATGAATAGCCGGCGGCACTGACCAAAGCCTCGATGACTCCAAGCAATAATCCTCCGACCATCGCACCCGGGATAATTCCGATTCCACCAAGCACCGCGGCTACGAATGCCTTCAACCCTGGGAGCACTCCCATCAAAGGCTCGATTTTTATATAATAGATACCGAAAATGACCCCTGCTGCTCCCGCTAATGCGGAACCGATTGCAAATGTTGCTGAAATCGTATTATTGACATTGATCCCCATCAGCTTAGCCGCATCTGCATCGAAAGAAACGGCACGCATCGCCTTCCCGATTTTCGTTCGATGAACAATGATTTGTAGAACGATCATCAATGCGACGGCTACGCCAAAGATCAATACCGACTGGCTGTTTATCGAAGCACCGAATATATTGATTTTATCCGAAGGCAATACATCACTCGGATAAGCTTCCGGCTGTGCACCACGGACATAGATGAATCCATATTCGATCAAAAGCGAAACACCGATGGCGGTTATAAGAGCGGCAATGCGCGTTGCATTGCGCAATGGCTTGTATGCGATCCGTTCAATTAATACGCCAAAGAGTGCACAGACCGTCATTGATATAAGAAGAGCTGGCACGAATGACAGTTCCAAAACCGTTATCGAGTAGAAACCAACGAATGATCCGACCATGAAGACGTCACCATGTGCGAAGTTTATCAGTTTAACAATTCCATACACCATCGTATATCCGAGAGCGATAAGGGCATAAATGCTACCGAGTGAAACTCCATTTATTAGCTGTTGTACCAATTCCATATTCGACTCTCCTTGAAAAATCTAATTTTATAATGCGGCACGTCTATTTTTTCAGTGGGTAAAAAATGAGAAGTCGCCAGCACCTTCTAATCGAAGAAGGGCCGGCGAAGGTTAAAACCTTTCCCAGATCATTCAGGATTGATTTTTGTATTGAATACCTGTTTTCCTTCTTTAAACTCAAGGATCGTAGCGGATTTGATTGGATTGTGTTTTTCATCTAATGTAAATGTTCCCGTCACAAGGCTAAGATCTTTTGTTTTTTCCAAAGCATCCTTGATCTTATCCGAATCCGAAGATTCGGCACGTTTAATGGCATCGGCAAGGAAGTAGCCAGTATCGTAGCCTAAAGCGTTAAAAGCATCAGGGGATTTGTCTTTGTATTCAGCCTTGAATGCCGACACAAAGTTCTGGATCTTTTCGTCAGGGTCACCTGAAGAATAATGGTTGGTGATGAATGTATTATTTAGAGCCTTCTCACCAGCAATTTCAACTAGTTTAGGAGAATCCCAACCATCGCCGCCCATGAATGGAACGTCAAGACCTGTTTCACGAGCCTGCTTAACGATCAATCCAGCTTCTTCATAGTAGCCTGGTAGGAAGATGAAATCCGGTTTTGCCGATTTCAGGCGAGTCAGTGTAGAACGGAAATCAGTATCCTTGGCAATATAAGCTTCTTCCGCTACAACTTTTCCACCATTTTTTTCGAATTGTTCCTTAAAAGCTGCCGCTAACCCTTTTGAATAATCGCTTGCACTATCAATATAGATGGCTGCGCTTTTTGCTTTGATTTCGCTAGTGGCGAAATTCGCTGCCACGGTTCCTTGGAAAGGATCGATAAAGCTTGTTCTGAAAACATAATCATTCAATTTATCATCTTTATATGTGATTTCTGGGCTTGTCCCAGAAGGAGAGATGACCGGAACCTTATTATCTTGGGCAATCTGCACCTGTGCGATTGTATTCGTACTCGTTGCGGCACCGACGATCGCTGTCACCTTATCTTGAGAAGTCAGCTTGATGGCACCACTAGTCGCTTCAGCCGCTTCCGATTTATTATCAACTGGTATAAGTTTAATTTTTTTTCCATCAATGCCTTCTTTGTTAATCTCGTCAGTCGCAAGCTTGAGGCCTTCTGAAATCGATTGTCCATAAGAGGCTACTCCCCCTGATAATTCAAGGTTCACACCGATTTTGATCGTGTCTCCCTCTTCACCCTTTTTTGATGTTGAAGCAGAGTCCGATCCGGAACAACCTGCCAATACCCCCGCTGCAAGTGATAGCGAAAGAAATGCACTTGCTAATTTCTTCTTTTTCATAATGAACCCCCTATTTTGTAATCTTTGTTTGTGGCGCATGAATAATTATTCAATACGCTGCCTAAATAGTAGATAAATATAAATATTTACAATTTAATAAATATTTTGAAAATAGTGTACCGCATAATTTTCATCACGTCTAGATGTAAAATCCATGAACATTTCCTCCAATAGTCTATTTCTCATAGACCATGGCAGGCTATTATTATATTGAAATATGCCATCCTCGTTTTTAATAGAGAAAAATCAAAGAGTTTCGTTATTTTAGTGTTATAAATCTACGTATAACATCGGTCATGTTTTAATCTGTCATTGGTAACACCCCACCTAATTATTTCCTTAATTTTCTATTCTCTAGTATCCTGATAGGTTTTTACACCTACATCCAGCTCGTATCTTTTATACAGATTTCTATTTCAAAATTGTATAATACTATATAAATATGCACGTATTTCTGCTGGTTATTACAACAAAAAGACCGCCATATGGCGGTCCCTTTGGATCAATCGAAATCACGGATCAATCTTCGTATTAAAGGTCTGCTTACCATCCACATATTCCAAGATGGTGGCCGATTTAATCGGATCATGATTTTCATCCAAGTTCAAGGTTCCTGATACTAATTCGAAATCCTTTACTTCTTCTAATGCTTTTCTGATATTTTCAGATGTTGGATCTCCGGCTCTTTTAATGGCATCAGCCAAATAGTAACCAGTGTCATAGCCTAATGCAGCAAAAGCATCAGGTGTTTTCTTGTATTCCGCTTTGAATGCTGAAACGAAATCTTGAATCTTAGCGTCTTCATCTTCCGGCGAATAGTGATTAGTGATATAGGTGTTCTTCAAAGCTTCTGCCCCGGCAATTTCCACGACTTTTGGTGAATCCCAGCCGTCTCCACCCATGAACGGAAGGTCCATTCCATTTTCCCGGGCTTGCTTCAGGATCAGACCAACTTCTTCATAGTAACCTGGAAGAAATACGAATTCTGGTTTTGCGGACTTGATACGAGTCAATGTCGCACGGAAATCAGTATCTTTTGTCACATAGGCTTCTTCCGAAACGATTTTCCCTCCATTTTTCGTAAAGGCTTCCTTAAAGGCTGCAGCTAGTCCTTTTGAGTAATCGCTTGCACTGTCAACATAAATGGCAGCGGTCTTCGCCTTCACTTCATCTGTTGCAAAATTGGCTGCAACGGTTCCTTGGAATGGATCGATGAAGCACGTTCTAAACACATAATCATTCAATTTTCCAGCTTTGTTCGTGATATCGGGATTTGTTGCTGTTGGTGTAAGTAGAGGAATCTTGTTATCCTGTGCGACTTGAACTTGTGCTAACGTGTTTGTACTTGTAGCGGATCCTACAATCGCCACTACTTTATCTTGACTGACAAGTTTAATCGAACCGTTCGTTGCTTCTGCTGCATCCGATTTATTATCCACTTTTTTAATTTCAATTTTCTTACCATTAATTCCTTCTTTATTGATTTCATTGATGGCCAATTGCAAACCATCCATTGCAGACTGACCAAATGAGGCCGTCCCACCTGACAATTCAAGGTTGGCACCAATTTTTATGGTGTCTCCTGAACTGGATGATCCTCCGCCTGAACTACTGGTTTTCGAGTCACCATTGCAACCTGCCAGTGCCCCTGCGATTAATGATAGTGATAGAACCATGCCTGCTAACTTTTTCTTTTTCATTTGAAACCCCCTTTTTCTTTAGAAAACAAAAAGAATATTCTGAAAATAATGTATCTCATTCTAGGTAGTTTGTCTATATTTTTCGGTAAAATAGTAAATATATGTAATTATCAAAACAAAAAACTGACCCTAGATCAGAGTCAGTTTACCGCTTATTAATCGTTAACACGACGAACTTCAATATCTTTTAATAGGTCATTAATGACCCAGCTTGCCGCAATTAAGCCGGCTACAGATGGAACGAACGCATTGGAAGATGGAGGCATTTGAGCTTTACGGATTTTCGCCTCATCATTACCGACCTCTTTCCGGACATCCTCACGTATCACAATTGGGCTTTCATCGGAAAATACAACCGGAATTCCTTTTGTGATGCCTTCTTTACGCAATCTTGTGCGGATGACTTTCGCAAGCGGATCGGTATGTGTTTTGGAAATATCGGCAATCTGGAAGCGGGTTGGATCCATTTTATTTGCGGCACCCATACTTGCGATGATCTTGATATTTCGTTTCAGGCACTCTTTCATGACATGCATTTTGTAGATGACCGTATCGGATGCATCGATGACATAATCGAGATTATAACTGAAGAATTCCTCGAAGGTTTCTTCTGTATAAAACATCTTCAAGGCGATGACTTCACACTCCGGATTAATATCCTGAATGCGCTCTTTCATCAATTCGGCTTTTGGCTGACCCACAGTCGAAAGAAGCGCATGGATCTGTCTGTTTACATTTGTGATGTCCACATCATCTTTATCGACAAGGATAATCCGGCCAACACCTGTACGTGCCAACGCTTCGGCTGAAAAAGAACCGACTCCGCCTACACCAAGGACAGCGACCGTCGTGTTTTTCAACCGGTCCATGCCCTCTTTACCAATCGCTAGTTCATTTCGTGAAAACTGATGCAGCATATATTTTCAACTCCAATAAATTCTGATCTTATTTGTGTTCCCAATTAACAATATATCATAAACATCAGGGATGACAAGCAAATATGACCAGTTTTATCGGAATTGGCAGGCTAGTTCATTCGAGACAATTTTTCGAGCAGGTTGGCTAATAGGAGTGTGCGTTCTAACAGGCTTTCTATCTCTAAATATTCATCTTCGCTATGGGCATGGCCTCCAATCGGTCCGAGTCCATCAATCGTTGCGATCCCTAATTCAGAGGGGAACGACGCATCCGAGCCTCCACCCGTTTCCGTATCGGTGATGGTGATGCCCATTTCCTCACCCGCTTGCCGGATGATTTCCAATAAGACGGTGGTTTTCTCCGTCTTTTCCATGGGCGGCCGGTCCATCTTACCGCTCAGGCTAGTTTTTGTTCCCGCTACAAACGTTTGGGCACAGATATCCTTCATTTGCTTAAAGACGAACTGCGCCTGATTTCTTTTCGAGATTCGCACATCTATTAAAGCTGATGCATGGGGTGCAACAGTATTGACCGCCACCCCGCCTTCTATGATTCCAACATTTACGCCGATGCCTAGTTGATGATCCGTTAACCGATGCAGGGCGAGGATCTTATGAGCCAATTCTTCAATCGCACTTTGCCCTTTTTCCGGTTCAACCCCAGAATGTGCAGATTTCCCTACAACCTCCACCTTGAATTGGCCGCAACCTCTTCTCGCGGTGACAAGTGAACCATCTGCTCTCGCTGGCTCTAACACAAGCGCGAACTTCTTGTCCTTGGCTTTTTCCGAAATGAGCGCGGCAGACGATGGCGACCCTATCTCTTCATCGCTGTTTAGGATGATCTGTATATGTTTATAGCCGGTTTGTCCAGTCAGCTTCATGCAAAAAATCGCATACAGAAGCTCGACCAAGCTTCCCTTCATGTCAATAACACCTGGCCCATATGCACGCGGTCCCACCATTTTGAACGGACGTTTCTTCGCCGTCCCTTCCGAAAAAACGGTATCCATATGCCCAACAATGAGAATATGCGGAGACATTGCTTCACGGTGCTGGATGACTAAATGATCGCCATATTTCTCCTGTTTAATTACCGTCACTAGAAAATTAAGATCCTCAAATTTCTTTTTTAAAATCGCTCCGATTTCATCAATGCCTTTTTTTGTATAAGAACCGCTATCGATATTCACAAGCTGCTCCAATAATTGGAGCATTTCTTTCCTTTTCGCGTGCAATAAGTCCTTCAAAGCCCT
Organism: Peribacillus sp. NPDC097264; assembly: GCF_050277925.1. NCBI lineage: Bacteria > Bacillati > Bacillota > Bacilli > Caryophanales > Bacillaceae > Peribacillus > Peribacillus sp. NPDC097264. The sequence goes on from NZ_JBNNSR010000003.1 coordinate 118,291, forward strand.
CACTACTTTCTATCCTCGCTAAAGATTTATACTCCTACTCATAATTTACGAACGTACATCACGGAATGTTCCATAAATAGTGCGGGTATCAGTCGGTTTGATGTTTTTACCGGTCAATTTTGCACTTTTATCGGTCAATTGAATACATTTATCGGTCAAAACTCACTTTATATCAGTCAACCTCCCATTCAAGAACATATTCTCGCCCTTTATATGACCCGTAATGATCGACATTCATTCCTGACAGGATACGATTGGCAACCGTTCCTGATTCAATTTGCAAAAACGAACGTACATCTTTATTCGTTATCGTAGGACGGACAAGGAGGGCAAAATCATGCAATGCTTGTAAGTGAGCATTCTTTGAGCTATGTGAACATGAAGTGCATATCCATTTTCCCCGCCCGCGTTTCATGGGAAGAGCCATACATTCCGGACATTGGACACCTTTCAATAATTCAGTTTCAGGGATTTGATACACGTGTAGGATATTCTGATTAAGCGGGGTGTTTTTTTGGAGGAAGCTATTAGAAAGTTTGTTGAATTGCCTTTGCGTCAGTAAATGGGAAGGATACTTATTTTCAAGGGTTCGTATTCTAGCGTTGAGGGTTTCTTTACCAGTAATTTGGTTGAAAATCGAAGTGTGCCCAGGCGTAGTTTTGATGATGGCATTCGGGTTTGCATTAGCAATGAGGGTTTCTATCGGAATCTCCGGGAATTTATGAAGCCTCATCCAATCGGTTAAGCGGGATTTCTGGATATTCACCTGTAGAAGCGGGTCAAGGTAGGCTTGTTCCTGCCCGTCTTTCGTACGGATCAATTGAGGATAAAGTCGATCAAAATAAAGTGAACCGGCAAAGTTTTTCACCTCTATAATGATCATTACGTTTTTGGACAAAAGCAATAGATCCAGTTGAAAAAAACGAGTTGCGTCATGCTGTAATCGCAGATCATGAAAAGTGTAAAATTCCCCGGATAGATAGGCCAACTCAGCACCAATAGCCAGTTCTCCCTTATGACCTGTGCGTATTTTCCGATAATCACTCGTTATAAGGTACTGCTTAGGGTGGTGTTCAGGTAGCCTCCTGGTCAATGCTTCTAATTTGAGCATCTTAATTGGCTTCTTGCATGGTTTTTTAATCAATTCATCACTCTCCTTCCATGCTTTTTTCGACATGTCTGCAGATGAATCCTGCAAAAAAGGGTTCTGCACGTCTTTTATCGGTCTTTTTGTGTTTTTATCGGTTAAATCAGCACTTTTATCGGTCAAATGAATACATTTATCGGTCAAAACGCCTCTTTTATCGGTCAATATCCAAAGCGCACAAAAAAACCCATGTTTTCTCAACATGAGTTGCTTTGTTATGAGTAAGAGTCCCAATTGTGCCGTTTATGCCTTTGTTTTGAACCCGCTCTCCGCAGGTGGGTGCTCGGTTCCTTGCATTTGTAAGTCCTCTACGAAGGAGGCATTTACGCGGCCTGGAAACTAGTGCTCCCGGTAACTATAAGTGTTCGGTCAAAACTTATAGGTTAAAGAACGAACACATCAGGACTCTTACTTGTTGAAATCATCATAGCATATCACTTAGCTCTGTTTCAAGAGAAAGCATCTAGGTATAATTTATCATTTTTTACCAATTTACTTACTTTTCTTTGCAGCCAATCTGATGCTTAGTTCTGCTAATTGCTTGTCGCTTACCGGACTTGGAGCATCTACAAGCAAATCGCTGGCGCTAGCTGTTTTCGGGAACGCGATGGTATCGCGAAGGTTTGAACGACCCGCAAGCAACATCACCATACGGTCTAATCCAAGGGCAATTCCGCCATGTGGAGGTGTTCCGTATTCAAAGGCATCCATTAGGAATCCGAATTGTGCTTTTGCTTCTTCTTCAGTGAATCCTAGTACTTTGAACATTTTTTCTTGAACATCACGTTCGAAAATACGTAATGAACCACCGCCAAGCTCGTATCCGTTCAATACAAGGTCATAGGCTTGTGCGCGGACATTGGCTGGATCGGATTCAAGAATATCCAAGTCTTCACGGAATGGCATTGTGAATGGATGGTGGGCTGCGTAGTAGCGGCCTTCGTCTTCATCATATTCAAATAATGGCCAGTCTGTAACCCATAGGAAGTTGAATTTGCTTTCGTCGATCAAGCCTCTTTCTTTACCAAGCTTGTTACGAAGTGCACCAAGTGCATCCGCTACGATTCCTTTTTTATCAGCAACAAATAGGATAAGGTCCCCTACTTCCGCTTCTACTGCAGATACTAATTGTTGTTGATCTTCAGCGAAGAATTTAGCGATTGGTCCTTTTACGCCGTCTTCTTCGACTTTCAACCAAGCAAGGCCTTTCGCGCCGTAAATGGCTGCAAATTCTGCCAATGCATCGATATCTTTACGGGAATAGTCTGCATTTCCGTCCTTAACGACGATTGCTTTTACTTGTCCCCCGTTCGCTATAGCTCCTGTAAATACTTTAAAGTCGCTATCTTTCACGATTTCAGATACGTCTTTCAATTCCATTGCAAAACGTGTATCCGGTTTGTCAGAACCAAAACGGCTCATCGCTTCGTTATACGTCATTTGCGGGAATGGAAGGGTAACGTCCATTCCTTTTACGTCTTTCATGACTTTTGCCATCATGTTTTCAGCCGTTTTAATGATATCTTCCTGGCTCATGAAGCTAGTTTCAATATCAATTTGCGTGAATTCAGGCTGTCTGTCAGCACGTAAATCTTCATCACGGAAACAACGGGCAATTTGGTAGTAGCGTTCGAAGCCAGATACCATCAACAGCTGTTTGAATAGCTGTGGAGATTGTGGCAAGGCGTAAAATTCACCATCATGGACACGGCTTGGTACTAAATAATCACGTGCGCCTTCTGGTGTGCTCTTTGTTAAAATCGGTGTTTCGATATCAAGGAATCCTTCTCCGTCCAAGAAATCACGGATTGCTTTAGTCGTTTGGTTACGCATTTTCAACGTTTCGAACATTGCCGGACGACGTAAGTCCAAGTAACGATATTTCAAACGGATATCTTCTGAGACTTCCGTTCTTTCATCAATGATGAACGGAGGTGTTTTTGCTTCATTCAAGATTGTTACGCTTTCCGCTTGAACTTCAATCGTACCTGTTGTCACGTTCGGGTTGATGTTCGCCTCATCACGTTTGATGACCGTTCCTTGGATATCAAGAACGTATTCATTACGAATTTTTTCAGCGGTTGCCAAGGCTTCTGCCGAGATATCCGGATTGAAAACGACTTGTACGACCCCGCTTCTGTCACGAAGGTCGATAAAGATGACTCCACCTAGGTCACGGCGTTTTTGTACCCATCCTTTTAATGTAACCTTTTCACCAATAGCTGCTTCTGTTACTTCTCCATTGAAGTATGTTCTGCCAAACATGGTATTTCCCCCTTAAGCCTGTAGCTTTTTAAATTGTTCAACGAATGTAGCTAGATCCATTTGGACCTGTTCGCCCGTTTCCATGAACTTTAGACTGATTTTATTGTTTGCCAATTCATCGTCCCCGAGAGTCGCCACGTATTTCGCTTCTAGACGGTCAGCTGATTTAAATTGGGCTTTTACTTTACGGTCCTGGTAGTCTTTTTCGACTTTGAATCCAGCATTACGCAATTGATAGGCAAGTTTAACGTTATAATCCTTAGCCGCTTCACCTAATGAAACAAGATAGCAATCGATGCCTTTTTTAATTGGAAGTTGAACATTTTCGGCTGAAAGTGCAGCAATGAGACGCTCGATGCTAAGTGCAAAACCAATTCCTGGCGTTTCCGGACCGCCAAGCTCTTCGGCAAGACCGTTATAACGTCCTCCACCGCATAGAGTCGTGATGGCTCCAAATCCTTCGGCATCACTCATGATTTCAAAAGCTGTATGATTATAATAATCCAAGCCGCGAACAAGTGTTGGATCTTCGACAAACTCGATATCCAAATTTGTTAAATGCTGCTTCACTTTTTCGAAATAGATACGTGATTCCTCATTTAAATAATCAATGATGGAAGGTGCCGTTTGCATCAATTCATGATCGTGGTCTTTTTTACAATCAAGAATACGTAGTGGGTTTTTTTCCAGGCGTTGCTGGCAATCACCACAGAACTCGCCGATGCGTGGCTCGAAATGCTGGATTAATGCATTGCGGTGCGCTGTCCGGCTTTCTTTATCCCCTAAGCTATTAATGACCAATTTCAGTTTTTTCAATCCAAGTGCCTTGTACAGGCTCATCGCCAATGAAAGAACCTCTGCATCAATGCCGGGATCCTTACTGCCCAAAGCCTCGATCCCAAATTGAACGAACTGACGGAAACGTCCTGCTTGGGGCCGTTCATACCGGAACATAGGTCCGATATAATAAAGTTTGACCGGTTGATTCGCCCAACCAAACATTTTGTTCTCGATGTATGAACGAACGACTGAAGCTGTTCCTTCAGGACGAAGCGTCAGATTCCTTTCGCCGCGATCCTGGAATGAATACATCTCTTTTTGCACGATGTCGGTCGTATCCCCTACACCCCGCAAAAATAATTCCGTATGTTCAAATATCGGCGTACGGATTTCTTTATACTGATAACGTTGACAAATTTCGCGCGCGGTCTTTTCAATATACTGCCAAATCTCCGTTTGTTCAGGCAGTAAATCCTGTGTACCTCTTGGAATCTGAATCGACATAATTATTTCCTCCTTTAAAGCAAACGCCATTTTATCCCAAACAAAAAACTCCCGCCCCTTGTAACATAATCGTTACAAGGGACGAGAGTTGAATATCCCGTGGTGCCACCCTAGTTGAAACACAATAAATACGTGCCTCCGCTTAAAAGCAGTTAACGCCTGCTTACGTCCATCTCCTACTAGTGAAATCGTTCAGAGTGAAACCTACGGAGGGTTCTTTCATTAAGTCATCATGTGGAATGCTTTCAGCCTCGGCATTTCCTCTCTTGTTCATGTGTTTCTTAATTACTCTTCTCCATCATTGGTTGTTACAGTAATAGTTCTGATATTGTATAATCATACGGACGTTGCCTTCAAATGTCAAGATTCCTTGAGAAATTTGTCGAAACTTTCACTGATTGAGATTCTTTTTCAAGTTTTTGATCGTCCGGACGTTCACTTCGAATTCGGATGCTAATTCAACAAGATTTGCAGTTTGTTCCTTTTGGATGAAATCATGAAAATCGACGCCTAATACTTGATTGCCTCCATTTAATGTCGTTTGGGCCTTCTCGCTGAATTTCATTTGTACCCCTCCATCGTTTAGATATGATTTAGTCTTTCCAAAAATAAATCTTTTTTGCATAATAAAGAGGGAAATTTTTTATTGAACGAGAATAGATACAGATAGACAGAAAAGGGAGAGAGACAGCCATGAAAAGGAAAACAGGATTCATTGCCCTTGCCCTGTTGCTGATGATGACGGCTTTTTTACCGGTACAACACGTACTTGGAGAAAGTGAAGGAGAAATTATCGTGACGTCAAAGGTGGTCAATGTCCGTGAAGGTGCGGGCCTTAGTTACCCTATCGTCAAAAGGCTTACAAAGGGCGACAAATATGAAATCGTAAGTGAAAAAGATGATTGGTACGAAATACGGATTGGTACCGGTAGGACAGGCTGGGTGGCCAATTGGCTTGTGGAAAGAAATACGGAGTCGGGTCAAGTCAGGATGAAAACTGGTCAAGGTACCATTACCGGCGATTCCGTCCGTGTCCGTTTTGGTCCAGGCACCACATTCCAAACGGTAAGTACATTATCAAAAGGTACACCAGTGGACATAATGGAAAAGAATGAAAATTGGGTCCAAATTAAAAAAGGTGACATCGAGGGATGGGTCGCAGCTGACTATATTCAGCTTCCTTCTTCTTCAGCAGAGAACAAGGTGAATCAAGATGTTAAGGAAGAATCGGGAAAGAACCTGAAAACCGGTTTCGTCATGGTCGACAACCTTAATGTCCGTTCAGAACCATCCAAAAACAGTGCCTCATTAGGTAAGCTGAATAAGAGTGCTTCGGTCACCGTTTATCAAATCAATAATGAATGGGCTGAAATTAACTTTCAAGGCAAAAAAGGATGGGTCGCTGAATCATACATAGAAATTGGCAAGGATAAAGACGTTACCAAGGAAATCACGGCAGGCACGGCCATAGCAAGAATAACCGCCACAGGTTTAAATGTGCGGAAAAAAGATTCTTTGAATAGCGAAGTCATCGGTTCGGTCAATAAGGATGAGACTTATCCAGTTCTCCAACAAAAAGGACAAATGACACAGCTTCAACTTTCCGACGCAAAAAAAGGATGGGTCGTCAGCTGGTTCCTAGAAATTGAGAATGAGGAACAAACGTCCAAGGAAACGAACCATCCTATCAAAGGTACTAACATCACAACCATACATGACGGCACCATCCTTAGAAGTAAACCGAATACGGGCTCCGACATCGTTGGACAAGTTAATGCGGGTGAAACCTTCCACGTCCTTGGCATGGAGGGAGATTGGTACTCCATTAAGCTTAAGAATGGGGAAACCGCATATGTAGCAGGCTGGATTGTTAAAGTGGAGGGCAACGCCGATCAAGTTAAACGACCAGGTGTTGAAAAATATTTAGAAGATAAAGTCATCATCATTGATCCAGGCCATGGAGGCCGCGATAGCGGGACAATCGGAGTTGGTGGTACTCTTGAAAAGAACTTGACCATCCAGACGGCTGAGTTGCTTCGGGACAAGCTTCAGGCCGCTGGTGCAAAAGTCATCCTAACAAGAAGCTCCAATACGTATGTGGCTCTTCCATCACGTGTCAACATCTCTCATATTCATAATGCCGATGCATTCATCAGCCTCCATTATGATAGCACCATCGATCAGATCACAAGTGGGATAACCACGTATTATTATCACGGCTATCAGCAGGCCTTGGCCTCTTCCATAGCCCATTCACTCGGTTCCACCATGCAGGTGCCTAATCGCGGGTACCGGTTTGGGGATTATCATGTAATCCGTGAAAACAAACGAGTCGCTGCACTGATTGAATTAGGTTACTTAAGTAACCCTGTCGACGAATTGACGATTACAACGAACGAATACCAAGAAACTGTCACCTCTGCCATCTATAATGGTTTGGCAAGGTATTTTAAATGATGAAAAGCCGAGACTCCAATATGTGGGGCCTCGGCTTTTCCCTTTTCTTGAATACAAAAAAGTAAATCCCTGCACAATGCAGGGATTTACTTTTTACTTTCTAATAGCAACGTTACTGGACCATCATTGGTGAGCTGAACATCCATCATGGCACCGAATTCACCTGTTTCGGTATGGACGCCACGTTTGCGTAATTCTTCATTGAATAGATCATATAAAGCTTTCGCCTCATCAGGACGGGCGGCGTCCATGAAGTTCGGGCGACGGCCTTTTCGGCAATCGCCGTATAAGGTGAATTGTGAAACGGAAAGGATCGAACCACCAACATCCAGTAATGAATGATTCATCTTTTCATTTTCATCTTCAAATATTCTAAGATTGACAATTTTCTCAGCCAATTGGACGGCGTCAGCCACGGTATCCCCATGGGTGACTCCGACTAAAAGCACGAGCCCTTTATCAATTTGACCAATTGTTTTGTCTGCCACAACGACCTTGGCAGCTTTGGAACGTTGTAAAACAACACGCATAGTGATAAAACTCCTTAGTTCATAATCCTTCTTACGGAATAGACATCTGGTATTTGTTTTATACGGACGACGACCTTTTGTAAATGGGCAATGTTATGAATGTAAATGGACATATTGATGGTGGCCACTTTATTACGGTCTGACTTACCTGAAACGGCTGAAATATTTGTCTTAGTTTCATTGACCGCTTGCAGGACTTCATTCAATAAGCCTCGTCGATCATATCCGCTGATTTCAATCTCAACAATGTATTCCTTGCGATCGTTTATGCTGCTTTCCCACTCAACAGGGACCAGACGGTGATCCGATTCGCCACTTTCCAAGTTTGGACAGTCTCGTCTATGAACGGAGACTCCACGTCCTTTGGTAATATAGCCGACAATTTCATCGCCTGGGACCGGATTGCAACATCTTGATAAACGTATGAGCAGATTATCAATGCCTGGTACACGAACCCCAGAGTCACGTTTTTTCGATGAGCTAGGGAAGGTTTTGAGATCTGAAACCGCTTCTGTGATGTCCGCTTCCTGCTCGACCATTTTCTGCTTACGCCATTTTTCAGTAAGGCGATTGGCTACTTGAAGGGCTGTAATCCCGTTGTAGCCGACTGCTGCATACATGTCCTCTTCATTAAGGAAATTGAATTTATCCGACACGCGCTTAATGTTTTCGGGAGTCAGGATTTCCTTCAGGTCAAATTCCATTTCCTTGATTTCTTTTTCAACCAGCTCTTTGCCTTTTTCAATGTTTTCTTCGCGGCGCTGCTTTTTGAAGAATTGGCGGATTTTATTTTTCGCCTGGGACGTTTGGGTAAGCTTTAGCCAGTCCTGACTAGGTCCATATGAATGCTTCGAAGTCAGGATTTCAATGATGTCACCTGTTTTCAGCTTATAATCCAGCGGTACCATTTTCCCGTTCACTTTGGCACCTATCGTTTTATTACCGATTTCGGAATGGATACGGTAAGCAAAGTCAATTGGATTAGATCCTGAAGGAAGCTCAATTACATCGCCTTTAGGTGTGAAAATGAACACCATATCGGAGAAAAGATCGATTTTCAGGGACTCCATGAATTCTTCGGCATTGGTAGCGTCATCTTGGAATTCTAGGATTTCCCGGAACCATGTCAATTTTTCCTCTAGGGACGGCTGTTCACCGACATCCTTGCCTTCTTTGTAAGCCCAGTGAGCGGCTACCCCGAACTCGGCAATGCGATGCATTTCCGATGTACGGATCTGCACTTCAAGCGGATCGCCTTTTGGTCCGATTACCGTCGTATGCAACGATTGATACATATTCGGCTTTGGCATTGCAATATAATCCTTGAATCGGCCAGGCATCGGTTTCCAACATGTATGGATGATCCCCAGGACTGCATAGCAATCCTTGATACTGTTAACCACGATTCGTACCGCTAATAAATCATAAATTTCACTGAATTGCTTGTTTTGGAGAGCCATTTTCCGATAGATGCTGTAAATATGTTTCGGTCTGCCGGAAAGGTCGGCATTTATATGGACTTCCGTAACATTCTTACGCACTTCTTCAATAACTTCTTCTAAATACTCTTCGCGCTCCGCACGCTTTTTCTTCATGAGATTGACGATGCGGTAATACTGTTGCGGATTCAAATACCTTAGTGCGGTATCTTCCAGCTCCCATTTAATCGTGCTAATTCCTAGACGGTGTGCAAGCGGTGCAAAGATTTCCAGGGTCTCATTCGAAATCCTTCTCTGCTTTTCCTGTGGAAGATGCTTCAACGTCCGCATGTTGTGCAATCTATCGGCTAGCTTGATTAAAATGACCCGAATATCTTGAGCCATTGCAACAAACATTTTCCGATGATTTTCCGCTTGTTGTTCTTGCTGTGATTTATATTTGATCTTCCCTAATTTGGTTACGCCATCGACGAGCATGGCTACTTCAGGACTGAAATTTTCTTCGATATCCTTTAGCGTGATCTCCGTGTCTTCAACAACATCATGTAAAAAACCTGCGGCAATAGTTGCAGGATCCATTTCTAGGTCCACCAGTATACCAGCGACTTGAATCGGATGAATAATATACGGCTCCCCCGATTTACGGAATTGTTCTCGGTGAGCATGCTCTGCATATTTAAACGCTCTATGAATAAATTCAGCTTCTTCCGGCTGAAGATATAAGCTGGCCCGTTCTACAACCTGCTCGGCAGTCAATATTTGATCATTAGCCATTTAATCACCTTAACCCCACTTTAACTGCCACCGGATACTTTTCCGTCCGGATTGAGTATGATTGGTAACACTTTCCTTCTTTCAACAAAAACCTACATTATTTGCTAAAAAAATAAATCCGCCTAAACGGATACATGTGCAAATTGATTTAGTAGAAGAAAAACTCTTTATTATTACTATTATCGAAAAAAAATGCAAGGATGTAAAGGGTTAAACGTGTATTTTCTTTAGAATGCTTCTTTTTTTCATTGGAAATTCGACAAAATCACTGAAAATGATAAAAAAAAGAAGGCACTCTGGTCAGAGCGCCCTTGTTTTTAGAATGTCATTAATGTTAAAACATCATAACCTTCTAATTTATCTTTTCCATCTAGGTCTGTTAATTCAATCAGGAATGCAATTCCCGCTACAATTCCACCAAGTTCTTCTACTAATTTAATCGTCGCTTCGATTGTACCGCCAGTAGCAAGTAAATCGTCGGTGATTAGAATGCGTTGGCCCGGTTTAATAGCATCTTTATGGATTGTCAATACATCCGTTCCATATTCTAAACCATATTCGACTTTGATTGTTTCCCGTGGAAGCTTACCTTCTTTTCGTACTGGTGCAAATCCCACTTCCAAAGAGTATGCGACTGGGCAGCCGATAATGAATCCGCGCGCTTCAGGTCCAACAACTAAATCAATCTTCTTATCGCGGGCGTACTCCACGATTTGATCTGTTGCGTATTTATAAGCGGCACCATTATCCATTAATGTTGTAATATCTTTGAAGATAACACCCGGTTTCGGCCAGTCTTGCACAATCGTTACAAATTGCTTTAAATCCATTGCTTTGTTTCCTCCTCAAGGTCTATTGCCTCATGAATCAATATATGATTGAACCAATCGAATAATTGCTGATAGGAAGAATAAACTAGCTCTTGCTCGAGCTCAAATTGTTCTTTCTTTCTTATAAACGAAACAGATTCACTGAAATCGCGTTTTTTCGGGTTGGTCGTGAGCATAATTAATCCATTGTCTATTGTAACAAAATCAAGCTCAAAAAACACCTTAGAAATAAAATCCACTGTATCTCTTGACCAGCCGCGGTATTTGGCAAGGTCATCGCCATACCTTTTTATATCGAGCGGGCCCTTTTTGGAAAGAAATGCATAAAACCATTTGAAGTGGTCACGCGTCGGTAGCGTACTCAAAAAATGATCCTGCACATGAGAAAAATGAGCATAGATTCGTGCTGGTTTTTTATTTTCAACCACCTGTTTCAACAGGTTTCTCAGCGGTGGCATGTCCATGAATACGACATGGCCTTCATGACATTCCAGTTCCAAGGCATCCTTTTCGTCCTCTATATGGACAAGGTCAGGATGTTGTTGTAGAAATGGATAGGCTTTAAGAGTTTCCTCAGAGAAGATAACGATCTTCCGGTTATGTGCCGGAATGTCCGCCAGCCATTTATCAGCTTGTCCCTTGCCTCGATAGTCGAAAAGTTGCCAATGATTGACTTCTATATCTTGCACAAAGATTTGCGGCTTTTTGATGTTATTCCATTCATTGATGGAAAGTTCACCGATAACGGAAACCTTTGCGTGTGGGGCAATCTCTTCCATATAATGTCCAAGGCCGAACCCTACCCCATCCAGTTTATGATTCTCGCTATCCTCAAGCTGAACCTTCAAGTGGTTGTGGTTCGTCCCAATTTTGCGGACGCTCGCAAGCTGAACGGAATCTATTAAAATCTTCGGCTTAGGGTTCGTCACACCGAAGGGAGCAAGCAAACTCATTTCCTGGATCGTTTGAATGGAGGCTTCAGCCAATGTCGTCGCCCCATCCAGATTGGTAATCGGTGTGAAGTCCTCTTCGTTAAGTTGTTCGTTCGCAATCTTATTCATACGGTCCCGAAGCTCTTGAACGTCTTCGATTTTCAATGTCATCCCTGCAGCCATAGGATGGCCACCGAAATGAGGCAATAGTTCCCGACAGGTTGAAAGGCTTGCGAAAAGGTCGAAGCCGGAAATGCTCCGGGCCGATCCCTTGGCAAGTCCTTTTTCCTGGTCAAAACTTAATACGATGGTTGGTCGGTAAAAACGTTCAACGAGCTTAGAGGCTACAATCCCGACAACCCCCGCATTCCACCCTTCCCTTCCAATGATAAGGACACCATTGGTCTCAGGCGGATAGTTTTCCTCCACTTCCCGAATGGCTTCTTCAGCCATCGATGCAACCATCGTTTGCCGCTCTTTGTTAATATCGTTGATTTCCACAGCAAGCTCGGTCGCTTCTTCCAAATTATCCGACATCAGTAAATCGACGGCCGGATCGGCATCTCCAAGGCGGCCAACGGCATTGATTCGAGGCGCCATCCCAAATCCGATTGATTCTTCACTCAATGCCTCCTGCTGGATATTCGCCACTTTCATCAAGGCTACGAGCCCTGGTCGTTTGGTCAACCGCAGCTGTTCGATTCCTTTCGCAGCAATCAGACGGTTCTCCCCTTGTAAAGGGACCAAATCGGCAATGGTACCGATTGCCGCGATTTCCAGCAGATCCTCGGGCATTTCGCCAAGTAAAGCATGGGCCAGTTTGAACGCAACCCCCACTCCTGCAAGGTCTTTAAAAGGATAGGCGCTATCTTCAAGCTTTGGATGGATGATGGCCAGTGCTTCAGGCAGGATAGGACCTGGTTCATGGTGGTCGGTCAAAATATAATCCATGCCCAGCTCAGCTGCCAGCTTCGCTTCTTCCACAGCAGAGATTCCCGTATCAACAGTTATTAACACCTTCACTCCTTGATCTGCAGCAAGGCGGAAAGCCATTGGATTCGGTCCATAACCTTCCGTAAACCTGTTGGGGATGTAAAAGTCGACATCAGCACCTAATTTAGTCAATGTCGTCATCATGACCGTCGTGGACGTAACACCATCCGCATCATAATCTCCGAAAATCCTGATTTTCTCTTTATTTTTTATCGCTTCTCTTATTCTATATACCGCTTTATCCATATCTTTCATTAAAAACGGATCATGGAAAGTTTGATTTTTTACAAATAGAAATGAACGGGCACTTTCAATGGTGTCTAAGCCCCTATTCACTAGTAATGTCGCAACCAAAGGTGTGATATGAAGCTCTTCGGCTAGTATAGCTACTTTATTTTCATCGACGGATTTTACGTTCCATCGAGTTTTTGGCTTTAACATGCATTCACCCCTTAACCTACTTATTATACAAAATCACAAGTTTGGTTTCAATTTTATATTATAGACTTTCTTGTTCAGAAAAAAAAGAAGGCCGGCAATTATGCCAGCCCCCTCTCAGTTATTAAACTTGACCTTCCATACTCTGTTTCTTTTCTTTTGCTGTATTCAATGGTCCTTTTTTCTTCAATTCTTTGATTTTTAAATCGAGCCAGAATTGAGAAGCAATCAATAGGGACGAGTAAACGCCACATAATAAACCGATAAATAAAGCAATCGAGAAGTTTCGAATAGCTTCACTTCCGAATATCGCTAACGCCACAACTGTCACAAGAACGGTCAAGACCGTATTGATCGATCTCGTCAACGTTTGTCTTATACTGATATTGGCAATATTCTCAAGCTCTTCGACCGTTTTGACCTTACGGCTAAATCGTAAGTTCTCACGGATACGGTCAAAAGTAACGATTGTATCATTGATGGAATAACCCACAATCGTCAAGACTGCTGCGATGAATGTGATATCCACTTCAAGGCGAAGCAAGCTGAATATCGTGATGATGAAGAATGCATCATGTATTAGGGCTACAACAGCCGGTAAAGCCATCCGCCATTCAAAGCGTACGGATACATAAAGGATGATGCCAAGTGATGCGATCAATAAAGCAATCATCGCATTTTTAGCAAGTTCTTTTCCGACTGTAGGAGAAACGGTGCTGACATTAGGTTCGGCACCATAATCCTTATTGAAGTGGTCCTTCAATTCAGCGATTTCCTGTTTATCAAGGACACCGACCGTACGAACGACAGCATTTTTATCATCTGTACCGGCAAGCCTGATATCCTTCGCTTCAATATCGAACTTGTCCATCTCCGTCTTAATCTGTTCAGTCGTAAGTGCCTCTTTCGAAGCGATTTCAATACGGGTACCACTGGTAAAGTCAATGCCCAGATTCAATCTGAATACGAACAAGAAAATGATCCCGATGAGCGTAACACCGATTGAAATGCTATAAAAGACTTTCCGATGTTTTACGAAGTCGATTTTATCAAAGCGAGTTGGCAATGACATTAAATCGATTTTCTCGGATAGATTGTGAATGTATTTTTTCTTCACGCCAAACCAAGATTTCCGTTTGTCCAGGAACCCACTTTTCACCCATAAGCTCATGAAAAGACGCGTACCATATACGGCGGTGACAAAACTCATTAAGATGGAAATGATCAACGTTGTGGCAAATCCTTTAACCGAGCTTGTCCCATAGAAGAATAGTACGGCTGCGGCCAACAATGTCGTCAAGTTAGCATCCATGATTGTGCCAAGTGAATTTTTCGTACCTTCTGTGTATGCTGCCTTCACAGATCGTCCAAGTTTCAACTCATCCCTGATTCGCTCATAGGTGATGATATTGGCATCGACTGCCATCCCAACACCGAGTACAAGAGCCGCTATACCAGGTAACGTTAGAACCGCATTCATCCAATCAAAGACTAATAGCGTTAAGAAAATGTAAATGCTCAATGTGACGATCGCAATGAAGCCTGGGAAGCGATAATACACAAGCATGAAGATAAAAATAAGTGCAATTCCGATGATGCCGGCAAAAATAGTATCATTCAAAGCCCCTTCACCAAATTGGGCCCCAACGGAAGTGGAGTACACTTCTTTTAAGTCAACGGGCAGGGCACCTGCGTTCAATAACCCGGCAAGCTCTTTTGCCTCTTCTACTGTAAATTGACCCGTTATGAATACTTTATTTGTACTGAAGACTTCACTGACTGCTGGTGCAGAAATCATATTGTCCTGTGAATCTACTTTTTTAATGGAATCTTTTCCTTCTTCAAAATCCAACCAGATAGCCAGTACATTCGTTGGGCTCTCCATGGCGGAAATCTTTTCAGTGATCTCTTTAAACTTGTTTGCATCTTTCAATGTGACTTCAACGACAGGTTTATTATCTTGGAACGTTTGCTTTGCGCCGCCTTCTTTCAGGTCAGCCCCTGTCATCATTTCCTTATCATTGTAATCACGGAAGGATAGTTTAGCCTGAGTCGAAAGAATTTCCCTGGCATTATTTTGATCTTGGATACCCGCTAGCTGAACACGGATCCGATCATTTCCTTCAATTTGAATAATAGGTTCGTTGACCCCCAATACATTGACACGCCGATCAAGTGCGCTCGCTGTACTGCTCAAAACATCCTGGGTGATTTTTTCCCCAGCAAGCGGTTTTACTTCATATAACACTTCAAAACCGCCTTGAAGATCAAGACCAAGCTTGATGTTCCCAAGGATTCCTTTTGAAGTCGTTCCCATCGCTGCGGCAATCAAAAGAACAATTAGAAAAAACGCAACGATTCTGCTTCTTTTTACCATTATGTAGTAGGCCCCTTTCTTTATTACGCCTGTTCTTGGAGTATAAATAACTGTTTATTTTTTCATGAATGATCTTGTTTGCTCTTTAGTTTGAGAAAAAAGGCACAGTTCTTTATGCTTTTTTCCAAAAAAAAGCATAACCATATCTATTATGATTCATTTACAAACGGCTGTCAATTTAAGTATATATCTCTTTTATTCTTTCAAAAGCTCTTTTAACTCTTCTTCAGAAAGGGGGGCGAATAGATTCGGTGATTTATAAGCTTGGACCATTTGAAATGACATGAACTGATTGCTTGAAAACGTAACGATGTCAGCGACTAATTCGTGAAGATGGACGCTTTCCTGTGGTCGTTTCCATTTCATGTCTGTCAATGTACCCCATAGGTCCTCCTCGGTAACAGCTTCTAAACCAATCATTTCGAACTCCTCGCATTTGCTTTTCAGGAATGGTCGTAGCTTTAAATAATACCGTTGATACGGGTGATTTTTTTTCTTCATCACATTGCCTCCATTAAAATGATTCTCAATTGGATGCGTACATTTCTTAGAAGAGACTCAATCATTTGAGAGAACACAAACACTTTTGTCATGCTTTGTCCAAGTACAAGCATATAGATAATTGTATAGTATAACCGCTTTTTTGAGAAGGCAGGGAGGGAGTTCAATGTCTAAATTTTTGAAAGGGACGCTGATTTTATTAATAGCAAGCCTGATTACAAAGGTTCTTGGATTCATCAACCGCATCGTCATCGCCCGTTTCATCGGCGAAGAAGGCGTTGGTTTATATATGATGGCACTGCCGACATTATTTCTTGTTATCAATATGACTCAATTGGGTCTGCCGATTGCCATATCCAAATATGTAGCCGAAGCGAACGCCAGGGGCGATGAACGGAAAATCAAGAAAATTCTCGTTGTTTCTTTGGCATGCACATTTGGTTTATCGATGATTTTCACCCCGGCCATGCTCCTGTTGGCACCCGTTCTTTCTGAACACTTGTTCACGGACGGACGAACGGTTTGGCCACTTATGGCGATTGCCCCTATCGTTCCGATCATCGCCATTTCATCTGTCCTGCGCGGATATTTCCAAGGTAAGCAAAATATGAAACCATTTGCGTTCTCACAAGTGATTGAGCAGGTGGCCCGGATTACCTTCATCGCGGTGCTGACAAAAGCCTTTTTACCGTATGGAATTGAATATGCCGCAGCCGGTGCCATGTTTGCCTCAATAATTGGTGAACTCGTTTCTCTTGCATACCTTTTAACAAGCTTTAAATTCAAGAAGCATTTCAGATTCAGAAAGGGTTTCTTTCAAAATGTTAAATCAGGAAAAGGGACGTTTACCGAACTAATGGGAATTGCCCTTCCTTCGACAGGCAGTCGCATGATCGGTTCCATTTCCTGGTTCCTGGAACCAATCGTCGTTGCTCAGAGCTTAGCCCTGGCAGGCGTGACGGCTACAGCGGCCACAAGTCAATACGGGGAGCTAACAGGATATGCCTTGCCCCTTCTCATGCTTCCCTCCTTTGTCACGGCTTCACTGGCTACAGCCCTCGTTCCTGCTGTTAGTGAAGCACGGACGACAGGAAATTATCTGCTAGTGGAACATAGGCTTCAGCAAGCACTGAAAATTACCTTCATTACCGGCTGTCTAGCCGTCGTCACTCTCTTCATCTTCGCTGAACCAATCTTACAGGTGATGTATGGTTCTTCTCATGCAGCCGTATTCATTAAGTTCCTGGCACCTTTTTTTATCCTTTTCTATTTTCAATATCCACTTCAGTCCATGCTTCAGGCACTTGACCTTGCAAAAGCTGCCATGTTTAACAGTCTGGCAGGAAACATCCTCAAGATCGGCGTAATCTGGATGCTGGCTTCAAAGGAGAATTTCGGCATCATGGGGGCTGCAATCGGAATAGCGGTAGGGACCATGCTCGTTACGTTCCTCCACTTTTCCACCGTTATAAAAGTCGTTCCATTCACGCTCCATTTCCGGAGCTACATCCTTTCTTTGATCATTGCTTTGATTTCTGGCTTTGGGGGTTATTATGTCTACGAATTCCCTCTCGCCTCTCTGCCATTGGGATCGCGCTTATTGCTCTCCGTTTCAGTATTGTTGGTGCTTTTCATCTTTTTCATGTTAGGGACGGGCAGCATAAAGAAGGTGGATTTGATTCGTATTCCTTTCATCGGTGGTTTCTTAGCAAAGTTTGCTTGGAAATAGAAATAACCAAGTTCCCTTGGTTATTTCCTCACTTCTTTTTTATCAATATAGATCTGACCATTGATGAAACCGCAAATCGAGACTTCTTCAAGCTTCAGGTATCCATGCCTTTTCAACTGATGCAGAAGCCAGTATTTGTCTTTTCCTATGTATGCTAGGTTGTTTTCCTGTATCTTTCCGTCGATGATAAGCGGGTATGGTGTTTCGATACTTTTTGACTTCTTCCCTTGGCTATTTTTAATGACAGAGAGCTTGCCCGAAGATTCAAGTATCGCAAATTGCACTTCATTCAAGTCACTGATTCCCTGTTCGCGGAGCTGCGTCAACAAATCATTAAAATTATACCGTTGCCTTCTCATTACTTTCTCATCTATTTTCCCTTGGTTGATGATGATTTGCGGCTGGCCATCCATGAGATAGCGGAACCTTACACTCTTCAATGAAAAGAATGCCAATATGATTTGAACAACTGCAAGGACCAACATCGGGAAAATCGTTCCAAAAAATGGTTCATCATTTCCTTCTAAGGCTAATACAGCAATGTCTCCTATCATGATGGAAACCACCAAATCCAGGATGCTAAGTTCCCCGACCTCTCGTTTTCCCATCAACCTAAAAAGGAGCAAAATGAATAGATAAACAAACAAGGTTCTTAACCCACTGCTTAAATAATTTTCCATAGCAAAGCACTTCCTTCACCATTATCATGGCTGGGATGAAGAATAATTACTCTTTTTATTTTAAAAATTCCCAGAAGGTTCTCAAACCTGGTCTAAAGCGGATAAAAGTGGAATATGCTTGTACAAACACATCAACAGGCTAGTCGATTCAGCCTTTTAAAAAGGGGGAATAAACATCGAAACAAAAAAAATGAGCGTCGCCGTACTTTATGGCGTCGGCTCCATCTTTGCCATAGCTGTGATTGCAAGTTTTCTATTTTCAATTCTTCTTCGTTTCACTTCATTGACGGAATCATCCCTGACATACGTAATCATGATCGTGTCCTTTATATCATTATTCATTGGCGGGTTCATTTCAGGGGGCAAAGGTCAGAAACAGGGGTTATTCCTAGGTGGCAGTACAGGATTAATGTATCTCCTTGTCGTGTTCCTTTTTCAATACTTGGGACATGATGCACTGTTCACCTTGAAACAATGGATTTATTACGGATGCTTTGTCATTACCGCTATGATGGGTGGAGTACTTGGAGTGAATATGAGCTCAGAATCACGGACGAATTAATAGAAACAAAAAACCGGGCACAGGGCCCGGTTTTCGTCTGTCTTATACTTGTGCTTCTCTTGCTGGTGCGCTTTCCGTAATTTCACGGATTGCAGCACGGTCAAACGTTAGTTTTGAACCATCTGTAGATTTAATGACGATTTTTAACTCATCGATAGCATCGATTGTTCCGTGCATTCCACCGATCGTTGCAACCTTGTCGCCTTTTTTCAAGCTCTCTTGCATGTTTCTTGTATTCTTGGCGCGTTTTTGCTGCGGACGGATAAGTAGGAAATAGAACAATACGAACATTAAGATTAACGGAAGTAATTGTGTTAAACCACCCATTTATATTCACTCCTTTCATTTTTTAAAGTATTTATGGAATTAGAAGTTTTTTGCATTTGGCTTATTGAAACCATATTGTTCAAAAAACTCTTCCCTAAAGTCTCCAAGGCGATCTTCTCGGATAGCTTGTCTGACCTGTTCCATCAAGTTTAACAGAAAATGAAGATTGTGATAAGTCGTTAGACGAATACCATACGTTTCTTCGCATTTAATTAAGTGGCGAATGTATGCCCGGCTATAATTTTTACAAACATGGCAATCGCAATTTTCATCGATTGGACCAAAATCACGCGCGTACTTCGCATTTTTTACGACTAATCGGCCAGTACTTGTCATCAATGTACCATTACGAGCGATTCGTGTTGGCAATACACAGTCAAACATATCAACCCCGCGGATTGCACCGTCAATCAATGAATCAGGTGATCCAACCCCCATAAGGTAACGAGGTTTATTCGTCGGAAGGAGCGGACTCGTGAACTCAAGCACACGGTTCATGATATCCTTTGGTTCACCCACCGATAATCCCCCAATAGCATAACCCGGGAAATCTAGGGAAACAAGGTCTTTCGCACTTTGTTTACGGAGATGTTCAAACTCCCCACCCTGAACGATACCGAATAATCCTTGATCATTTGGACGTTCATGAGCATTCAAGCAGCGTTCTGCCCAGCGTGATGTCCGTTCGACAGACTTCTTCATGTATTCCTCGGTAGCCGGGAATGGAGGACACTCATCGAATGCCATCATGATATCTGAGCCTAGTGCATTTTGGATTTCCATTGCCTTTTCAGGAGATAAAAATAGCTTATCACCATTGATATGGTTTCTGAAATGGACGCCCTCTTCCTCAATTTGACGGAATTTGCTTAGGGAGAATACCTGGAAACCGCCGGAATCCGTTAATATTGCGCGATCCCAGTTCATGAATTTATGCAGTCCTCCAGCTTCCTTGATGATCTCATGTCCTGGACGTAGCCATAAATGGTACGTATTGCTGAGGATGATGCCTGCCCCCATTTGTTTCAATTCTTCAGGTGACATCGTTTTGACGGTAGCCATCGTCCCTACCGGCATAAATGCTGGAGTTTCGAAAGTACCATGTGGCGTATGAACGCGACCAAGCCGTGCCCCCGTCTGTTTACATGTTTTGATTAACTCATATCGTATTGCAGTCAACGCAATAACTCCCTTCAAGAGCCTATCACTCTTTATATTACTTGATTAACATTGCATCTCCAAAACTAAAGAACCTGTATTTTTCTTCCACTGCCGTTTCGTAAGCATGCAGAACATGTTCCCTTCCTGCAAGTGCAGAAATAAGCATGATTAACGTTGATTTTGGCAGATGGAAGTTCGTGATCATTGCATCGATTCCCTTGAATTCGAAACCAGGATAGATGAAAATGCTTGTCCAGCCGCTTTCTTCCTTGAAAACCCCGTCATTACGGGATGCAATCGTTTCCAGCGTTCTTGTTGATGTCGTGCCGACTGTGATGATCCTTCCGCCGTTTCCTTTCACTTCATTCAACAACCGTGCTGTGCCTTCGGTCATTTGGTAAAATTCCGAATGCATTTCATGACTGTCGATGTCTTCCACACTTACAGGGCGGAACGTTCCAAGCCCAACGTGTAGCGTGATGAAAGCGATGTGAACACCCATGTCTTTAAGCTTCTCAAGCAAATGCTCCGTAAAGTGGAGACCAGCCGTAGGTGCTGCTGCAGATCCACGTTCACGTGCATAAACCGTCTGGTAACGGTCTTGATCGTCAAGTTGTTCTTTAATGTAAGGAGGCAACGGCATTTCGCCAAGTTCGTCCAATATTTCATAAAAGATGCCATCATACTGGAACTTCATAATCCGGCCGCCATGATCCAGAATGCCTGTGCAGACCGCACGTAGCTTGCCATCACCAAAAACGATAGTGGATCCTTCTTTAATACGTTTTGCAGGTTTCACCAAGGTCTCCCAAACATCGTCACTCTCTTGTTTTAACAAAAGAACTTCAACTTTCCCGCCTGTTTCCTCTTTACTTCCATAAAGTCTTGCAGGTAAAACCTTCGTATCATTCAATACAAGGCAATCACCCGGCTTCACATATTCCGTGATTGAACTGAATACATCATGCTGAATCTCACCGGTTTCCTTGTCCAATACCATCAATCTACTTGCTTCCCTGTTCTTCAAAGGAACTTGGGCAATCAATTCCTCTGGTAAATGAAAATCAAACTCTTCTAATTTCATCTGTTCCACTTCCTAATCTGTGTATCATGTAGTTAGTTATTATTTAAAACGGCTAATTAAATAAAAAATAGCCGACAGCACAATGCTGACGATGATCGAGGTCATGATAGGAAAATAAAAAGTCGTATTTCCCTTCTTGAAAAAGATATCCCCCGGGAGCCTGCCAAGCTGAATGAACTTCATCACAAATCCAATCACAAAAATAATCACACCTAGAGTCATGATCGTCTTAGGCACATTCATCGCTCAGGCATCTCCATCCCGAAATGCTCGTAAACAAGCGAAGTTGCCATACGACCTCGAGGAGTCCTCTGTAAAAAACCAACCTGCAGTAAATAAGGTTCATACACATCTTCAATCGTATGCGCTTCCTCCCCGATCGTAGCTGCGATCGTCTCCAAGCCCACAGGACCACCACGAAACTTTTCAATGATTCCTTTAAGTAATTTATGGTCAATATGATCCAGTCCTAAACGGTCGACCTGCATTAATTCCAATGCATAATCAGCCAGTTTCGTCGTGATTGTGCCATCCCCGCGAACTTGGGCAAAGTCCCTCACACGGCGTAAAAGCCGATTGGCAATCCTAGGGGTCCCCCGCGACCTTCTCGCAATCTCACCGGCAGCCTGGTCATCCATTTCTGTATCCATGATTTGGGCTGTCCGGAGAACGATGTCGGTCAAGTGATGTTCCGTGTAATATTCCAAGCGGCTCAAGACGCCAAACCGGTCCCTAAGAGGTGCTGATAGTGAACCCGCACGAGTTGTAGCACCAACAAGGGTGAACGGTGGTAGATCGATTCGGATTGAACGAGCTTCGGGTCCCTTACCGACCACGATATCCAGACAAAAATCCTCCATGGCTGGATAGAGGACTTCCTCCACGACCCGAGGCAAACGATGGATTTCGTCAATGAATAAGACATCACCTGGTTCAAGGGCACTCAAAATGGCTGCCAAATCTCCCGGTCTTTCAATGGCCGGTCCAGAAGTGGTGCGGATATTGACTCCCATTTCGTTCGCAATGATGACGGCAAGCGTCGTCTTCCCAAGCCCCGGCGGTCCATACAAAAGCACGTGATCAAGCGTTTCTTCGCGCATCCGGGCGGCTTCGATGTATACACTCAAATTCGCCTTCACTTTATCCTGTCCAATGTATTGCTTTAAGTTTTGCGGTCGCAGGCTTTGTTCAAAGGATAGTTCGTTCAAATCGGCTTCCTGATTAAAAACTCTCTCCTCCATTGCGCCACTCCTTATCTTAACATCATTTGCAATGCTTTCTTAATGTATTGCTCGGTCGTCATTTCTTCCACTTGCAGCTTTTTCGCGACCTTCTGTATTTCTTTTTCCGAGTAACCAAGTGCCTTCAGGGCCAGAATCGCTTCGTCCAACTCTTCGGTATACCCATTTTGATTGATTGCCGTCGGAACTCCTTCATTGAATAAGTTCGGGAAAGCATCCGGGATGATATTCTCAAGCTTGCCTTTTAAGTCAAGGATCATTTGGCGTGCTGTCTTCTTTCCGACTCCAGGGAATTTTACAAGGAACGTCTCATCCTCATTTTCGATGGCTTGCACAACCTGATCCACCTGGCCCGACGCCAATATAGCAAGCGCCCCTTTCGGCCCGATTCCCGTCACATTCAATAGTTTCGTGAACAGAGCCTTTTCCTGCCGCGATTGAAATCCGTATAAAGAAATCATGTCCTCACGTACATAATGATATAGAAAAACTTGAGTCTCTTTCTTAAATTGGGCGGAGTAAATAAAAGGATTCGGAGTCAGCACTTGATATCCGATTCCCCCATTATCCACGACTATGTATTCAGGTCCAATATAATCGACCATGCCTTTTATATAATCATACAAATTAATTCTCTCCCTGATTTAGCTGTACCTCTCATTTTATCATAAAAGGAGAGGGAAGTTTATTAAAAGTTATTTAGCAATTGGTGGTGTTCACCGCCTATGCTTTTTTGAGATAGGCACCTTTTGCCCCGACGCTGGATATCCTGAATTCCCTACCCATCAGTTTGGCGTTAAGTCACCCATCGATCCTTGGAAGGCAGACAAATAGGATGGGTGTATTTCTCCCATCCTAGTTAATCGAATACGGCTCATATTCCTTAATAAGCTGTTTATATTGATCCTTATTTACGATTGGAATCCCTTTTTGCAGTTCTTCCTGCTTGTACACTTCCAATTTCCCTACATCCAATTGATAGAAAGTATGAATGATTTTGGCATGCTCCGGCTTCCCGATAAAAATGGATAGAGTCCCATCCTCCTTCATCCCAAGATAGCCGTTTGCTTTGAGTAAGGGCGATATATCATTCTCTATTTTATTCAATACAATGTGGTCATCATTTTGATCAACCACATTCCATCCTTGGTATTTCAACCAAAAGTCTTCCATCGTCCAAATCTTTTCCGTCAATTTTTCTTCACTTAATTCCCCATCGAGATACAAACGCTGGAGGATGACTTTTTGTTCGATTGGCTGACTTTCCTCTTGTTTTGCTTCCTCGGCAAAAGCAGTCAAACAGAACGGGATGACGAACAAGGCCAAGAAAAACTGGATTTTCAGTTGATTAATCAATGCGATCACCTCTTAAGGCGTTTACTTTTTACATAGTTTGACCTGAAATTCGATTATTAACCGAAAAAATTCCGTTGGTCTTTTTAAAGAAAAGAAGCTGACTCCATTCGAAGCCAGCTTGGATGCGTTTATTTGATATGATCTTTATGAATATCCAGGTTGTCGAACATATCATTGGCATCCAGGACAATTAATTCTTTTGTATCTCCGTCTCGCAGGTTATTATCGAGTGTCATCGTCCGGTAGTATACACCTTCATCCGTCGTTACATAAAGTGCCCGGCCCTCTGTTAGAGGTTCGATTTTCTTCCACACCGCTTCTTTGACCGCCGTCGCCTGATCATAATCATCTAGCAACAAAGCCACTAGCATTTCATCTTTCATGATGATGGCCCTGGCGTCAATGACATTGTCTACACGATTTGCAATCTTATCCGCTTGGTCGACCAATGTCCCTTCATAGGAGTTATAATAGGATGATTTAGCCCGAAGTGGTTTGCTTTCATGACCATGATAGTTACGGTCCTTCTTGCTGTATGCATCATCTTTTCCATACAAATCCTTTTCCATATCATCAAAATTGATTTGACGAACTAGTGCATTCTTTTCGGTTGTATGGTACCCCGTTTCATTCATAGGATTTTGATTCTCTGCCGTATCATTATTGGCACAGCCAATCAAACCCCCAATGAATACCGTGCAAAGCGGCAGTGCCCAAATTTTGTTCCGCACCAACAATCCCCCCTTTGCTAAAATGGATTGAGCCTATTTTCGCTCATAATTAGCATGGGTGTATTGAAGGGATTTCAGTCTGTAAGTTATGTCCATATTAGATACTCATTACCTTTTGGAAATCATGTCCGCCAATTTTTCGTTCATCTCCATTCGCTTCGAAAACCCCTCCACCGTCATTTTCCAAACGGAATGGAATTGTGATGAGCTTTTATTATTCCTGTTCCACTCGCGGAATATATCCGTAGGGAAAGCCAAAGCATAAAGAAATGCCCGATCTTTTTGATATTTTTTCAACTGTGGAACTTGCCAAAGCATCGTGGCAGCATCATCGAGATGGGGTGAAATCCGATTGGCATATTGTAAATAATCGATGCATCGTGGTGCCTTCGCCATTAAATCGAAATCGATTAAAGCAAGTGACCCATCTTCTCTTCTCAAAAAATTATGGTGGGCACAGTCACCGTGAATGATGACGTTTTTTTCCTTATCCCATTTTGATTGGTTTTTTTCAAACCCCTCCAAGGACCATTCCCCCCACCTTACCCACTCATTGATGATTTCATCTGAAACATATTGGCGAGTATACGAAATGTTCTTTTTGAATAATGACAATCTTTCTTTCCATTTTCTCACCTGATCAAATAGGGGAGCTTTGATCGACAGGTTTTCAGAAACATCGTGAAATCTTTCCAATAATTCAATGCCCTCCAACCGGTCTTTATGATGGGAAAAACGGAACTTTTTCTTGCTTGGAGGTATATAGTCCATACTGCCATACCATTTCCCTTTGAATTGGAACGGCATTAACTTCTGGTGAATCTGATACGTTTGTTCGAACCCTTTTTGACTTAACAAGGAAGTCAATTCCCTTTGTCGATCCCATTTTTCAAAGCTATCGAATCCTTTAAGAATGATGGGAGCATCTTTTTTGAATGAAATCATATAGACATTGCTCTGAAGATGATGGACGTTCTTTGGTCGGCGGTTTAAATAAGAGAGGAGACGAGTGTAAAAAACACTGTCCCCCTGATAATTAGTAGTCATCACTTTCGTCCGCATACGTAGGCATTCCAAATGTTTCAGGTGCTTGAACGCCTCCGAATTGACCTGGTTGACCACCCATTTGCCCTGGCATCATTGCTTCAGGGTGACCTCCGAGCTGTCCACGCATCATTCCGGGCTGTCCGCCAAACTGACCTGGCATCGCACCTGGTTGGCCCCCTAGTTGATGGCCATATGGATTACCCATCATATCTCCCATCTGGTTGCCGGGCTGGTTCCCCATCATGCCTCCCATTTGGTTGCCGGGCTGGTTTCCCATCATGCCTCCCATCTGGTTGCCGGGTTGGTTCCCCATCATGCCTCCCATCTGGTTGCCGGGTTGGTTCCCCATCATGCCTCCCATCTGGTTGCCGTATGGATTACCCATCATGCCTCCCATCTGGTTGCCGGGTTGGTTCCCCATCATGCCTCCCATCTGGTTGCCGGGTTGGTTCCCCATCATGCCTCCCATTTGGTTGCCGGGCTGGTTTCCCATCATGCCTCCCATCTGGTTGCCGGGTTGGTTCCCCATCATACCTCCCATCTGATTGCCGGGTTGGTTCCCCATCATACCTCCCATCTGGTTGCCAGGCTGGTGGTTCCCCATCATGTCTCCCATTTGATTGCCGGGCTGGTGGTTCCCCATCATGTCTCCCATCTGATTGCCAGACTGGTGGTTCCCCATCATGTCTCCCATCTGATTGCCGGGCTGGTTCCCCATCATGCCTCCAGGAGGTCCTCCTTGATATTCTTGAATTTGAATTTCATCCACCGATTCTACTTCATATTGCATTGGATGCTGTTTTTCCCCCATTAGACTTTGAATACTAGCTCCCGCATAGGATTCTGAGTATTGTGGTCTGCCTTTATGGAATTGATGATAATCAGGGTGATGGTGCGCCTTGCTTTGCGTTTCCTCCATAGCATAGTATTGGCCCTTCACTTCTTTCTCTGGTCCATATGTTCCTATTTCTCCCTTGTTGCAGCCACAATCCTCACTTTCGGCTTGCATATTGGACTGCATATAGGGCTGCTGTGGATAGTATTGGAAATTCGAAGCATTCGACGATGACGACTCGGAAGATGACTCATAATGGTGCGGCATATATGCACCTGCAACTTGTTGTGGAGTTCCGCCATACATATGATGTGGGACGGGTGCTGAAGCTTGATATGGATAGTATTGCTGACCGGCCTGGTTTTGACTGGCTCCTTGGACGGTACTTTGACCCATTGAATGCATATCAGGAGATTCTCCCCATACGTCTGAACTTTCTTCCATCATTTGATAGCCTTGCATGCCTTGAACACCTTGTTGATAGTGAGGGGCTCCTTGAAAAGCTCCTTGGACTCCATGCATGGGCATGGATGCCCATGGCGGTGGATCGATGCAAAAACCGCTACCTGGCATAATAGGGGTGATTGGAATGCAATCGTCTACCGGTTCACATATTTCCTGAACAACTGGCTTCTTTTTTGATTTTTTCTTTACCGGTTTTTCTACCGGCTTCACCGCTTCAACCTTTTTTGGGGGAGTTGGTGGAGTTGGTGGCTTCTGTACACTCATGTTGGTCATATTGACCAAATAATAATTATTGATATCTATTTCTGGTATCACTTGTTTCGGTACCTGAACCTCTTTAGGTACGACGATTTGTTTTTCCTTAACAGGCATTTCCTTAATAGGCATTTGTTTTTCTTTAATAGGCATTTCCTTAATAGGCATTTGTTTTTCTTTAATAGGCAATTGATATTCTTTTATCACAGGCTGTTGAAATTTCTGCTGTTCTTTTATGGGTGCTTGATATTTTTGCTGTTCCTTCATTACGGGTTGTTGTTGAATTTGCTGTTCTTTCATTTGAATCGGTTGAATTTGAGATTCCTTGGATTGATATGTCACTTGTGGCGCGCCCATCTCTTTTTTAATTGATCCCGATGTATTTCCAGGTATATTAATTTTCATGCCCGGCATCATCATATCCGGATTACTTAACTGAGAATTGGATTTTTTCAGTTGTTCATAACTGACGCCATATTTTTTTGCGAGCTTCCAAAGCGTATCGCCTTTTTGGACTATATGAATTTTCACGCTGATAACCCCTCCTGTGCATATGTCCATATATACTATGATGTAGTGGGTAAATTGCCATTATTATTTATCATGAAAACTTATGCTTGATGAAACTAAAATATGAATGAAAGCCACACAGTCGGAAAAACCCGTTCAAATGAGGGGTTAGCAGGATTGACCGCTTTTTGCCAGAGGGCATTTCTGTCTAATCGATCCGAACTTTGGGTATAAGGTATAGGATTTATAAAATGCTGATCAAGATAGCACTACATAAAAAACAACAACCTAGGAGGATATCTAAATGAAATGGAAAGGAAGACAAAAGAGTTCGAACGTTGAGAACAGAAGAGGAATGGGTGGAAAGAGCATCGCCGGGATTGGTGGCGGATTTGGCATAGTTGTCGTTTTGATCGTTATGTTCCTAGGTGGCAACCCGAGTGATCTTTTGAATGGCCTTGGTTCCAATGATACTACAGACAATGGCTCCTATGAGGAAACGGACCAGGAGAAGGAGCTAACTCAATTTGTCTCGGTCGTTCTTGGAGATACCGAGCGGGTTTGGGCGGAAGAGTTTCGTAAGCAAGGTCTAGAATATAAAGAGCCCACTCTCGTTTTGTATACAGGAAGTGTCGACTCGGCCTGTGGAACGGCCGGTTCTTCAGTGGGACCCTTTTATTGTCCCGGTGACATGAAGCTTTATATTGACTTGAGTTTCTATCAGGAACTTCAAGATGAGTATCAGGCACCCGGAGATTTTGCAATGGCTTATGTCATAGCTCATGAAGTGGGACATCATGTACAGACCCTATTGGGCACGTCTAGAAAAGAAATGCCCGACCGGTCAAGGGTCAGTGAAAAAGAATATAATAAATATTCTGTTCGACTGGAACTTCAAGCTGACTATTTAGCAGGGGTATGGGCTCATCACGCTCAAGGAGAGAACTTACTTGAGGAAGGCGATCTCGAAGAGGCTTTGAGTGCAGCCAGTGGAGTGGGAGACGACACCATCCAAAAGAAAGCTCAAGGGTATGTTGTTCCTGACAGCTTTACGCATGGAACCTCCGAGCAGCGAAAGCGCTGGTTTAATAAAGGATTCCAATCTGGTGATATGAACGGAGGCAATACTTTCAAGGCAAGTAACCTATGATTGTACAAGATTGAGGGCGGACGTTTCCATGTGCCTCCCTCTTTTTTGCTGCATTCACCCGCATGCATTTAAGGAACACCATGGGTAAATCGACTTTCATTCGATTAGCCCCTTTATTTTATGGTAAACTATTTGTACATAACGAGGTGAAGGATCATGCAAAAAAAGAAATTATTAGGCGAAGAAAGACGAACCAAGCTCTTACATATCCTACAAACAAGTTCACAGCCTGTTACCGGTAGCGAACTCTCCCAAATAACCAATGTGAGCCGGCAGGTCATCGTCGGTGACATTACCCTTCTTAAAGCACGAAATGAGCCGATTATCGCTACTAGCCAGGGGTATATCTACTTGCAAACCGAGACTAGACAAAACCCGGAACGGACCATCGCTTGTCAGCATGAGCCCACTCGAGCCCAGGAAGAATTATTTCTACTTGTCGATATCGGCATAACCGTCAAAGATGTGAAAATAGAGCATCCCGTGTATGGGGACTTAACGGCTTCCATCATGGTCAGTAATCGGAAAGAAGTGGCATCCTTCCTTTCAAAGGTTACTAAAACAAAAGCCACATTATTATCGGAACTGACTAGCGGCATTCACCTTCATACCATTAGTGCCGCTTCAGAAGACTTACTGGACGAAGCCGAAGAGGCGTTAAGTGAGGCCGGAATTTTGGTTAACTAAAAAAAGGACACTTCGAAGCACGTCTTTCGAAGTGTCCTTTTTCCTTACGACTCACTTCCACTCTCACCCGATTCATTACTTATTAATTGAGCAATCAGGGTGAGGATGGCCCCTATTGCTTGAATCCAGCTCCCCAATACTTGTATGGATTGCGAATCTAATTGCCCCTCACTATTTCCATTGTTCCCATTCCCTTCGTCTCCATATCCTAGACTTCCATACCCTTGGCCCCCTAGGCTCGCATTCCCTTGATTCCCATATCCTTGGCCAGCACTTAAGTCTTGGTCCCCACTTTTCAAATCGATGATGCCAGCGAGGGCTTGTAATGAATTCCCCACCGCTTGCAATATGTTACCCACTATATTTATTCCTTCGGCCGGCGAATTTTCCGTTATATCAGCTGCAGAAACGCCTCCGCCCAAAGCTTGAATGAAGTTTCCATCTATGACCAATATTTGTTTCGTTTCATCTGAAAAATCCCCAATTAATCCTGTAATGACGGTGGAGTTTCCAATGGCTTGGATAGCACTTCCTATTTGATCCAGGGTGAAAGCTTCCTCCCCATCCGCAATCACCGCATTCCCCGTTCCCTGAAGGACATTCCCCACCACATCCAAGTTTGTAGCCGTCTCCTCTTCCGGTACAAGAGTCGGCGTATTAGCGATGGCGGATAAAACCGTTCCGATGGCTTGAACCCAAGAACCAAATGTTTCTTTGAACTGATTCCCCATCTTTACCGCACATCTCCTATCCTCTACTTTCATCTATTTTCGTTTATTTGTGGTCAGATTCTGTATAAGGACATCATTACGATAACTAACCCCTTGGATATGTATTCTCGTCTTTACATTACTCTATTATATGGGCTAGATGACTTAACGTTCTTTAAAATAATGGGCCTCCTATTTTCTATGAAGAAACGAACTGAACTCCTCGTCCTCAAAGAAAACCGTGATCAAAAAAAATATCCCTGGAATATATCCAAGGATTTTTCACCATACAGTGTCCACTTCCTCGTTCTGTTTCTTATCGGTGCACCAATCCATTTTGAACCGTAAAGCATGGATAACTGCCCAAGATGGAAACGGTACAGCCAAGGGCCTCTAGTTCGGAAATCGTGCCCGGGATGAGCACCTCGTCAAGTGCCATTTCTACATCGATAATGAAGAAATAATGGCCCAGTCCGGTTTTCATCGGCCGAGATTCAATTTTGGATAGGTTGAGCTTCCTCCATGAGAAAGCGGAAAGGACTTGATGAAGCTGTCCCGAATGATCGGCCGGAAGCTGGATCATCAACGTCGTTTTACTGTCTCCCTCAGTCGTCAAATGCCCACTGAAATCGACCTCGCCGTTGGATACGACAATGAATTTGGTGTGGTTATGCTCATAGTCGTGAATATTTCGTTCAAGAATCGTCAACCCATACTCCTGTGCTGCCATTTCGTTCGCGATGGCTGCAATTTTGGCATCCGGATTCTCCATTACCATTTTTGCTGCTGCAGCCGTTGACGTAACATATTCAAATGGGATGCCACTTAGATCTTTATGTAGGAATTTACGGCATTGTGCAATAGCGTGTGAATGGGAATAGACCCTATCCGGTTTAAAGTCAGGATTGGCATGATCCGGATGAACCATGTAATGCTGTTGGATAGGAATCGTGATTTCCCCTTTAATCGGAAGCCTCACTTCATGAACCAGGTAATCCATCGTTATATTTACCGAACCTTCCAACGCATTCTCGATTGGGACCAGCGCATGGCTTACTTCCCCATCGCGGACAGCGTCGAGACTGTCTGGAATCGTACTCATCGGAATTTTACTATCATTAGGAAATAAGCGAGAGACAGCTAAATCCGTGAACGTTGCTTTCGGTCCAAGAAATGCTATTTTTGAAGTCATATTATAATCCCCTTTTCACGGACAATCTATTGTTTATGTTATGCCATTTTCTGATTTATTACAATAGTTAATCTTTAATGACCACACATAAAAAAAAGCCTGTACAATGAACTGTACAGGCTTTATTCTATGCACCATTCCCAAGGATTTCGACCTTTTCGACGAATTCCATTTTACGCAATCTTGTTAAAAGATCATCAATATCCACCGTCATCCCACTCGTGTTGAGCGAGAGAGTGACGTTGGCACGACCCTGTAAGGGAATCGTTTGGTGAATCGTCATGATGTTGCAGCCAGATGAGGCGACCAGTCGTAAGAGCTCCGATAGAGTCCCGGAACGGTCTTCGAGGTAAAAGAACAGAGTGATTAGCTTTTCTTTGACAATCGTATGAAACGGAAAGACCGTGTCCCGATATTTGTAAAAGGCGCTTCTACTCAGATCCACTTTTTGTACCGCTTCCCAAACTGAATCTGCTTTTCCCCGTTCAATCATTTCTTTAGCATCCAGCGTTTTTTTCATCGCTTCGGGGAGGACATCCTCTCGAACGAGGAAAAATTTCTGATCGGCCTTATTCAAAGTCCGCACGCTCCTTTTGCCTACCACCATGGTTTTTACATATTATCAGTCAATAAATTCAAATTCATATTCAAGGATACGAACGATATCCCCGTTTTTCGCACCTTTTTGGCGCAATCCTTCATCGACACCGAATGAGCGAAGTTGTCTAGCAAAACGCTTGATGGATTCTTCACGTGTGAAGTCCGTCATTTTGAATAGACGTTCAATCTTGAATCCTTTAACAGCAAAGCTGCCATCCGATTCACGCTCGATATCAAATTCATCTGAAAGGGCTGTATGTTTATAAAGAACACGATGAACCCCGGTATTCTCTTCTTCATGATCAAGCGGGAATTCAGGTGTTTCTTCGATTTTATCGGCAATTGCATAAAGAAGTTCACGGATACCTTCACGTGTTACAGCTGAAACCGGGAAGACCGGGAATTCCTCTTCAAGCTTTTCTTTGAATGCCGCTAAATTATCTGCTGAATCAGGCATATCCATTTTACTGGCTACGATGATTTGCGGACGTTCAGTCAAACGAAGATTATACTCTTCTAGTTCCTTATTGATTGTCAGGTAGTCTTCGTACGGATCTCTGCCCTCAAGGCCAGACATGTCTATCACGTGAACGATGACTCTTGTTCTTTCAATATGGCGCAAGAATTGATGTCCAAGACCTACTCCTTCAGAAGCACCCTCAATTAGCCCCGGTAAATCGGCCATGACGAAACTGCGGTGATCTTCCGTTTCAACCATACCAAGATTCGGCACGATTGTCGTGAAATGATATTCGGCAATTTTAGGTCGGGCTGCTGATACGACTGAAAGCAATGTAGATTTACCAACACTCGGGAATCCTACAAGGCCTACATCAGCCAATAACTTCAGTTCCATGATAATATCGCGTTCTTGTCCTGGTTCGCCATTTTCACAAATTTCCGGTGCCGGATTGGCTGGTGTCGCAAAACGGGAATTCCCGCGTCCACCACGGCCGCCTTTAGCGATAATGGCACGTTGTCCATGTTCAACTAAATCTGCGATGACTTCTTTCGTTTTTTCATCAATGACAACTGTACCAGGTGGAACTTTAATGACCATATCCTTCGCAGTTGCACCATGCATATTTTTAGACATGCCGTGTTCCCCGCGAGGCGCCTTGAAGTGACGTTGATAACGGAAATCCATCAACGTCCGCAATCCTTCTTCCACTTCAAATACGACGTTTGCTCCATTGCCGCCATCTCCGCCGGCAGGTCCGCCTTTTGGTATGAATTTCTCTCGACGATAAGCAACGATTCCGTTACCACCATCTCCGCCTTTTATATAGACTTTCGTTTGATCGACAAACATGCTATCACTTCCTTGTTTTCTGCAAGTCATTTCTTGCTGTATACTTCTCTAAAACTTAATATCCATCTTAAAGAATAATTCATTCTCATTACAAATACGCATTTCTATTGATTGCTCCGCTGTTAAGGATTTTTCTATAAATTCCACCACCGCGGATTGATCATTGAAACGGCCCTGCAAATGAAAAGAACAACGCATATCACTTATTTCTTTTTTACACATAGAAACAGCCAGTACATTTTCTCCAAAAGGATCGAGATTCTTTTCTAAAACTTTAAAGTAATCGTTCGTCCAACGAGACATCAACTCGTCCAACTCATTGGAGCCCGCAAAAACATCGATAATTTCAAATTCACATTGAAATGTTGAATTACTCCAATTCGACGTCAACAGCATCTCGCTGAACTTTGGCATATTCAAACTAGAGAGCCTTGCCTCATTCTGGGTTTCAATTATGATCTCGTCAATGAATCCTTTGACGCGATCAATTCTATTCAACTCCAAATTCCCTTTTATAATTTGAATTCTATTCAGCCAATCATGTCTAGTCTGACGAAGCGTTTCAATAGTCGTCCAATTTTTATCCATTATTAACACCTTCAATTATGATAAAGAAACTTTTTTTTGGCTCTATCATGTTGAATACTTCCATTTGTATCAGTATATCAAAAAACAAAACAAACAGGAAATGAAGCTCGATTCACATGCCTTCATATGAAAGCCCCCGTCCAAAAAATACAGCCACACACCCTGAGTTCTTTGGACGATGGTAGAGCCGTTTGAACTTGCAAAGAGAATGGGCTTATTCATGCAACAATTGGAGATATAATAGTTGAATTGAACAGTCTATTTAAATTCAATCAATGTGTTAGTTAGAGCAATCCAGGATTTTACCCCCTAAAGTATAAGAAAGCCCGCCAAAACTGGCGAGCCTTTTGTGAATCAGAGGTGGTTTTCCATACTAATTGACTAAAATCTCCTGCAAAACGCTGGTTATTCATCATATTTATAGTATAAATAAAGGGCCGGACCCCTTCTACACTATATAAAGCATACCATTATCAATAATGACGCGATATATAGTGTCTCATAGAAGGAATCAGACCCTTTTGAGTCAGCCTCTGTTCAAAGATGCCAATTATGCTTCTTGTGCAACTGGATATACGCTTACTTTTTTACGGTCACGTCCGAAACGTTCGAATTTAACAACACCGTCTATTTTTGCAAATAGAGTATCGTCTCCACCACGGCCTACGTTCTCACCTGGATAGATTTTTGTTCCGCGTTGACGGTAAAGGATAGAACCACCAGAAACGAATTGACCATCTGCACGTTTAGCGCCTAAACGCTTAGAGATTGAGTCACGTCCATTCTTTGTAGAACCTACTCCTTTTTTCGAAGCGAAGAACTGAAGATCTAATCTTAACATTTGTTCCACCTCCTACTGGTTGAGGATAATTTTCATATATTTACCATAATCACGTTCGATGGTTTGTAGCGATATGAGCATTGCGTTCAAGAGCAATTGCACCTTCTCTTCGGATTCCGGCGAAAGATTCCCCGGGATGACGCAGCGAAGGTAGCCGCCGTCTTGCCCTTGCTCAATCTCAGGTTCTACATCCGTTAAGGACATAATCGCATTGACCGATCCAAAGGATACGGCCGATACGCCTGCACAAACGATATCGGAACCTTTTTTAGCAAAATCAGCATGTCCGCTTAATGTGAACGAAGTGATCCGTTCTTGCGGAGCATCAAAGATAACTTTAATCATCTTGATATCAGCCCTTACGCGTTGATTGCTTCAATAACAACTTTAGTGTATGGTTGACGATGACCTTGTTTTCTACGATTGTTTTTCTTCGCTTTGTATTTGAAGACAGTGATTTTCTTTTGCTTCCCTTGTTTCTCAACAGTACCTGTTACAGTAGCGCCTTCCACTAGTGGAGCTCCGACTTTCACGTCCTCGCCACCTACGAATAAAACTTTGTCAAATGTAACAGTTTCGCCTGCTTCAGCGTTTAATTTTTCAATGTAAACCGCTTCGCCAGCTGCTACTTTAATTTGTTTTCCGCCAGTTTCGATAATTGCGTACATACTTGCACCTCCTTGAATGTCTCAGACTCGCCAATCACAGGCGTTTTGTCCAGAAGACAAAAAACTTAAGACCTGTTGTTGAGCGGTTGTAGCACGGGTGCTACAAACATAACATTAAAATCCTATCATGAAACCTGAATGACTGTCAATACATTTGTTGGATTTCTTGTCCATCACTTTACTGACCGCTTGATTTCTTCATAACTTCCGAAGCGCCTGATGGAATATGTATGGACCGGGCCTGGAACATAAGAGATCACTAGCTTTTTGGATATTAGTTCTTCCAATGTCGCTTTATATGATTCCTTTTCCCCCAACAGGACATCCCCCACTGATTGGCTAAGTTCCACCCAAACGGCCTCATCGTCCGTTTTGCGGTGCTCCAGCAACTCCCGCTCCAAGCGGAAGGCAACGGTTTCAGCGCTTTCCACCTTTCCACTTCCATTGCAGGTTGGGCAAGGAACCGTCATGGTTTCACTAAGCGAAGGGGATGTCCGTTTTCTCGTCACTTGAAGGATTCCTAGTTCAGTAAATCCGACAACCTTCATCCGCATCTCATCTTTCGCGGCTTCCTTTTTGAACAGATCGATGATTTCAAGCCTGTGTTGCGGTTTCTCCATATTGATGAAATCAATCAAGATGATTCCACTAATATTTCTAAGCCTCAGCTGACGGGCGACTTCTTTTGCTGCCGCTGCATTCACTTCAAAAAGCGTCGCTTCCTTTTCCACCTTGCCTGTAAACTTCCCTGAATTGACATCGATTACGGTGAACGCTTCGGTTTCTTCGAAAATCAGATAACCCCCATTATCGAGCCAGACCACTTTTTTCATGGCCTTTTCGAACTGGTTATCTAGATTCCGTTCTGAAAAAATGTTCTTCGCACCAGTCTCATAGGATATACTCCATTCCTTACCATTAGTCAGCACCCACTTTTTCAACTCTTGACTCGCATCAAAATTGTCGATAAAGAGCTGACCTGATACCGTTTTCGCCATTTCAGCGATAACCATCTCTAGGAATGTATCTTTCTCATAGAGGAGGGCAGGTGCCTTCATCGTACCGGACTTTCCTTCCAGTTCTTTATACAGCTGCCTCAGTGTATTCAGCTTGTCGAGAAATGCCGACTCACTTTCCTTCTCCATCGAGGTGCGAACAATCAACCCCTCGTCCTTTTGCTTATATTCTGTTGCTTTTTCTCTCCAATACTTTTGCAAACGTTCATTTTTGAATTTCTTCGACACACCAACATAATCTATTCCATGTATGTAAACGAGGGAATCCGTCGAAAACTCGATCAGCCCCGTCAATTTCGCCCCTTTTGTACCCGTTTCATCACGGCTCACCTGAACGAGCAGCTTTTCACCCTGTTTAACATAATGATTGATGGGTGATTTTCCATCACGCTTCGTCAGTTGATATGCCGGAATTTCATCCCGATGCAGAAAACCATTCTTGTCTGCACCATAATCGACAAACACGGCATCCATTCCTGGCAAGACCTTAGTCACTTTGCCAAGATAAATATTACCTACCGTACTATGTTGATGAGGTGGCATGACTTCGACTTTCCGTAACACTTCATCTTCTAGGACAGCTACTCTCTTCTCACGCGAAGATAGGTTCACAATCACTTTTTTCATCAAAAAAATCCTCTCCTCAATTTGAAGAAAGGATATCATATTTAATAAGAATATAACAGGTCACCAATTTGCCCATTGGTCATTTTCTCGGAAAAATAGGCATGAAGTATTTCCGTCTCATCCAATGAGCCACTCTCTTTCCCATTTTTCATGATGATGACGGGATGCTTGCAGCCACGTTGAAACAATTCCAGCACTTTATAAATCGGTTCATGGGCATCCACCATGATGGGTTTTAATTTGGCCAGATCATTCGTGTTTCCGTAATGGCGCTGCAGAAGAAACCGCATGAACGCATAATATCGCTGTCGCCACTCCATGATTAGAGAAAGACTGATAAAAAAGATGATCAGCCAAATATTCAGGTTAAGCGGTTCGAGAAGAAGCCATGTTAAAAACGCCAATACAGCGAATGCACCAGAAAAATATAAGGTATATTTCTGAGCCTCAAGGAAGGTACAGTATAGGGAAACACCAATGAAGAGTAGCCTTCCCCCGTCCAATGGCCAAATTGGCAGCAGGTTAAAGAACAACAACATAAGATTCATATAGAAGAAGGAATGATACAGATCAGAAGAAACGACAGAAAAGAAATAGAGCAGGTAAGCCGCTCCAATGAGCCATATATGTTGCAGTGGACCCGCCAGTACGACTGCAAGATCTTCCTTCAAACTTTTATTGCCATATTCCTCGGTCTCGACAGCCCCACCAAAGGGGAGGAGCTGAATCGACTTGATCCGCCATTTAAAATACTGTGCACACGCAGCATGTCCCATCTCATGGATAAATACGATGAGTAAAAGCATCATCACTTCAATAAAGTGTGCCGTAAGGATGGCGATTCCTATGACGAACCACAGCGTCGGATGAATCTTGATTTTGGACAGTAAGTTCGCGTATTCAGTCAAAGGAAATCACCTTTTTAGGATCGATGAATGCATCATTTTCTTTAATGGCTAAGTAAAACCTGCCTTTGGAACCATCCTCGCTTACTGTGACCTGTCCTACTTCTTTCCCTTCCCTCACCAGATCATAGAGCTTCACATCAATCTTTTCCAACTGGCCATACCATGACTCACTTTTATTGGCATGCTGTATGACCACAGTCTTACCGATTCCTTCTTTTTCTCCTGCAAAAATGACCACCCCCTCATTGATGGCTTCGACCTTGGACCCTAAGCTCGTTTCCATTATGATTCCCTCGCCGTTCGCCTCGAAGGTTTGGGTAATCTCCCCCGATGCAGGCATCGCATATTCTTCACCTGAATCCGCCGTTTCAGTAGTGGATTCAGTCGGTAAAAATGCGATAGGTTTGCCAAATGCATTTTCATACCAACTGGAAACCGATGCAAATTGGAACTCTTGGTTCATGTTTTCCGTAACAAAGCTTCTGGCTGAGTCCAAGCGAACGGAAGGGTGCTTGAACATCACGGCAACCACTAAGAATAGGCAAATGCTCACCAAGATTTTCAAAAAGAAATATTCCTTCTTAAAGAGCGGATGATCTTTTTCTGAATACCCGTCAAAAGATTCGAATTCGTACGGGTTCTCCTTTTCAATCTCCGTCCAAGTACTGTTAAGCACTGGGCTATCCTTCACCTTTCGTCTCTTGGCGATACGATTGCGGATATCTTTCCTGCGATCATCCATTCCAAATCTACCCCCTGCTCATATCAAAGCGCTCATATTAAAACTTATGAGCAACCTGTCCAGACTATGACGAGGAATCGTTTTTCTTTACGACAGATGAATGGTTTGCGTTTTAAAAACGAATGGACGAAAGAAAAAAAGACTGATTTTCAAACGTTTTGAAAGCCTTTCCCTTTTAATAATGGAAGAGGTGAAAAATCCAATTGATATTCACCTACTTTATTTGTTATAATGAAGTTGTTTTAACATTATTGAGGGGGAACAATTTTAATATGTCAATCGAAATAGGCAGCAAAGTACAAGGTAAAGTAACAGGTATCACTAATTTTGGAGCATTCGTAGAATTACCAGGAGGCTCAACAGGTCTTGTGCATATCAGTGAGGTAGCGGACAGCTATGTAAAAGACGTTAATGACCATCTTAAAATAGGCGACCAAATTGAGGTAAAAGTGATCA
Organism: Peribacillus sp. NPDC097264; assembly: GCF_050277925.1. Classification (NCBI taxonomy): domain Bacteria; kingdom Bacillati; phylum Bacillota; class Bacilli; order Caryophanales; family Bacillaceae; genus Peribacillus; species Peribacillus sp. NPDC097264. The sequence continues at coordinate 157,738 of NZ_JBNNSR010000003.1, forward strand.
GCGAGAAAGACGGAAAAACTGCCTTGTCCATCAAAAAAGCTATAGATAGACCCGAAGGACAAACCTCTTCTTATACTAAACGCCCACCACGCCAAGGCGATAATCGTAATAAAGATTTTCGTTCTAAAGGCAATTTTCAACCTAAGGAAAACTTCGAAGATAAAATGGTCCGTTTTTTAAAGACTAGCGAAGAGAATTTATCTACGCTCAAACGTAGTACAGAATCAAAACGTGGCGGTAGAGGCGGAAGACGCGGATAACCTGTTGCATTTATAATACTTTAGTACAATAGATAAGGTAAGCCTATTATAAGGCTTACCTTTTTTATATCCATTTTTCGATAAAAATAAAAAAAGCGAGGGCATGGAATGCTCCCGCTTACTAAATTAACGCACACTAAAGAATTTTTTCAATTTAGACATGAAACCTTTTTGCTCTCCACCAATTGGAGTCAACGGCACAGATTCACCAAGAATCCGGCGGGCAATGTTCCGATAGGCAATCGAGACCCTGTTGTCCGGATTGTAAGCTATCGGTTCCTTTTTATTCGCAGCCACAATGACCTGATCATCATCAGGTATAACACCGATAAGATCAATTTTAAGGAAATTGGTTACTCCGTCAATATCCATTTCTTCATCTTCATGTAAAAGGTGTCCACGGATTCTATTGATGATCAATTGAGGAGGATCGATATGCTCTTCTTTCTCAAGCAGGCCGATGATACGGTCTGCATCACGGACGGCCGGTCTTTCAGCGGTGGTGACGATGATGGCCCTGTCCGCACCCGCTATCGCATTCCTAAAGCCCTGCTCGATACCTGCCGGACAATCGATCACGATGTAATCATAGTCCGGTTTCATATCACTGATCAGTTTCTTCATCTGTTCCTCATTCACAGCTGATTTGTCACTGTTTTGTGGAGCCGGAAGCAAATAAAGCAAATCTTCGAAATGCTTATCTTTAATAAGTGCTTGATGAATTTTACAACGCCCTTCGACTACATCGACCAAGTCATAGATGATACGGTTTTCCAACCCCATAATCACATCTAAGTTCCGAAGACCAATATCCGTGTCAATCAAGCAAACCTTTTTGCCTAGAAGAGCTAACGACGTTCCTAGATTGGCTGAGGTGGTCGTTTTGCCGACACCACCCTTACCAGATGTTATAACTATTGCCTCTCCCACGATTAGAGACCCCCTTCTAATCTATTTAAATTAGGTCTATATTTCTTCAAAACTTGCAGTTTATCAATGATGATATTTTCTTCGTCGTCCATGAACGCACATTCCAAGTCATGTCCAAATTTCGTATATTGGTCAGGAGATAAGTTCACTTTCCCCGCAATTCGCAATTGTGCAGGTTTCATGATGGATGCAGCGATGATGGCCTTTTTATTCCCCAAATAACCAGCGTGGGCAATGCCTCTCAGCTGTCCCATAATATAGATGCTCCCACCAGCTCGGACAGTACCATCTGGATTGACATCGCCAATGAGCAACAAATCGCCGGGCACTTCAAAAACCTGTCCCGATCTTATCACCCTGGTCAAAGTTGTCACTTGGTTTTCGTCTTTCCACTGTTTCGCATCTTCCTTTGACATGACATTCGAAATCAACTCATCAACGATAAGCTTTTTCTTTTTATGAATAACTTCTTTGATTTTTTCCTTCTGGTCTGCATCTAGATAGCGGTTCCCGGTATGTACTTTAACGGAAATGGACGGGTCGTTTTCTTGAAACTGATAGTTTGCCGAAAGCTTCACTTCTAACTCTTTCAATAATTCGGAAAATGAGCAAGAATCATCGAGATGAAGCATAAACCCGTCCTTTGTCCCCTTAATCATAACATTTTGCTGAATTCTTTTATTCATGACGTTTGTTTCACCTCAATGAAATATAATTCGACATAGGAAAACAATTTACCTTTTTCTACGCACATGTTAAAGAGAAAATACATTTTAGACCGCATCCAACAGTCCAGTGAACGTTATTCCATTTCTCCCTGTAAATCAAACTTTTCAATAAGTCTCTTTAAGGGGTAGCAACTAATAATAATAAAAATGAGATTCAATATGAGTGTTGGAATGAATCTCCTGTCCACAAATTCCCCGAATCCCATATCCGCAAAAGTAAGAATATGATTCATTTGATAAGATACACACTCTACAATTGCCGTAAAGACAAGTGCCATTAAACAGTTAATGAGAATATTGTTTTGAAGGATCTTCATACTTTTGGAAATCAAATATGCTAGAAAAGGTAAAAGGAACATATAAATCCCCAAAATCTCCGTATATACGACATCATAGGTCAGCCCCAAAATGGCTCCATACAACATCCCCAGCTTCCTTGAACCATACATGGTCAGGAAGAAGACGAAAATGATCATGAAACGGGGAACGAGAATGTTATTGCTTCCAAAGACATCCCCCGCGAAAAGTTGCGCAAAGATACTTTCAAAAACGAAGAAGAGTAAGGCTACAAAAGAAAGGATGAAATGTTTCACTTAGCTTCATCCTCCCCTTCACTTTCTTCTTCAGCTCCCTCAACTTCACGTTTAACGACCATGACATTATTGATATCATAGAAATCCGTTGACGGCTCAATATATGCGGTTTGGTTCAATCCATATTGATCCACCTTCACGTCAACAACCTTACCGATTAGCAGACCTTTAGGAAAGATCCCGCCATAACCGGATGTGATGACCTTAGAGTTTTTCTTGATCTTTTTATCATAAGGAATCCGTTTCATTAATAGAAGATTCTTCTCATCATCGAACCCTTCTATCAAACCATATGCCTTATCATTACCCTGGACGATAGCTGAGACGCGGTTCGCTTTATCGATCGAACTCAAAAGCTGAACGGAAGCCGTGAATTCAGTCGTGGCTTTAACTTTACCGATCAAGCCATTGGCAGTGATGACAGCCATATTTTTTTCCACACCGTTACGCTCGCCTTTGTTAATTGTTAGCATTTCATGCCAGCGGTCCGGATTACGACCTATGACCGTTGACTGAATGGGTGCATACTTTCGTAAGTCATCTTCTTTTTTAAGATTATCACGAAGCTCTTCATTTTCTTCTTTCAAATCCTGCACCTGCGTTTTCAACAAGACGTATTCATCCAGACGAGCTTTTAATTTCTTGTTTTCATCGTATGTATGCTGAAGGTCTTTTAAATCCCCTACAAAACCTGTAATACCCGATACTGGTTTATTAAACACATTACCAACCCAACCGGTTGTATCCTTCAAGAACTTTTCGGGCCAAGTTAACTCTTCTCTCTCTTTTAATGAAAAACCGATCAATGCCACGAGAACGATAATACTAACGAGCAAGAGAAGGAGCTTTTTATTAAAAAACTGTGGCATGATGATCTGCACCTCTATTTTAATTTACTCTATTTGCATGAAGTATAATAATATCTTCTGTCAAAAAACTACACATTTAAGACAGGTAAAAAAATAGAAAAGCCGGCTCAAAATTGCGATCTTTTGTTGAGCCGGCCTTTTTTATAAGTACCGCTTAGCGAGAATCTCTAGATTTCGTCTTGAATAAGTGAATATGGTCCAAAGCTTTCCCTGTTCCAATCGCTACACAATCAAGAGGGTTTTCGGCAATAATAACCGGCATTTGCGTTTCTTCACTGATGACTTTATCCAAATTACGCAGTAAAGCACCGCCACCTGTCAATACTATGCCTCTATCCATGATGTCAGCTGCAAGTTCCGGTGGAGTTTTTTCCAACGTGTTTTTGACAGAATCCACAATGGCTGACACTGTATCACGTAATGCTTTGGATATTTCCTCTGCCGTAATTTCAATCGTTTTTGGAAGACCCGTCAATAAATCACGACCACGAATTTCCATGTTTTCGATTCCTTCTGTATCACCTGCAGAACCGATTTCCATTTTAATAGCTTCCGATGTACGCTCACCAATCATCAAGTTGTAGTTTTTACGTATGTAAACGATGATTGCATCATCCATCTCATCACCAGCAATGCGGATTGACTGGCTTGTCACGATACCGCCAAGGGAAATGATGGCCACTTCCGTAGTACCTCCACCAATATCAACAACCATGCTGCCTGTAGGTTCCCAAACAGGAAGATCCGCTCCGATAGCAGCTGCAAATGGCTCTTCAATCGGATAAGCATCGCGAGCACCAGCTTGTCTAGCTGCGTCAATCACTGCACGTTGTTCAACAGCCGTAATTCCTGAAGGCACACAAATCATGACATATGGCTTGTTGCCAAATACGCCTTTTTTCTGAGCTTCTTTCATATAATATTTCATCATCGTAGCCGTTGTTTCATAATCAGCGATTACGCCATCTTTCATAGGACGAAGTGCCACTACATTTCCCGGTGTACGGCCAATCATGTTTTTTGCGTCTTTACCGACAGCAACGATCTGCTTTGTATCTGTCTGCACGGCAACAACCGACGGTTCACGGACAGCAATGCCTTTTCCTTTAACATAAACGAGCGTATTCGCCGTTCCTAAATCAATTCCTATATCTCTTGCGCCAATTCCAAACATTATGGTATCTCCCTTTCGTAAACAAAAATGCCTTTTTATAAGTTCAAATGATAATTTGTCGTTTTTTGACAATAGGTTTTTGAAAAAAGTTCCCTCTTTTAAAAATCATAAACAACATTATATCGTATCGTCAAAAATTTGGATAGTGTCATAAATAACCTTTTTCCTTTAAACTCACATATTTATGCTCCCCGATGATGATATGGTCCAGTACTTCTATCCCCATTATTTTACCACATTCTACTAACCTTTTTGTCACTTCAATATCTTCTCTGCTAGGAGAAGGATCTCCGGAGGGGTGGTTATGAAGACAAATGATAGAGGCTGCCGACCTACGGAAGGCTTCTTTGAATACTTCGCGTGGGTGCACAATCGAAGCGTTGAGGCTGCCTATGAAGACAGTTCGTTTATGAAGGACTTGGTTTTTCGTATTTAAGTAAAGGCAAACAAAATGTTCCTGCGACAAAAAACGCATTTCTTCCATGCAATAATTGGCCCCGTCTTCCGGGGAACGGATCACATAGCGGTCTTGATCATTTAATTTATGGATTCGTCGGCCAAGTTCTACCGATGCCAGGATTTGGATTGCTTTCGCTTCCCCGATTCCCTTGATTGCAGTCAATTCCTCTACGGACGCTTCTTTCAAAAGCCGGAATCCCTCAAAAGCCTTGATAAGCCTATTGGAGAGCTGAAGCACAGATTCCTCCTTAGATCCCGTCCTTAACAAAAGCGCAAGTAACTCTTGATTCGAGAGGCTCTGGGGACCATCCTGCAAGAACCTTTCACGCGGCCTCTCTTCTTTCGGATAATCCCTAATTAACATCTTTTCACTCAAAGCATCCACCCTTTCTTAATAAAAGGGAGGAAATCAGTCCGAAATCTTACGTCCACTCAGATTCCATCATCTTTAATTCTCTTGCTAGCCTTGAAATGGGAAGTCCAACTACCGAGAAATAGTCCCCATTGATTTGTTTGACAAGAAGCGAACCCAACCCTTGGATCCCATAGCTCCCAGCTTTATCAAATGGTTCACCACTGTCCAGATAACGTTCGATTTCAGGTTCTGATAGCTCCCAAAAAGTCACTTCCGTTTTTTCTGCGAATACGCTGCTGTGCTCACCATATAGGATGGCCACACCTGTATAAACTTCGTGTGTTCTACCCGATAACATTTCAAGCATTCTTTTTCCATCAGCACGATTGGCCGGCTTTCCGAGGATTTGCCCGTCAAGTACCACGACGGTATCGGAACCGATTACCCAACTGTCCGGATATCTTGTTGCAATGGCTTCCGCTTTCCTTACAGCTAATTCTTGCACTGCGTCCTCTGCCTGCATGTTTTCGTCAATACTTTCATCGACATTGGAATTCATACTTTCGAAGGGGATTTGTAGGAATTGTAGAAGTTCTTTACGGCGTGGTGATGAAGAAGCTAAAATTAATGAATGCATAATAAAAATTCACCTTTCTTTACTAGGAGAGATACCTTTTCATCCTATCAAATTATGAAGAATTCCACAATTATTGTTTACCAGGAATCGACAAAGATTCAGTCTTATTTCCTGGAAAATAAAAAAAGGTTCCTAATTCAAACAATTTCCTCCTAAAGGGGAACTTTTTCTTTAGAAAACAGCTTCCCCTTCACATACCTGTTCTTAACTCCCCATACTTTGAAAATCCTTTAGAAACTTCAATAGTTTTCCCTGTGCCTCTAATAGCTGTTCATCCTTTTTGGACGTCTCATACTCACTGATCAGCTTGGCTGCGGCCGCTAAATGGGTGTTCATTTGTGAAAGCTCAGATGAAAGTTTCTCATCCTTTAGCTTATCCATATCTTTTTTCAACGTTTCAGCATCCCATTTCGTTTCCTTCCCACGAAGCTCTCCTGATGAAATCTCTGATAGGGATGAATAAATCCCCTTCATGACATCCAGCGTTTTCTCTTCTTCTGCACTTATTCCCGACGCTTTTAAATCAATTTCCTTCCAAAATACTTCCACATCATAGGTCTTTAAAAATAAAGCTAGCTCTTTACTTGAAATCAAGCTTTCAGCTGAACCTAGGAATAAATAATAGCTGTCCTCCATTTTGAATATTTCAGCAGGAACCTGTTTTTCCACGATTTTCTCCTGGATTTGTTTCGCGGCATCCTCGCTACTGAATATCCCACCTTGAACCAGGAACGTTTTCAGTTCCATCCCCTGCCCTTTTTCACCCCCGCTATCATTCTTTACAACTGGGGATGCCGTCGTCGTGATCGCTGTTTCGACCGGAGAATCCGTTGCCTTTTCCTTCGTTATGGTATTTACGGCGATAAGGCCCAGTACCGATCCAAATAAAATCGCACAAAAAACAGCAATCACAAAAGTCTTTACAGACCTGTTACCAAGACGTTTGCCCGTATGTGTATTAAAACCGATAAGCTTCGGCATTTTCTTCTTAGGTGGTGTAGGAACCAATACAACCTTGTTTTCTACGGAATCATCCGGCAAAATCCACTCGAAACTATCATCCGGTTGTTCCTTACTTGCAGCCTCTGGAATTTCCTCTGTAGACTCCCGCTTATTTTCACCCACAAATATTTTTTCTTCTCCATTTATTTTAATCTTTACCCCTTTACGTTTTTCGGACTTGTCCACTTTTCTTCCTCCTCTCTGCTTCATTTTTTTCATCCTAACATAGGGGCAAAAAAAAATAACAAGACTTTTGTCGTCTTGTCATTAATAGGTTTCGTCATTTTTCTCTTTTCATTTATCTGTCACTAATTCAGGTGATACATCTTCAAAAGGGATAGCTTTCCCATCTCCTTCATCACCGCAAAGTTTACGTTTATCACCGTATAGACATATTCCTACGACCTTATTATCCAAGGCAGTCACATAGGATTCATTAATTGAAGGGTCCCAGTACTCTTTCGTATCAGGGTCTACCACCTTATCGAGAAACCCAGCTTCGACAAGCTCCTGATAGCTGATTTCTGTCACACGATCTCCACGCATGACTTTATCCTTTAAATAAAAATTCGAAGCATCCCTAAAAGCATAATCATTTGAAACGAACGCATTGGTCCGCGAATTCTGTATCACATTGAAAAAAATGGGGACGGCCACTGCAGCCAGTATCCCTAAGATGACAATCACCGCCAAGACTTCCATCAATGTCATGCCCTTCTCATTATCCACATTCCTATATTTTCGCACCATCTTCCTAATTTCCAGTATCCATATCAGCATCATCTCTTTCATTTGTGCTGAATGGATTTTTCTTTTCACTAGGTTTTGGTGTTGCGACAATCGGGGTCTGGTCCTGCAAATCCGTTAATGAAGGATAGTAATAGGCAGACACAGTCAGTCCATACTCTAAAGGTTCTTGAATTTGGTCACGGGACCTGACTTCCTTAGCTCCCTCGAAGGTTAAGCTGTCTATCGTAAAAATTCGATTTGTTGCTTGAATGGATTGAATAAATTCCAACATTTCATCATAAGAAGACGATTTTACATTCATCGTCGCTGATAGCTTTTTCAAACTATTCGGCAGTGTTCCTGGTGCCTCAGTTACAATTTGATCCTGAGCTTCGGTCGTTGTTTCTTTTGAATCCGTTGCTTCCCCTTCAACTTCAGGATCTTGGTCATTAGTATCTGTACTTTCGGATGCCTCATCTGTCGCTGCAGGTTCTTCCGCTCCTGTTGCCTCAGTTGGTTCAGGCTCAACCGGAGTTTCTCCATCGGCAAATGCCATATCGACAATAAAGCTATTGGACACGACTTCTGCTTTTTCCAGGTTCAATACAAACTGATCAGTTAAGGGTTGCACAGGCAGTCTTTTTTGCAATTCTGTCGTCGATTCAAAATCAACACCCGTCCCTGTACCAACTTTCATTTGGACCATCTCTAAAATCTGTTCTTCATTTTTTAATTCGGATGTCTTAGAGGCCAGTTCTTTTTTTACCGGATTTAATAGATAAAAGTATAGTAGAATAAAGACCAAGGCAAAGACAAAAAGGGTGCCAGCTAATAAGAATAGTTCCTTTTTATTGAAAAACCTCATCATTCAGAAGCACCACCCTTTTCCCCGGCTTGTTCCTCATCGTCTTTTATAGCTTCTTTTACGGCAGATTTGTCGAGATTAATAGTATACACAGCCAGATAACGCGGCAGAAAGGCCTCTGTTTCTTCCTCAACGTTTTCTATCTCCCTTTCCATTTCCTCAGTGGTCACTGATACCAATTCAGCGGTACCTATCAGTTTAGACTTAGTCAATTCGCTCAAATAATAAGCAGCTTGCCTTGAGGTATCAAACTGGACGGTTAATTGAATGGAACCATCTTCATTATAGGAAAAAGCATCGAAGAAACCTCGTTCTGGAAGCAGGAATGTTAACTGGTTTAACACAAACACCGTATCGATTGGAAACGTATCAGCCCAGTCAATGACACTATGTAATTCAGTAACGGAATTTCCGGAATTCTGTGTATTGAGCATATTTTGTTCTACCGTAGCTGTCGCTTCCCTCACTTGCAATATCTGCTTATCCATGCTTCTAATCCGGTCTGTTTGCAAAGAATATTGCCAATAAAACAAAGCACCCACTGCTAATGCTATCAAGAATAAGAGAATCAGATAAATGAAGAAATGTGGATTTCTTTTTTCTTTCTTAGGGAGTAAATTAATGTCAACTAGCATGATTATTTCACCCCTTTGATGGCCAATCCAACGGCAGAGTGGTATCGCTGCAATAAAGGAGCATCATCCATTACCATTTCCATGTTTTCATTTATGATAGTGATAGGAAGATCCATATGGTCTGAGAGTTTTTCGGAAATCTCCTCAAGATACGGATGATCTCCGGTGACTAAGATGGTAGAAACAGAGTCCCGACCACTATTTAAATTATATTTATAAAAGGTCAGCAATCGATCAATCTCTACATACGTATCCTCAAGCGTTTGAAAATAGATATCTCTGTTACCTTGATAAGCTAACGTTTCGATTCCACTTGACGAGTGTTCGACTTCCCATTCGGAAACCTCATCCGGGAGCAAAATATGACGCATGAATACAGGCTTATCTTCAACGAAAATGGTCGCTGTCACCGAAACCACATCTAATTCTAACAACATGAGCTGTTCGCTGGAATCCAGTTCTCTCGAAACATCCCATAATCGATAGATTGCAAGTGAAGAGATATCGGCAGCCACGGGCTCCAGTTTGGTGCTTTCAAGCAAATCACTATATTGCGAGACTTGCTCTTCCGAAGCTGCAAACAAGAGAATTTCCTTACTTTCCGAATTATCCTCCAGGGATACCGTATCGAAAATCGGATCCTCAAAAGGTAAATGAATGCTTGTGCCCAGCTCCAAATATAAAAATCCTTCGATCTCATCTTCTTTTATTTCTTCTGGAATCATCATTTTTCGAATCACGACAAACGGGTCTGGCACTAAAAAGCGCACTTGTCTTTTCAAAATACCCCACTCTTCAACACATTGCTCTACAATCATCTGCAACGTTTCATAATCGATAATTTTGCCTTCTTTAATGATTCCAGGAGGCAGATAACGTTCACCATAAGCATGCACGATAGGTGGATCCACTTGCTTTAGCTCTACATACCGGATTACATAATCTTTGAAGATCAAATTCACTATTCGATTTTTTCCGCTAAGAAAAGAGAAAGCCATAGATAGATACCCCTTACTTTAAAGTCATCTTAAAAAGTGCAAATACCACTGTAAAATAAAATCGCCCCAAAAATAGGCAGTTAAAGTGCCGAAAACAATATACGGTCCAAACGGGATGGCCGTTTTCTTCTTAATCATTCCTGTCAGAATTCCGATGATACCAAGGAAAGCCCCATAGAAGGTCGCAAAAAGAAATGCTAATAGCACGAGCTTCAATCCCAGTGCAAGGCCCAGTACGCCAAACAATTTGATATCGCCGCCACCCATTCCGCCCTTACTTACCACGGCAATCAAAAGCAGGAGACCAAAACCGACGGCCGCGCCTAGAATGGAATCCCACCATGGAGATAGTGGATAAAATACTCGCAAAAATAAAAAAACCACTGCAAAAAAAAGCAGGATCTTATCAGGTATAAGCATATAAGCCATATCGGAAACGAAGATGATCATCAATAAAGAAATCAATGCCCAGGCTATCCACAATTCACTTGTCCATCCCAAGAATAAAGGAGCGACGGCGAACAAAATGCCTGTCAGCAATTCAACAACCGGATAAAGCGGGGAAATCCAGGCTTCACAGCCACGGCATTTCCCGCCTTGTATCACATAAGAAACAACCGGTATTAACTCAAACGGCGACAAGGTTCGTCCACAAGAAGGACAAGCCGAACGCCGATTCGTAAATGACTTGTTTGCCGGTACACTTAAACCGACTACGTTATAGAATGAACCTAGAGTTAGACCTAGAAGGAAGAGTAAGAGATAGATAGTCATTTTTATAAGTTAATATCATCACGATCTAAAGTACTTGGATCTTTATCATCAATATACTTTTTCGCCTTTTCACCTGTTCCATCATCAATTAACGTTACTTTATAAGTGAATTTATTTTTATCGGCCGTTCCCGTCCCTTTAGTAATGGTTACTTTACTAGACGACTTGTTATATCCTTCACCACTTGGATTTTCTACGTTCTCTAAATAACCATCATCTTCTAATTTTGCTAAAGTGAAATCACCTTCCCTAGCTTCACCAGCAGCAACCTCCATTCTAGCCGCACTAACCATCTGCTGTGCATTGGCAATATGTGCGTCTTTCTTCGAGTTATTGATCAAGCTACCGATACTTGGAATGGCGATGGCTGCGATAATCCCCAAGATGACGACAACGGCCAATAGCTCAATCAGGGTAAGACCACGTTCATTTTTAAGATGCTTTTTAATAAAATTCATATAAATCCTCCTCTTCTTATTTTCCATTTCGTTACTTTACTGTTACTTTTCTATTAGATTACTATATATTTCTAGAAAAATACAGCGTTAAGGGGTAATTATTCTTACATTTTTTACATATTGTCCACTTGGTTAAAGATTTCAAACATTGGCACCATGATCGAGATGACGATTGTGCCGACAATTCCCGCAAGGAGGACGATCATAAGCGGCTCTATAAGCGACTTTAAGCGGTCTGTGCTTGCTTCTACCTCCTTCTCGTAAAAGTCTGCGACTTTCCCAAGCATCGCATCCAGAGCCCCTGTTTTTTCGCCAATCGATATCATCTGGGTGATTAATGGTGGGAAAGCCCAATGTTTTTTCATCGGGTCTGTGATTGACTGGCCCCGCTCCAGGGAATCATGTGATTCCCTGATGACTCGGCCAACCACTTCATTTTCAACTACCTGTTCGACGATTTTCATCGCCTGTAAAATCGGTACGGAGCTACTGAACAGGGAACTGAGGGTCCGCGTCATTCTTGCCAATACTGCTTTTTGCATCATCTTTCCGAATAAAGGCATTCTTAGCATTGCATAGTCAAAATAGTATTTCGTCTTCGGATTTTTCTTAAAAGATACAATCCCAATGGCGATCAAGAGTGCAAACAGAATGACCAAGTACCAGGCTTTTTGCATGAACCCGCTCGCCCCTAAAACAAAGCGGGTTATGGCCGGTAATTCGCCACCAAAATCGCTGAACATATCAGCAAATGTTGGCACAACGGACGTTAATAAAAAGATGACCACGAAAAATGCTACAAAGGCGACCACAACTGGATAGGCCATGGCTGATGTGATTTTCTGCCTCGTTGCCTGTTGCTTTTCAAAATGATCGGCCAGCCGGTCCAAGGTACTATCCAGATTACCACCAGCTTCCCCAGCCTTGACCATATTGATATACATCGTCGAAAAGATTTTTTTATGCTTGGCACTTGCTTCAGAGAGTGCCTTCCCCTCCTGCAAATCCTGTTCGATGCTTTCAAGCGCTTTGCTTAAAGGCTTGCTCTCCGTCTGTTGAGATAAAATGCTCGTTGCATCGACGACCGTGACCCCTGATTGCAGCAGTGTGGAGAATTGACGGATAAAGATAACAAAATGCTGCAGTTTTACCGGGTTTCCTATGGAAAGGTCCCTTGTTAAAAACGTTTCTGGTACCAAGGTCATTTCGATGACCCGAATGCCTTCCAGCTTTAACTTCTCCATTGCCTCACGCTTTGTATCGGCGGTGACTACCCCCGCCTTTTTCCCTGATTTATTCCGACCTGAATATTTGAACCTAGCCATTTACTCCACCTTGTCCTGTAAAAATGCATGGGCGCTTTCTTTGGATATGACGCCTTCTGCCAATAGTTCCTTAATGCTGCTTTCAAGGGTATGCATGCCTTGTGCCTTGGAAGTCTGCATAACATTGACGATTTGATGGATTTTTTCATTTCTGATCAAATTGGCCACAGCTGCATTATTGACTAGAATCTCGGTTGCAGCTTTCCTGCCTTTTTTATCGACGGTCGGAATCAAGCGTTGCGAGATGATGGAAACAAGGACGTTAGCAAGCTGGATTCGAACCTGAGGTTGCTGTGCCGGTTCAAAGACATCTATGATCCGGTCGATTGTCGTCGGGGCACTCGATGTATGTAATGTCCCAAACACCAAATGACCCGTTTCGGCTGCTGTAATCGCCGTCTGGATGGTCTCTAAATCTCGCATTTCCCCTACTAGAATCGTATCGGGATCCTGCCTTAGAGCGGCTCTCAGGCCATTTGCGAAATTATTCGTGTCGAAACCCACTTCACGTTGGTCAATGATGCAATTTTGATGCTTATGCAAATATTCGATGGGATCTTCCAAGGTTATGATATGCTTACGCATCGTCTGATTCATATATTGAATCATGGACGCGAGTGTTGTTGACTTTCCGCTTCCCGTTGGTCCCGTCAAAAGGACAAGGCCTTGGGGTTTTTCGACGATTTTCTTTAAAATGGACGGTAACTGCAGTTCATCTAAAGTAGGAATTCTTGTCGGCACGATTCGGACGGCCAACGCCACGCAGGACCTTTGCATATACGTGTTGATTCGAAATCTGGAAATCCCAGGAATGCCGTAAGAAAAATCCAGTTCACCATGTTCTTTAAATTGCTCCCACATCTCTTCGGGGATAATCGCTTTAGCCATCCCTTCCGTATCGGATGGAAGCAACAGTTCTTTTCCGTATTTCTTCAACTCACCATTCAAGCGCATAACTGGTGGCACACCCACCGTTATATGAATGTCAGATGCCTTTAGTTCAAAGCCAGCCATTAGTAAACTATCAATTTTAGCTCTCAAACTGACACCCCTATTCCAGAACTGCTACTCGAAGAATTTCCTCGGTAGTGGTCAGTCCTTGTTTGACTTTCAATAAGCCGTCATCCATTAAGAAAATCGTTTTATATTTCATGGCCACTTCGCGGAGCTTGTTAAGCGGCTCGCCATTCATAATCAGTTTTCTCATCTCATCATTGATGACCAATATTTCTTGAAGGGCAATCCTTCCTTTATACCCAGTCATATTACAAGACGTACACCCGCGCCCCCGGTTAATGCTTTCGATTTTCATGCCTCGTTTTGCAAAAATATCGATTTCCCGCTTACTCGGCTCCTGTTTTTCGACACAATCCCGGCACACTTTTCTTACTAATCGCTGTGCCATGATTCCGCTCAAGGAAGAAGCGACCAAAAAAGGTTCGACGCCCATATCTATCAATCTAGTGATCGTTCCTAGTGAATCATTCGTATGGATCGTGCTTAATACTAGATGTCCTGTCAAGGATGCACGGATGGCCACCTCTACCGTGTCCTTATCCCTGATTTCCCCCACCATGATGATGTTTGGATCTTGTCGTAGGATGGAACGTAGACCGGTTGCAAACGTCATGCCGACATTCGTATTGACTTGAATCTGGTTCACACCTTCAAGCTGAAACTCAACCGGATCTTCAATCGTAATGATATTGACTTCCTCGGTATTCAGCTGATTTAAGGCCGCATATAAGGTCGAAGATTTCCCTGATCCAGTCGGACCTGTAATCAGGACAATTCCATTTGGCTGGGCAATCATGGATTCAAATCGCTGTAGGTTCAATTTATTGAATCCAAGTTGTTTCAAATCATTCAACTTATTGCCTAAATCAAGAATCCGCAAGACGATTTTTTCCCCAAAGATTGTGGGAAGAGTCGACACCCGTAGATCGACAGGATGATGGCCGAGGTTCACTTTAATCCGGCCATCTTGTGGAACTCTATGTTCGGTAATGTCCAATTTCGCCATGATTTTGATTCTGGCAATTAAAACGTTTTGCATATTCTTGGGTAACACCTTTTCCAACCGTAATACACCATCCACGCGATACCTGACGACCAATTTCTTTTCCTGGGGATCAATATGAATATCACTTGCCTTATGCGTAACGGCATTCGAGAGCAACTGATTGACAAGTCGTACGACCGGTGAATCCTGATCGACTGTTTCCTCTTGATTATTTACATCGCGATTAAGGGTAACCATCAATTCTTCTAGTCCGTCTTCATCCGTGTAATGTTTAGCAATCGCACGCAAAATATCATCTTTTGTCGCTATGGCTGGTTCGATTTGAAAACCAGTTGAGAGCCGTAGATCATCGATGGCATAAAAGTCCATCGGGTCAGCCATGGCGACATATAGTTTTTCGCCTTCTTTTTTCAAAGGAATCATTAAGTTCCGCTTAGCCATATCCTCCGAAATCAAACTGAAGATATTCGAATCGAACGGGTACCGATATAAGCTCACATGGGGGATACCTAATTGAAATTCCAATACTTCAATCAACTGTTGCTCCGTGATATACCCTTTTTGCAGCAATACATCACCAAGCTTTTGTGACTTACTTTTTTCTTCCAAGGCAATTTGCAGCTGGTCCTCAGAGATCAAACCAGCTTCCACCAATAAGTCTCCAAGCCTTTTTCGGGTTTGAGCCATATTTATCCCTGCTTTACCTTATTTTTGGGGAACGTTGGGATCTTCCACATATTTGGGGTATCCACCCGCTTCCTGGATACTATCACCCTTAACTTGATCACCATCTTGTTTACCTTTTTCGATGTCCTTATTGTTTTCTTTCCTATCGCTATTCCCACTGGCATCTTCGGGCGATTCATTCTCTGTTTCCCCCTGATCCTGCTCAGTGTCTTCGTCAATCCCTTGATTGTCTTTTTCCGTGCTCTCATCCTCCGCATCAGAGGCATCTTCATTATTAGAATCAGAAGGAGGTGGAATGACTTTGAGTTCCAATCCATATACTTCAATTCGATGAATCGGTGCATAGAAATCTTCAGATACGGTTTCCGTCTCCAGAAGATCTCCCGCAGAGGACTCGATGCGACGAAGAACCTTGACTGTTATACCGTCTTTGCCATCCTTTTTCACCTGCATGGCAGCAGGGGCCAACTCATCACTATATTGTTTAATCGTTTTCGGCGTGTACCTTTTTTCATCGGTCGTCTTTACCTCATAGGAATTCAGGAAGGATTGCCCCTTTAATGTCGCCTTTAATTTCTTTCCTTCTACCTGAAGTTCAACCCGGTATGCATGATTATTCGTATTGGCAAAAACCAGATCATGGCCCATTTCAGAATCGATGTGTGCCTCAAATCCCAATTTGGCATAACCAGGAAGTTGATCACTGATATTCCGCTCAAGAATCGTAAAGTTAGTCGGCAGGACCACACCATAAATCGCTGTCGCCAACCGGCTCAATGTGTCTGAGTTATATTTCTTTCCTTCAAGCTCCGACATTTTCTGCAAAAGAGAAAATTGAGTTTCCCCTTTCACTTCCAACGGCTGTATCAAGGGAATCAATTCCTTAATGGCAGTTGCAGCGTCTCCTACATTCACCGTAGCCTCAGCAATTACCTCGTCCTCGCCCACATCTCCATCGATGTAGTTTTCCAGCTCAAGGGTTTTGGTCCCTTCCGTTAAGAACTCCGCACTTACCGCCAGGTCATTGGCAAGCCTATCTATGTCCAACGTAGTAGATGCAAGTGATAAGGACATGTCATATAAATCTTCTAGCAAAGAATCTTTGTCAACCGAGACGACTGCTTTATTTTTCTTGCCTGAAAGCAAAGAAACAATCGTCTTTTCCCTTTGAAAATTGAAAATCCCATTATCTACGGTCATTTGACCTTCCTTATAAGTGATGCCCAAGACCGTATTCTGCGTCCACTTTTCAGTTGCCTCGCTCAGTAGCGTACTTACTTCCCGCTTACTTTGACCCTCTATATCCAGGCTCCCAATCGTCGTGTTCTCACCAAATTGTGCTGAATCTTTGAAAATCTGATTGTAAGCCGACGCTCCAAAATGCGAAAAACTAAAAATATATGCGGTTGATAAAATAAAGACCAGAAAAATTTTCAGCATTTGTGGATTCTTCACATAAAGGCAACTCCTTTTTATGCTTCAACATTCATGGAAAGCCCGACCAATACACTCGGACCCGCCGATTGTGCGTTAATAATATCCTCTTTCGAAAGAACGCGACCTTCCGAGAAAAGGACTTTTCCGTCTAGGCCCGTAACATTATTCACCAATCGCTTTCCTTGAAGCAATTCAATTTGCTTATTCCTTAAATCAGCTTCCCCATTGGGGTTTTCTTCGCCAGCAGCTACTTCTGCCTCAGGGACTTGTTCACCCATCAACTGTTCCGCCTGCTCGAGGAAGCGGGATGAAGCATCTTCCGTCACGATCAAAATGTCCTTGCCAAACGTCAAAACAGTTTCAGATGGGAGAATTACTTCATGATCCCCGACTTTCACCTGCATCCCGATGACTTGACCGTTATCTTCATCCGTAAAATACTCGCGGACGCTTCCTAATAATTCACCTTTTCGGGTCATCACTTTGGCATCGGTAATCTTGATTTTTTTATTCACGAGCTGATTCGCAATCGGGATTTCATTTAAATCGATGACAGAGTTTTCGGTTTGGATCGTTAAAGCGTATTCCCCAATCCCTATTACTTTTTTGAAGGGAATGGCCCTTACACTAACCTGCCAATCTTCATGTTCGATTGTGATAAAGTCTAGTGAGCCTTTTTCAGGATTGATCACTAATGATTTCACCTTTCCAATTTCCATACCTTCTGAAATGCTGATAATGGGCAAGCCTAAAATTTCTGTACTTTTTTTCATATTTTCACCATACCTATCTTCTGATTTTTCATCTTAACAAAAACGGTTTTCCATGAATGCTAACTCTTCTAGAAGAATTGGGTGCGCGCTGAACTTTTCCTTTAACTGCACGATCAATTCACGAAGCTTTTCCGTCTTTTTCGCTGTGATATACGTTTGAATTAAAAATGATCCAAATATGTAATACTGTTGATCCGGTATTTCCGGATGCAAATGGCTCATAACCAGTTGCTCGAACTCGCTATCATTCAACTGATGCTGTGCGATTTGAATATGGGAAACCATCGTTTGAAACATCTGTTGTTGCAATTCGCTGACATGTTCTGTTGGACTCTCAAGAGTTGTTTCTTCAGGCTTAGCAATGACTGACGACGACTCTTGCTCTTCTTTTGCTTTATCTATTTCTAGGACAAGCGCTTCAGGAATCTCTAGAAGGCTTTCCGGTTCTAAAGAATCTTCTAACTGAATATCTGGTTCTTCCACATTCATTTCCTGACTATCTTCACTACCTGTTTCATCGGACGTATTTTCAAGAGTTCCAGGCTCTTCGGGATTTTCCCCTAAACCATTTGATTCTAAGTAACCATGGAAATCCAGTTTCTCTTCCGCAGTATTCACTTCGATAGTTTCTGTGTCATTTTCCGGCTCTATTACTTCCGTTACCCACTCGCGTTCTTCAGGTAATACAGCCAGTTCTTCCATCTCTTCTAGATGAATAGGGTCACTCTCTTCGTCAATCTCCAGCTCCACATACTCATCATCAAGTAGCTTTTCAATCTCGCTTAAATCGTTTTTCATCGGCATTTCTATTTCTGGGATACTTTCTGTTTCTTCAGTTACCGGCTCCATCAAGTCTTCTTCTAGTAATCTTTCAATATCACTTATTTCACCTTTTACCGGCATTTCAATTTCTGGGATACTTTGTGTTTCTTCGGTCACCGGCTCCATCAAGTCTTCTTCTAATAATTTTTCAATATCACTTATTTCCCTTTTTGCCGGTACTTCTATTTCTGGAATACTTTCTGTTTCTTCGGTCACCGGCTCCATCAAGTCTTCTTCTAGTAATCTTTCAATATCATTTATTTCACTTTTTACCGGGACTTCTATTTCTGGGATACTTTCTGTTTCTTCAGTCACCGGCTCCATGAAGTCTTCTTCTAGTAATTTTTCAATATCACTTATTTCACTTTTTACCGGGACTTCTATTTCTGAAATACTTTCAACTTCTTCTAAATCATCCGTTCTCGTATCCAAAAACTCTGCCTCAAAAACAACGATCTCATCATCAGCGAATTCTTGCTCTTCCTCCGTTTCCTGAACGCGTTCCTCAGATACCGCAACATGATGCTCGCTGCTCTCAAATCCCATTTTTTCTTTCTGTTCCGCCTCTGACTCTTCTATTTTGGATAACGAAGCACGATCTCTCGACGTTTCAATCAAAACGGCAGAATCGTTATACCGTTCATAGAAGTCCGACGCTTCTTCTTGATTCGAGAGCATTAATGGCTCGATTTTTTTACCGATAAGGAATAAAGCCAAAAATAACAGCAAAGTCAAAAGTAATAAAGCCTGCCAAAGAGGATAGTTATTTGCCACAACTAGACCCGCCAGTGAAACGGCAACAGCACCCCCGATTATGACCAGCTTTCCCTTGAAAGTAAGGGACAATGGTAAAACATAAACAATCGGAATCAATAAAACGAGGGATATTCCAGCAAATACGATTGTCTCCAATAAATCACTCCTATACTATTTTATTATATATTTTCCGTTTTTCGAAAATAGCTCCTTAATTTGGGTAATAAATCCTAAAAATATTGTATAATACTTATAGATATTTTGAAAGAAGGGAAAAGTATGGAAGAAAATATTTTTTCGAAAAATCAAAAGGGATTCACCCTCGTTGAAGTACTTGCTTCTATCGCTATATTAGGAATTATTACCATAACGGTAATGACCTTCTTTACACAATCCTATGATTATACAAAAAGGAACCAGAGTAAGACAGTCGGAATAAATGTTGCGAGAAATGTGATCAATTACTTTGACCAACTTGAGTTTAATGAACTTTATAAACAATATGGAATCGCCTCACTAGACTCAGAAGGCATCAAAATATCTCTACCAGACTGCAACACTCGCCCTTCCCTCTATACAACAAGCTGTTCCGAAATCTTGCAACCTACCATAAATAATTACAAATATGATACAGAAATTACCCTTAAAAAATATGAAAATGTAGCAGTGAAGGATACAGGCTATGATCTTAATAAGAATTTGATTAGAATCGAGGTGAAGGTGGTTTGGGAAGACAAAGAAACAGCTGTCACCGGCCTTTTGAAAAAGTAAAAAAATCTCTCTCGAACGAGAATGGCCTGAGCCTGATTGAGATATTACTTGCTGTAACCATTACAACCTTCATTACAGGCGTTATTTATTCACTATTCATCACCGGCCTTAGCCTCTATCAAAAAATCCAAATTGAAGGCCAGCTTAGAGAAGATGCGGATTATATCGCCACCATGATTATGAATGAACTGACAACCAACCAGCCTAAATATGTTACCCCTCTTAATGAAGATGGAAAAAACGGCGTTACGTTGAACGTACAAGAAGAGAAAACGGTAGATGGATTCATCATAGAAGATAGCAAGGGAACGGAACCAGTGGATATTTATTTTAAAGATAGCCAGTTCATCATTGATAATAAGGGCGTATTGAACACTCTTAATCTTTCCACTTCTTCTTTTATTGATATAAACGAAGGTACACAAACGGAAAAGAAAACGGGCATTAGACTCGATACGGATAGTTCTGACTGCACGAGGGACCCCTCAGGGACCTTATGTACGCATAGTACGATTCATGTCACGATGGTCATTGAAAATAATATTCATGCCAAAGGGTTCTTTGTTACGACTGAACCACTTGTATTAGAAAGCTCGTTTGGATTTTAAGGAGTGAAATTCATGAAATGGAATAACGAAGAAGGATATACCCTTTTATCCGTGTTGCTTTCTTTTTTGATTCTGACCACGCTTGGCATGGTACTTCTTGCTGCGAGCATTAATGGAGCAAAGAGAACGGAAATAAGGGAAACAGAAATCGTGGAGGATATCGATGATATAAGTGCCGTAAAAGAGGGGGTTTCGATTATTGAGGAACATGTGAATACAATGGAAACACCTCTCCTTTCTGGTAGTAAGTCTGAATACAATAATGATTTAGCAACATTCATAAACGAGGAAAACTTGAAAGGTATTTTCACAATAGAAGATTTAACGAAAAATTATCCAACGATTGATAACCAACATGATAACACGAGAGTATTTGAAGTAAGCAGCGGCAAATATCATCAAAAGGTCTACATTACGGCGATGCCAAGCTTTCTAAAGTATGCTCTTGGTGCCGGCAAAGATTTGACCATTAATGGTTCTCCCTATATTGATGGAAATATCTACGCAAAAGAGCAATTTAATATCAGTAATCAAGCTTTGTATATGTTTAAATCCTCCCTGCTTTCAAGGAAGACCGACTTGCCGGCCGTTGAAGATTATAGTGAACTACATGCGAATCGGCAAGGGATGAACATTTGTATATCGGCCCCCTCGTGCTATGGTGGAGCAGGACATGACAAAGAAGAGTTGAGATGGCAGCGATTGAATGTTCCCACATTGAAAGACGCTTTTCTTTCTGGAAACATCCTTTTCAATGATGTAGATGACACTTTCAATGAGATTGATATAAAAGAAACGTTTATTGATAAACTATCATCTAGTAGTATTGGTATTTCGGGTCTAGATATTGATATGTCGATTGAAGATTTGAATCAATCCATTAATCAAAAAGATTACCCTAAAAATGAAAAAGTCAGATTCGATGATTTAACGGAGTATGGTACAATATCGCCGATTATTCACTCCGGCGACGCCTATATAGACAGCTTCGATATCGAGCTTGGGGACAAGCAATGGCTAGTCATTTCCGGTAATGCAACGATTGAAAACTCCTTATTGGAATCTATGGATGTTAAAGGCAATATTTTAATTACAGGTGACTTGACGATTAAAGGGAAGGTAAGTTTTGATTCCGTCATCTATGTACTTGGTTCTACTACCCTAAATAATGCAGATATTCCTTGTTACAAAAACAAATGTGGAGATCAACCAGATGATTCGTCTTTGATCTTAATGACACAAGGTAAACTTAGCATTGCGCGGATAAATAAATTTCAAAATGAAACCAATACGATCAATGGTTATTTTTATACAGAAAGTAAGTCTTCCTGTGAATACCGCTTTGCTTCTGGATGTGATTCCAAAGAGGTTTCGAATATAGAAGACCCGACGTCTTCTGAGATTTTTGCAGTGGGATCCATTCTGAATATTAATGGTGGGGTCTTTTCTAAGAGTTATTTAACTGTCAATAGTTATCGTGGAGACGTAGAAGATGATAAGGGTGATGGCGATTTAAGCTTTCCTGCAGTAAAAGAAGACGCCGAGTCAAGGTTGACCATAAAAAACAACAAAAGGCTTTTTCTAAATAAGACGCATGCCCTTCCAAAGGTGGAAGGATTGGATGTCATACCCGATAAGTTGAATAAAGATAAATAATACAGGGAGCTCTTGGGCTCCCTGGTTTGTTATTTCAATAGTTTCATAACCCCTTTATGGTTCCATTCTTTAGCGTAATCATTTGCGGTCTTTCCATCATTGCTTTTTAATGCTTTATTAGCCTTGGCGTCGAGTAATAACTGGACTTGTTCTATCTCTCCGAACTCGCTGGCATACATAAGGGCTGTCTTACCCAGATTATTTTTGCTATTTACCGGAATCGCCCCCATACGAGTAAGCAGCTTCACTATATCCGTTCTACCACCAATCACCGCTAGAGTTAGTAGAGTATTCTTTCCCTGATCCCGTATCTTTGTTAGTTCTTTATCGCTTTCTATCAATACTTGACTAGCCTTTACATTCCCTTCCTGAACGGCAAGCATGAGCGGCGTTTCTCCTGTTTTATTTTTGGTTCCAGGGTTAGCCCCATACTTTATAAAAAGTCGTGCTAGTTCATCATCCCCTTTTAGGGACACGATATGGAGGGCCGTGTTTCCTTGTTCATCCTTCTCTTTTAGCTTCGCTTCCGCTTTTTTTAGCGCCATTTTAAACATCTCATTTTTGGCTTTCTGCTTTTCTTCGACTTGCATCTGCTGGTAATGATCTAAAGAATGAGCAAGCTGGATGAATAGAGGGTTATCCGCTTTCGTGCTCACATCTGCCCCTTGTTCTAAAAGTGTCCTAGCCAAAGAATAAAGTTGCATGTGTAAGGCGTATTCCAGTGGAGTGTATCCCTCTTCCGATTCTTTATTGATGAATGCCTTTGATTTATTATTCTTCAACACCTTTTCCGCATTCTCTTCTTCCCCTGCCTTTATGTAAGTAAGCAGCGATTCAAACTGTTCTTTCTTTTCCGCTTTGGCTGTGTTGTATTGATATACCCCACCAGCCACAATCAAGATACATAAAACTATTGAACTAATGATTAAGATTCTTTTTTTCATAGGATGTCCTTTCCTGTTTAGAAGATAAACGAAAGCCGGGTTGCCCCGGCCCTTAAAATATTAATATTTATCTTGCTTGTCATTTGAATCTTTTTCGGCCATTGGCGTAACAGTGACCTTCACGACAGCTTTGTATTCTTTACCTTTATCATCTTTTACTGTAACGATCATTTCAGTTTTTCCTACCCTCACTCCATGAACAGCTCCATTAGTTACCGTTATATAATCATTCTTTAGAGGAGAGAAATCAGTTGTATCGACGTTTGTTGCATCTGCTGGACTATGATGTACGACAATGGGTTGTGAAGTACCTTTTTGTAGCGTGATATCCGGTACGATGATTCCTTCAAGAGGTTGACCTACTTGGACCTTGACTATGGCCTTCACAACAGGGTTTGATTTAGATGTAATCTCTATATTCGTCGTCCCAGTACTGACGCCCTTGATTTTACCATTCTCCACCACTTCCACAATGTTGCTATCGGAAGATGTCCAAACTACTGTTTTATCCGTTGCGTTACTTGGTAAAATTTTAACAGTGAAATCTTTAAATTCATCGAACTTATTCATGGTAATGACGTTTGGGTACACTTCTATACCTGTTACGGGTACCTCTGTCACCGTAATCATGGAAGTGTGTTTGACTGTCTCACCATTAGAATCAATTCCCGTAACAGTCATAAGGGTTTCACCAGTCGTTAACCCTGTAATGGTGAATTCTTCTTTATTAACACGAGCTATGTCATTGTTACCCAATACAATCTCTAAGCTAGACTTGCCATCCTTTGGTGATATATTACTAACGGGTAATGGTAGTGTCTCGCCAACATGTAATGTTAGGTCAGTTAAAGTAAACGAATTGACCGGAATTCTTACTGTCACAGGAACTCTCTTTTCAAAAACATTCCCGAAATTGTCCGTAACTTTCACTTTTAAGAATGTATTTCCTTCTTTTATTACTTTAGCCGTTCCTGAAGCAGGATTTAAATCCAAAATATTTCCTCTGCTTTCTTCACTCCATGAAATACTCTTGACTCCTGCATCTGCGGGCAACTTTTTCAAGTCAATCGAAAAGTTTTTTTCTGTACCCTTACTGAGTACGTAAGAATCAGGAAAATCAATACCAGTTAAGGCGAAATCCGCATTGAACGTTAATGTATTAAACGTTAACTCCTTTTGGATATTAGTTAAATCCTTATATCTCAATATAGAATTAGCCAATATATACTGTTTTTTTGCAGTTGGCGTGACATGGACACTGAACGTCAAAGGACTAGCAACGAAGTCATTGCCCACTTTTTTGTAGACAATACTCAATGTCTTTTCTAGGGATATACCAGTTGATGCTGTCCCACTTTTCGTACCGTCACTAGTGACCTCCAAATCTGCCGGAAAACTTTCTCTCAATGCCATGGCTTCTAGAGTGACGGAATTGCCAGAAAGGGCTTGAGCTTCTATTCCAGTGATTTTTTTCGGTGTTACCGTATATTCGATTTCTACAGGTTGTCCGACTTCCACTAAGTTATTTGATTTCAAAATCCTGCTTACTTCAAGATTGGCATTTATTTTTTGTACGTTTACTTTCACTTCTTTTTCACTGACTGCGCCAGATTGGTCTGTTGCTTGGACCTTGATCGTCACAACTTTACTATCCTGTAAATTATGAGGTAGAGACATATTAATTGTCGATCCATTAATCACATCTTTTTCTTCCGATACTTCTTTCTCGTCCATAAACACTTTAGTGGATAGATTTTTATCTTTTAAATCATAATCTTGTAGTGTGTAAGATAATTCGATGTTCTGGTTTAAAGGGATGACCTGATTTTCTGTTGGAGTATGAATGGTAATTTCAGGTGCATGATTCGACCCTAGGAACGCTCTGTACATCGTGTTAACGAATAACTTTTGCTCATCATCAGGGAAGCTATCACTTCCCCCCTTATGACCTGTTCCAGAGTACGTAATGTTCCCTTTCGAGTAGGTATAATAATGATTCCAGCTATCATTTTCATCCCGACTGTTTCCAGTGATATTATACCAAGGAATTATTTCTGGATCCTCCAAGTCAAGCGTGTAATACTGATTATGGGTTAATGCCACTGATAATTCATTTTTCAAAGCATATGGATAGGTTGTCATTAAACCATCATTGATTCTTTTCGTCGTTCTCGAAGTATTGGGTGCACCATATCCAAGATTCGTCTGAGGACTGATTTGTCCTGTATCATTCATGAAATTTTTTACCCAATTGTTATTATTTTCAAAAATGGTATCGTGGGTAAACATGATGCTTTGTTTAGAAGCAATAAACCTTTTCAATGAAGCCACTGCATTTGTATTTATATTCGCCGATCTATTATAAGAATCGGCAAATCCAAAGATGACCATGTCATATTTTCCATTGATGACCTCATGCGAATAACTCGTTTCTTCTTTTTTTGACTTATTAAAAGTGTCCATGCTCGTTGCGTCAATTGAGATACTATATTCGTTACTATTTAAATAGGATTGATTCATATTATTCGGGTTGCTATTCCTTTTTAACGAACTTTTTTCATTGGTGTAGACTTGGAGCACTTTTACTTCCACTTTTTTGTCAACGAACTTAATCATCCCTTTTTCATAACTCTTTAAGTTATTACCGGAATCCACAAGCTCCATTTTCCAATAACGTACCCCTGAATAACCATTTGGTAGTTTAAAAGAAAGGTTTGTTGATTTCGAAGTAATGTTCTCTTCCAATACAATTTCGTCTGTCGTATATTTGTCGTCAAAATTGGAATCGATATATAGCTTGGCTTTTAGGCTCCTCGAGTTGATATCCGAAGGAACGACTACATTCATCGTGAATTCCATGTCCTCTTTTGGCTGATATGTCTTCTCCTTATCAGGGGCTTTAGTTAATGTAAAGCGTGGGGATTGCTTGTACTTATCTCCTTTAAGAAAATCATTAAAAGCCTTTTTCATATTATCTTTATCTGTTTGTGTACTTTCATTATTATTTTTTCCACTTCCATACCAGAATTCGTTCCAGCGATCCCAAAAGCTTCCGCTTGAATTGGTACTAGTACTATCATAGTTGATGACATTATTTTTACTTAATAGATTTTGATTGCTAAACTTCGCTTTTATTTTAGAACCAGTCGTTAGACTTTTGGTATGTAGGATGACAGGTTGTCCTTTATTAATGAAATCATTAATGATTTCATTTGCTTTTAAATTCGTTATGTCATTCATTACACCTTTTGTATTATGATTATCCCCACTTACAGGGTCAGAAGTATAATTCCCCTCCATAATCGCAATAACATCATATTTGCCATCCAGCTCTTCCCGCTGTGCGACAAACTTCTTCATCGTCATTAAGGTATACTCATAGTCATTACCCAGGATACTCTTTAATTGTGAAGATTCCCCCGTTGCAATTATCTCAAGGATTCTCAGTTTAGGACCAGACGTTTGAACAGCTGCTTCTAAAGGTTTAGGTAGAAATAAAAACGAAAATAGTAACACCAATGACAAGAAGAACCCCACTGATTTTTTCATAATTTACACATCACTCTCATTTATAATTTATCTCTCCTCTGCCTTATACGAAGCAGTTTTAGTTCCTGGTAATGTAAGTCTATATGTTTCTCTCTATCGATTGCTTATACCATTATTAGTTATATAGTCTTATTACTTAAGCATATTTTATCAAAAAATGCACAGGAATGGGCAATAAATCCATTAATTTTTAATATTGGTAAAATCACCCTTATAAAAAAAGACAAGACTCCAAGGAATCCTGCCTTTTTACCCTCCATATACTGCCACTTTATTTCTCCCAGCTTGTTTTGCGCCTGTATACATGGCACGGTCAGCGTGCCTGATTATCGATTGGGCATCTTCGGCATCGACCGGTGCTGTTGCGACCCCTATGCTTGCTGTAATGGAAATGGACTCTTCCCGTCTATTTTCATTTAAATCCGAATGGACGGTGAAGGGCTTGTTGGCTATCGAGAGTCTGATAAATTCAGCGAATTGATAGACTTCTTCTTTTCCAACATTGGGTAAGAGGATAACGAATTCCTCTCCACCGTACCTTGCTGTTACCCCTAAATGACCAACAATGCCCTCTAGACGCTCTGCCAATTCACAAAGGATTTCATTACCGCTTTGATGCCCATTTGTATCGTTTACCGATTTAAAATGGTCAATATCAAGAAGGATCAGCGACAACTGATTGATTGATTGGTTTTGTAAACGTTCGAACTCCTTATGTAACACACATTCAAAATACCGAAAGTTATATAAATGGGTTAATGCGCATCGTTCACTGCTGTATTTAGTTTCCTGATAATGGCGAGCATTTTCAAGAGCCACCCATAAGTAGGATGAGAGAATGTCCATGATCTTCGTTTGATGCGTACCATACGCCCTCTTCTTGGAAGAGGTAACGATGATTTCTCCAACTACAACAGAGTTCCGAAGAATCGGAATGGCCATGATGCTTTCCACGTCTTCGGGGAAATTCCCATAATTGGACAGATGCTTCCATTCCTTTTTAGCATGAAAGACCTTGGCCTTTTTCAATTGAAAAAGGGTTGCATAAATTCCTTCTTTTATGGAAACAGGTTGAATCCTTTTTTCTATTTGTACGCCATTTTCTGCATATCGTAATATCTGGGCGTTTTCTTTTTCATCGAATATCTCGAAGACCAGCGTGTACTTGGAAGGGATGATCGCTGAACTGCCATCAATAAATAGATCCAGTACCTCGTTCGCCTGTAGCCTTTGAGTCAACTGATGACCAAATTCACTCACCTTTTTTAAATGCCTGTTTATTTCCTTAGTAAAATAGTATTGTTTCATGATATAAGCCAAACTGATCAAAGCCGCCCCTACGAGCAAAATGGCCAAGGTCCCCATTTCGATATATAAAATAAATAAAATAATCCCGATTGGCATGGTCATGAGGCTTAAGAAACCGTCCCATAAAGCATCCTTTGTTTTCATCTCCATCTTTTTCCCATATAACAATGAATGGGAGACGGTGACAGCTAAATGATTGAATAAAAAATAAGAACACAGATAAACGAGAATCAACAGAATGTCGAAAATATCAATACCGGAAGTGAAATCATGATCTCCACCTAAGCCATAATAGACCAGTCCACTCAATAGGCAAAATATAAATGACGTGATGGAATTAAGCGGAAACCGATACCAATCCTTTTTGGCTAATCGAAGCCTGACTATAATGAACATGAAGGTAACCTGTGTGACCAGGATTTCGATAGCTAGTCCGAACACTAGAAAGACCGCGAGCGAAACTCCCTGTACGACTGTGATCGGGATATTGTTAATCATAATCGGCATCAAGGTCAATACACTTATGAGTGCGAGAAAAGCAACAATGTCTCCCGTATTCCCACTCGTGATTGGCGGAAATACATGAAAAGTCCCGACTAAACCAGCGGGTATAATAAGAAACCACATCACATAGACAGCCATTCTTTTTTTTCTAGAAATAATCATTTATTCTCCCCATCCCCATGAGTATCTTGACACATTAATCATACCAGTAATCAGTTACTTTAGCACTATACCCAAATTAAAAAACTTTAAAACTAATAGGTTAAAAGTCTTTGTTTCTTTGTTTTTGGAACCCAAAAAAACCCTTCTGTCTCAAAAGACAAAAGGGTATAAAGCTAAATAGGGTAGAAAAAATGACTGCTATAAGTGGACATGCCGATGATCATTCAGCACTGTATACAAATTTCCGGACAAGAGAAAGGAAATAAAGAGAACCCGTGATGACCAGTACTTCTCGTGCGTTTGTCCTTTGTTTGCCGGTTATGATCGCTTTCTGCCAATCCTTCTCCAATTCCCGTTTCTCCTTAGAACAATGTTCATAAAGCGCTTCCGCGTTCGCTGCCCGTTCATGCTTGAATTCAGTAACGGTTATTTGGCTTGCTTCCGTGTCGAGTAGATGAAGCATTGTAGCATAATCCTTATCACGAAACGAACTGAATATAAACCGATAACTATGATCCGGATAGCGTGTCTTTAACGTGTCAAGTAGCACCTCAATACCGGCTGGATTATGCGCCCCATCAATGATGATCAACGGTTCATCGGAAATTATCTCAAAACGGCCATTCCACTGTGCTTCCCCTATCCCCTTCCGAATACTTTGTTCATGGATGTCCTCTCTTACAATTGTAGCAGCTGCGATGGCCAGTGCCGCATTATTGATTTGATGGCGCCCTAGCATCTTTACCGCTATATTTTCGATGGTGGTATCCTTGAATGAAAAAGAGAAGCTTTGACCGAGTTCATCCTGCTTAATGGCATGTACATGAACGTCTTTATCGATTTGATAATAGGGAACGTCCATGGAACGTGCTTTATCTTCTATCACCTTTGCTGGCTCTTCGGTTGTCACTCCACTGATGATCGGTGCCCCTCTTTTAATGATCCCTGCCTTCTCAAAAGCAATTTCCCCTAGCGTATTACCGAGGATATTCGTATGCTCCAAAGAAATGGAGGTGATGATGGAAAGAAGTGGCTTGACGACATTGGTGGTATCGAGCCTTCCCCCAAGTCCCGTTTCCAGTAAAACCAAATCCGTGCCTTTTTTGCTAAAATAAGAAAAAGCCATCGCTGTCAGGATTTCAAATTGAGTGGGTCCATTTCCTTCACCATCCATCTCTTGTACGATTGGCCACAGTTCTTGAAATCCAGAGACAAAGTCCTCATTGCTGATTTCCTCCCGGTTTATCTTTACCTGCTCATTCAGTCGAATTAAGTATGGGGATGTGAAAGAAGCCACCCGTAGCCCTTCAGCCAACAGGATTTCCTTTATGAATTGGAGCGTAGAACCTTTGCCATTGGACCCTGCAATATGTATATATTTAAGCCCTACATGGGGGTTTCCTAATTTAGCTAATAATGTTTCCATTCGTGACAAGCCAAAGTTCATACCTAATTGGACCTGTCTTTCTTCAAAAAATCGGTTGATTTCATTCATGTCCGTTACCATTTATCGATAAGCCTCCTCTTTCTTTATACCGCTCTTATGCGTTAAAATTATTTTATCAATATATTAACGATTTACCTAGATGAAAGGTAGTGATTGACCATGAAATCTTCTTCACTCCATTGTTGGATTGTCGTCAACGGCTATTTGCAGCATGAAAAGTTTTCTAGCTTGGCTTTATTCATACAAGAGTCCGCTGAAAGAAAAGGGATATCGGCAACACTTGTCCGAAATTCCGACCTGGTTCCCGTTATTGAAAAGGGAACCCCATATCTAAAAGGAACTGATGGAAAATTACCAGATTTCGTCCTGTTTATGGATAAGGATATTCATTTGGCACGCCATCTGGAACTGCTCGGCCTACCCGTATATAACAGCAGCTCGGCCATCGATATGTGCGATAGCAAGGCCAAAACGCATCAAGCTTTAGCGGGTCACGGCATCCCGATGCCAAAAACCCTGTTTCCCCCGTTTACTTATGAAGGAATAGAAAGAAAGAACCTGGATGCATTCAAAAAAATCGGCAATGAGCTTGGCTACCCCCTCGTTGTAAAAGAAGCATACGGTTCATTCGGGGAACAGGTGTATTTAATTCCTACGGAGGATGAATTTATGGAAACGGTGAAAAAGCTTGGGCACCGGCCTTTTATTATGCAGGAATTCATTGAGCATAGTAAAGGCCGGGATATCCGTGTCAATGTCGTCGGTAATCAAGTCATCGCTTCCATGCAACGGAAGTCCGAGCATGATTTCCGAGCAAACATGACAGCTGGTGGAACAGCCTTCCCCTACACACCCACCAAGGCAGAAAGTGATCTTGCCATCCGTTGCGCTACTCTATTGGGTGCGGATTTTGCCGGGGTAGATTTGCTGTTCGGAGAAGATGGCCCGCTATTATGTGAAGTGAACTCGAACTCGCACTTGCTCAACATTTACGAATGTACGGGCATTAATATTGCTGACAGCATGTTTGATTATGTGGTGGATGCATTCGAAAGAAAGGGATTCCAATGAAAAAGCATACAGGCTGGCTGATTTATAACCAAGAAGATGCCGTAAAAAACAGGGGATACATAGATTGGATGCTGGAAGAGGCCAAAAATCTCGACCTAGATTTGCGTTTATATTATCGCAACCACATACAAATCGGCCACCGGTCGAATCAATTGTATGTCGAACACAAGCACGAACCGATAGATTTGCCTGATTTTGCAATAGTCCGGACTATCGATCCTTTCTTCACCAAACAATTGGAAAGGCTACATATCACATGCTTCAACTCTTCTTTCATCTCGGAAATCGTGAATGACAAAGCAAAGACGCATCAATATGTGACTTCTATCGGCATTCCAATGTCAGATACAGTTTATTGCTATGGTAATCCCTCAACAAACGATATGGAATTACCATTCATTGCGAAAGACGTTCATGGACGTGGTGGAAAACAGGTTTACTTGATTGAACATGAAAAAGACTTGAGAGAACTGCCTAACGCAAAATGGATCGTTCAAAAACCGGGTGTATTCGGAAAGGATATCCGTGTCTTTGTCATTGGGAACAGAATCATTGCAGCTGTCCTTAGAGAGTCCTCTTCTAACTTCAAGGCCAATTACACGTTAGGCGGATCTGCTTCGTTATATGAGCTGTCAGCTGCCGAACGGACACTTGTAGAACGGGTAATCGCTGCCTTTGACTTTGGCATGGTCGGGATCGATTTCATTTTCGCCGAAGATGGCAGCCTCATGCTCAATGAAATTGAAGATGTAGTGGGAAGCAGAACGTTAAGTGCGCTCAGTAATCTTAATATTGTAAAAGAGTATCTATTGTTTATAAAAGAGAAACTATCGGTTAAGTAACAAATAAAAGGATGAACCAGCTTCTTACATAGCCGGTTCATCCTTTTTTGTTTTTTTAAAGCTGTTTCAGTTCATTGATTCTATGAATGACAGAATCACGTTTCTCACTATAGTCTTTTTCTTTGGCACGTTCTTCTTCAATGACGCTTGCTGGTGCTTTTTTGACGAAGCCTTCGTTGCCTAGTTTTTTCTGTACGCGTTCTACTTCTTTATTAAGTTTGTCGAGTTCCTTTTCAAGACGTTTCACTTCTTCGTCGATATTGATCAGCCCTGTTAGTGGAAGGATCAGTTCAACACCCGTAACCACAGCTGTCATGGCTTGTGCTGGTTCTTCGACATCGATGCCGATTGTCAATTGTTCAGGATTACAGAAGCGCTCGATATAGCTGCTGTTTTTTTCTAATGTTTCTAAAATGGACTCATCTTTTGCTTTTAGAATCAAGTTGATTTTTTTGCTTAAAGGCGTGTTGACTTCAGAACGGATATTCCGGACTGAACGGATGATTTCAACAAGCAGTTTCATTTCCTCCGCTGCAGCTGTATCCGTTAACTCTTCCTTCACTTCAGGCCATGCAGCAACCGTGATTGATTCGCCTTGGTGCGGAAGGTTTTGCCAAATTTCTTCCGTTATGAACGGCATGAATGGGTGAAGCAATCTCATCGTGTTATCTAGCACGTATGCAAGAATCGAACGAGTCGTTTTCTTCGCCGCTTCGTCTTCCCCATATAGCGGAAGTTTAGCCATTTCAATATACCAGTCACAGAAATCATCCCAAATGAAATTATAAAGCACGCGACCCACTTCACCGAATTCATAACGGTCCGCAAGTCTTGTCACGTTTGAAATCGTTTCATTCAATCGAGTAAGGATCCATTTATCAGCAACGGACTTTTCACCGCTTAAATCGATTTCATCATACGTCATGCCATTCATGTTCATTAAGGCAAAACGGGAGGCATTCCAGATCTTATTGGAGAAATTCCATACCGCTTCCACTTTTTCCGTGCTGTAACGAAGATCTTGCCCTGGTGAGCTTCCTGTTGAAAGGAAGTAACGTAGCGAATCTGCACCATATTGGTCGATGACATCCATTGGATCGACACCATTGCCAAGCGATTTACTCATCTTGCGTCCCTGTTCATCACGAACAAGACCATGGATCAGAACGTCTTCGAATGGGCGCTCTCCCGTAAATTCAAGCGCTTGGAAAATCATCCGTGATACCCAGAAGAAAATGATATCATATCCTGTTACAAGTGCTCCGGTCGGATAGTAACGTTTGAAATCGATGCTTTCCTTGTCCGGCCAGTCCATAGTCGAGAACGGCCATAGTGCGGAGCTGAACCAAGTGTCCAGGACGTCTGTATCTTGTTCCCAGTTCTGTGCATCAGCAGGTGCTTCCTGTCCCACGTATACCTCGCCTGTTTCTTTGTGGTACCAGGCCGGGATGCGGTGACCCCACCAAAGTTGACGGGAAATACACCAATCGCGGATATTTTCCATCCAGTGCAGATACGTTTTCTCGAAACGATCCGGAACGAAGTTGACCTTTTCATCCTCGGATTTCTTTTGAAGGTCAACCGATGCATCAGCAAGAGGCTGCATTTTAACGAACCATTGAGTAGAAAGATATGGTTCTACAACTGCTCCGCTACGCTCTGAATGGCCGACAGAGTGAAGGTGGTCTTCAATTTTGAAGAGTACTCCAGCTTCTTGCAAGTCTTTGACGATTTGCTTACGGCATTCGAAACGGTCCATTCCTTCATATTTACCGGCCTTCTCATTCATCGAACCATCTTCATGCATGACAAGGATGCGTTCTAGATTATGACGGTTTCCGATTTCAAAGTCATTAGGGTCATGAGCCGGTGTAATTTTAACGGCACCCGAACCGAAATCCATATCCACATAATCATCGCCAACGATCGGAATTTCACGACCTGTGATTGGCAGACGAACCATTTTCCCGATTAAATGCTTGTAACGATCATCTTTAGGATGTACCGCAACTGCCGTATCACCAAGCATCGTTTCTGGACGGGTTGTCGCAATTTCAATTTCTCCCGATCCGTCAACTAGCGGGTATTTCATATGATAGAATGCACCTTGAATATCTTTGTAGATTACTTCGATATCAGAAATGGCCGTTTTCGTCGATGGGTCCCAGTTAATGATATATTCGCCACGATAAATCAATCCTTTTTTATAAAGGGTAACGAATACTTCATTGACCGCTTTAGAAAGACCTTCATCTAGCGTGAAGCGTTCGCGGGTATAGTCAAGGCCAAGACCAAGTTTTGCCCATTGTTCACGGATATGGCTTGCATATTCCTCTTTCCATTTCCATGTTTCTTCCACGAATTTCTCACGACCTAGGTCATAGCGGCTAACGCCTTCAGCACGAAGCTTTTGTTCCACTTTCGCCTGTGTTGCGATACCGGCATGGTCCATACCAGGAAGCCATAGCACGTCATATCCTTGCATACGCTTCATACGCGTCAAGATATCTTGTAGTGTTGTATCCCAAGCATGACCAAGATGTAGCTTACCTGTTACGTTTGGTGGAGGGATGACGATTGTATACGGTTCTTTTTTATCATCACCTGTTGTTTCAAAGTACTTCCCATCAAGCCACCATTTATAACGGCCTTTCTCTATCGTTTGCGGATCATATTTTGTTGGCATCGAAATTTGGTTTTCTTCCATGTTGTTTTCCTCCTTTTGGGCATAAAAAAAACTTCCATCATCATAAAAGGACGAAGGAAGTTGTTCGCGGTGCCACCTTTTTTCCGAAAAAGAAAGAAATCTTTTCTCGGCTCTCAAATCGGATAACGGCTCTTCACCGGCCTTCGCTACTAACTATTCACGAAGACTGCTCGCGGACGACTTCTGATGCTGCCTGCTTAGAAACCTCGCACCAATGGTTTCCTCTCTGAAAAGGGCATTTCATCTTACTATTTCCGGTCTTTACATTCATTTATATTCATATGTAAAATCATTAATTGCATATAGTATATAGTACAAAAAAAAGGGGGGTCGAGTCAATCATCTTTTCGTTTACTTTCGTAAGTATGGCCCTATTCACTAAGGGAGGCTCACAAGAACAGAACGATCTTCCTATTATACCATCAACGTTTCATGATGTTCCGCATTTCTCACATGTTTCGCAGCCCTCCCATACAATAAAAGAAGTCCTACAAAGGAAGGTGCAATCTTGAGACGAAAATATTCACCTTATACGTTGCCACCTTGGATGAAAAAGTTCCGCGGTGTTTGTCAGCAATTCATTGTCCCCTTTATTGTTTTTCAAGGAATACGTACGTTAATATTTCCAACTTTCTTCGATATGCTCCTGTTGGTCGCCTTTATTTTCTTAGCCATATCTTTATATTTAGAATGGATATAATTATTCCCCTACAACAAAAAAATATACATGATTGGATATTCATCCATTCATGTATATTTAGCTTGGGGGCGATTGTTCCTCTTTGGCCGCCTCGGCAGCCGCTTTTTTCTGTTTTTCGACTTCCTCGACCTTCATCACCATATATTCCACATTCTTCAAAAGCCAGAATTGTCGTTGCAGCTTCGTGACATTATCCAGTTCCGTCCTTAGACCTTTACCCTCGGAATAGTTCTTCACCACATCCAGTGCTGATCCCGGGAAAGCCAAATAACTTTGCATCAGCAGCATTTCCTCTTCTTTCAAAGGAAAGAAACGAAGATAATTATAAAGCCAATCGACGCAATCATCACATTGGACTGGATAGGTCCTCGCCGTTTTGACGAGAAAAGGTAGTAAGTCAAAATGGGGAGGGGCCGTATTCGAATTCTCGAAATTGATAAAGTAACCATATCCTCGTTCATCATATACAAAGTGCTTCAATGAAACCTTTCCGTGGGTGAGGACGGTCCTTACTTTTTCACTTTCCTTTGTCTTTTCGAACCATGTTTCAAACTTTTTGATAGAGTAGTTCAATGCCTGGGTGATATCCGTAAAAAAGGTGCAGACCGACATCTCAAATGGAGACATATACCACTTTCTTTCACAGGTGACAATGTACTCCTCCATAAAGTCCTTCTGCGTATTCCACTCACTCAGCGTTCTTTCATAATGAGCTTCCCGCTCCTCTGTATCCACCTCTGTTTCTTTCACAGACAGTGTATGCATCCGTGCAAGTTCCCTGAACATTTGCTTATGTTTCTCATCACGTTCGCCATTTTCTTCATTATTCAACCAAGGCATCAGGTAATATAATCGGCCATTATGAAGAACGGCATAGCGCTGGTCCATCGTTTGGTAAATAGGCACGATTCGGTTATATCCCCGGTGATACAATGTTTGGATATTTCGGATAAAGTCCATTCCATTGTGGGGCGTAATCGATTTCAAGGCAAAGGTTCCACGGTCGCTATACACTTTTTTCACTCGTCCAAAGTCCTCGATATATTGTACATAAAGCGCGTATTCTTTTAAGACATAGGCTGAATCACTATCCTGAATATTCTTTTGTTGATTCTCGTTTTCCCTCACGAGACTCACTCACTTTCTTTTAAAAAAAGCTCGCCAATCGTTTGAAATGCAAGATAAAGCAGGAGCAGAGCCAAGGCCCTGCTTACTGCTTGTGATTAGTTTTTGTAAGCAATGGACTTTGGAATGTAAATGACTTGCCCTTCGCTAACGCTCTGGTTGCCTTCTAGTTCATTACTAAGAAGCAAGGATTGTACCGTGACGCCATAACGCTGGGCCAGATCATCTATCGTTTCCCCCTGCTGTACAATACAGACCTTCATCCTGACCAATTCTTCTTCCTGCTTTCTTCCGAAAAGATCCATGATGGTGTGTTGCTTATCCGCATTATCCTGGTTTTCTTTTTCACCTTGTTCGGCATTTTTCTTTTTTCTACCTTTATAATTTTTCATTTCTTTTGCCTGTTTTTCGGGTTTTTCTCTTCTTTTGAATAGATCGGTCAAAGATGAAAGGGATTCCGGATCCTTTTCGAGGCTTGAGGATTCATTCTCATCACTAAGATTGTCATCTTGCCTATTGACGATGACATCCTGTTCTTGATGGGGCGAACCCGGAATTTTAACCACTGGCACATTTTCCACATCGGTCAAATAAACGGAGCCTTCCTTTTCTTCTTCTATTTCAGCGACTTTTCTTTTCACTTCGGTTTCAATACGTTTTCCTTTTTTATCTTCTATCTCAGCCACTCTTCTTTTGACCTGTTCCTCGATGTTCCCTTTGTTCTCTGCATCTTTTTTTGCCTCGATTTCATCCACTCGCCTATTGACCTGTTCCTCGATACTTTCTCCTTTTCCTCCCTCTATCTCATCCACCCTTCTTTTAACCTGCTCTTCAATTCTTCCTCCTTTTTCTGTCTCAAACGATGCTGGCCACTTTTCCTTGGAAACAGGAGTCTCATTTTTCTCTTCCTCAATTTCAATTACTCTTCTTTTCACTTGCGTCTCTATGTCGTTATCCTGTCTGTTGACCTCGGCTTCCCACTGCATCTCCTCAGGAAATGGGGATACAGGAATTTCAAAAACAGGGGCGTTATGTTGATGATTGCTTAGGTATACCGGTTCCTCTTCTTCATCCTCTTTTGCTTCCGCGACTCGTTTTGCTTCTGCGGAAAATGGCGTGTATAGATCACTTTGCTCGTCATTGCGGAAGACATGATGGAAATCAGGGACGGGTGGTTCTGCAGCCGCATATGGAACGTATGATTCATTTTCTTCATCTGATTCCTCAAGAAACTCAGTCTCCTCGGTCTCTTGATCTACTTCCATGCGCTCTTCCACATAGGAATCATTGTAAATACCGGTTATCAACAAATCCGCATGTAATTTTAGGCAGTTATGTTCAGGCAGGGCATAGTCAAAACTCTGAATCGTGATATCGATTTCCTCCAATGAGGAGATACGGTTATTCGGTATCGTTATATCAACCGGAAATCGGTGTGTGAATTCATTGAGACCATCTGGATGCCTCTCAACCTTTTGAACGGCTTTCGGCAAAAAGCTTTGAGGAAATTCCTCATAATCACCGTTTTGCGAGTCTTTGTATTCACCACTTAAATCTAATGAACCCCGGATAAACACATATTGATCGCTTTCCTGGATCGTCACATTTGGATCGAGGGATATGGAATAGAGCTCAGCCACTTCCTGTCCCTTATGAAACCAAACGGACTCTTCCAAAGAAAATCGCAAATACGATTCGTTTTCTTGCGACAAGACAACTCCTCCTTTCAGCTTCAGAAAAACAGTACCTATACCAATAACAATCTATGAGGAAAGGGAAATGATTATTCCTTTAATCAATGGGAAAAATGGATGAATGAATCGAACAAACGGTTGAATGGAGGGGAGAAATCATCACAAATAAAAAAGGGCTTCCCCGGAATGGGGAAGCCCTTACGATTATTTTTTCAATGAAGCGAAAGCTTTTTCAGCTGCTGCGATTGTTTTTTCAATGTCTTCATCGCTATGAGCCGTTGATAGGAATAAGCCTTCGTATTGAGAAGGCGGAAGATAAATCCCTTGGTTCGCCATTTCCCGGTAGTACGATGCAAAAAACTCTAAATCAGATGTTTTGGCTGTATCATAGTTCACTACATCTTCATTTGTAAAGAAAAGTCCGATCATGGAACCGGCACGGTTGAATGTATAGGGAATGCCGTATTGTTTCGCCGCTTCTCCGATTCCTTTTTCAAGCATATCGCCTTTACGGGTAAACTCATCATACGATTCAGGTGTCAATTGACTCAGGGTTTCAAGTCCTGCTGTCATCGCAAGCGGATTACCAGATAATGTACCTGCTTGATAAATATTACCACTTGGCGCTACTTGCTCCATGATTTTACGTTTGCCGCCGAAAGCTCCGACAGGTAAACCGCCGCCGATCACTTTACCTAGGCAAGTCAAGTCCGGATCAACGCCGAAATAACCTTGAGCACAGTTATAACCTACTCGGAAGCCTGTCATGACTTCATCAAAGATCAATAAGGATCCGTATTGGGTCGTCAAGTCACGTAGTCCTTCAAGGAAACCAGGTTGTGGCGGTACGACTCCCATATTCCCTGCAACCGGCTCGACGATTATACAGGCGATATCTTCACCAAACTGTTCGAACGCGTATTTAGTGGCTGCAAGATCATTATATGGTACCGTGATGGTATTCTTTGCAATTCCTTCAGGCACTCCTGGACTATCAGGTAAGCCAAGCGTAGCCACACCAGAGCCGGCCTTAATCAGCAAGGAATCACCATGTCCATGATAAGACCCTTCAAATTTCAGGATTTTATCGCGGCCTGTATAGCCACGCGCCAATCTCAATGCACTCATCGTAGCTTCTGTTCCTGAAGAAACCATTCGGATCATTTCGATTGAAGGGACCCTCTCGATGACTAGCTTAGCCAGTTCATTTTCAATCAGCGTAGAAGTACCGAAGCTTGTACCTGATTCTGCTACCTTTTTCAATGCCTCAACTACACGGTCATTCGTGTGACCAAGAATAAGTGGACCCCATGAAAGAACGTAGTCAATATATTCGTTGCCATCAATATCATAGAGTTTGGATCCTTTACCCCGTTCCATGAAAATAGGATCCATATCCACTGACTTGAAGGCACGGACAGGACTATTTACGCCCCCTGGCATCAGGTCTTTAGCTTCGGCAAACGCCTTTTTTGAGTTTTCGTATGAACGCATGTATCCGTCCCCTTTTCTCTAATAAACTATATTATTTTTTCCTCACTTATTATCTTCATCGATCCAACGGGCTACATCTTTTGAAAAATAAGTAATGATCAAGTCAGAACCTGCTCGTTTGAAGCCTGTCATCATTTCCATTACGATTGATTTTTCATCGATCCAGCCGTTTTGGGCGGCAGCCTTCACCATTGAATATTCCCCACTTACGTTATAAGCCACAATCGGAAGTGTGAAGGTATTTTTCATGTCCCTGATGACATCCATGTAGGAAAGAGCTGGTTTCACGATTAAGAAGTCGGCTCCTTCTTCTACATCGGATTCTGCTTCACGGAAAGCTTCTAGACGGTTAGCCGGGTCCATTTGGTACGTTTTCCGGTCGCCGAACTGAGGAGCTCCATTGGCCGCATCACGGAAAGGACCATAAAAAGCGGACGAATATTTCACAGCATAAGACATGATCGGGATATCTTCGTAACCCGCTTCATCTAGTCCTGCACGGATGGCCGCAACAAATCCATCCATCATATTAGAAGGGGCAATGATATCTGCACCTGCTTCTGCTTGGCTGATGGCCGTTTTGGCAAGAAGGTCAAGTGACGCATCATTTAATATTTTGTCTCCCTCAACTACTCCACAGTGACCATGACTTGTGTATTCACATAAGCATGTGTCGGCAATGACCATGACTTCAGGGTATTGTTTTTTGATGAGTCGGGTTGCTTGTTGGACAAGTCCATTATGATGAAAGGCTCCAGTGCCTTGTTCATCCTTATCATGTTCAAATGGAACACCGAATAAAATGACTGATTTAATGCCAAGACCCACGACCTCATCCATCTCTGCCGCTAGATTATCCATCGAAAGCTGGTAAATTCCTGGCATGGAGGCGATTTCCGTTTTTATGTTTTCACCGTCGATGATGAAAATCGGGTAGATTAAATCCTCTTTATGTACGTATGTTTCACGGACCAAAGCCCTCATGCCGGCACTTGCACGCAGGCGGCGGTGACGATTGAATAAAATATCTTTCATTTTATGGTTCCTCCTTTAGGATTCTTTTTAACAATATATCGTACTACTTCCTCAACCATCGCTTCTGTTGTATAGACATCAGGACATACAGAAACATGTAAACCATTTCTCGATGCCGTCCTGGCACAAATCGGTCCGATACAAGCAATGACAAGGTCTTTTATGTATGTATTCAATTCATATTGTTCAATGATCTGTGTAAAGTGATTCACCGTGGAAGAGCTTGTAAAGGTGATGATATCCACTTTCCCGTTCAAGATTAATTGGACCAGTTGTCTTTCGCTCTCTTGTGGAAGTATGGTGTGATAGATAATCATTTCATCACACGATGCACTCGTTTCATTAATGGCCTCCGCTATGACCGTCCTTGCGAGGTTCCCTTTCGCAAGGAGGACACGTTCACCGGGTTCGAGGTGAGTAATAAACTCCGAAACAAAACGCTCTGCAACATATTCGGATGGAACAAAATCCGCTTCATATCCATACGCGTTCAAAGCCTCTTCCGTTTTGGATCCAATGACGGCTATTTTCGGAAGCACCACATGTTGTTGCTTGCCGAGCAGCCTGAACAAAAAATCCACACCATTCTTGCTCGTTAATATGACCCAGTCATAGCTGTTCAATCGATTCAACCGTTCTTGTACCTCTTCCAGATTTTTTGGAAGGGTAAACTCAAGCAACGGCACCATCAGAGGAGTTCCCCCATTTTTTTTCACTAAAGTTTGCAAACCCTCTGCTTGCCCTTTCCCTCTGGTGATTAAAACCTGATAATCTTTAAGAGGCAAAAACGGCTTCATTACTGATCAAGCTCCTCTTTTACACGATCAATCAACTCTTTGCCACCGAATTCACTAATCAGTCTAGCAGCCTCAAGGCCAACAGCTTCAGGATTTGGGCCCTCAGCCATTTCTTTATAAATCACTTTACCATCCGGGGAAGCGACTAAAGCTGTTAAGGAAACATCTCCATTGTCTTTTGCAACTGCCAATCCTGCAATCGGCACCTGGCAGCCACCTTCCATTTTATCTAAAAAGGCACGTTCAGCTTCTACGGTCTTTTTCGTATTTTCACACGTGAATTTAGCAAGCTCAGACAATAAATCATGATCATCTGCACGGCACTCGATGGAAAGGGCTCCTTGGCCAACAGCCGGTAAACAAATGTCTTCATCTAAAAATTCCGTTACGACGTCTTTCTTCCAACCCATTCTAGCAAGACCTGCAGCAGCTAGAATGATGGCGTCATACTCTTCATTTTTTAGTTTATCCAAACGGGTATCAATATTCCCGCGAATCCATTTAATTTCAAGATCCGGTCTTCTTGACAAGATTTGGGCACTGCGACGCAAACTGCTTGTTCCGACAATAGAGCCCGGTTTCAATTCAGAAAGCTTTTCATGATTCTTTGAAATCAATGCATCACGGTGATCTTCTCTTGGTGGAATGCAGCCAATCGTCAATCCTTCTGGAAGCACCGCCGGCATATCCTTCATGCTATGTACAGCCATATCAATTTCCTTATTCAGCATGGCCTGTTCGATTTCTTTAACAAATAGTCCCTTACCGCCTACTTTCGAAAGCGTCACATCCAGGATTTGGTCACCTTTCGTGACTATTTCCTTCACTTCGAACTCGTAGGGAAGGCCAAGTTCCTTAAGTTGATTAATCACCCAATTCGTTTGGGTAATCGCTAGTTTACTACGTCTAGAACCGACAATGATTTTTCTCATAGTTTCCTCCTATGTATTCCAAACATGGAATGATGAAAGACTTCCAAAAAGGAAAAAGTTAATTAATACAATCATGAAGAATCCAATATTCAAAAAGGCCAAAGCCCTGCCATAAACCTGTTTTCGGATTTTCAAGTATAAATAAACACTATATCCTATCAATATAACAAACGAACCGATAATTTTCATATCCAACCAAGAAACACCTGGTAATTTAAGATTGGCCCACTGAATGCCCAGTATCAAAGATACCCCCAATAACGGAACGCCGATTACAGCGAGAACATACGACAGATTTTCAAGCTTCGTCAAATCACCTAGTCGAAGCAACCGCTTACCCCATTTCTTTCGCTTCAATAAGTCATATTGAATCAAGTAGAGTAAGGAAAACACGAATGAAAGAGTAAAAGCACTATAAGATAGTAAGGCAAACGTGATATGAATAAATAAAAGCTCAGAAACCAGCTGTTGTGCAAGGACTTCCGATTCTATCTGGACAGGGGCAAACGTATGGATGGCCATCACCATGAACCCAAGTAGATTAGTAAAGAATACGATAAAATCGACCCGTAACAACCGGTTAATGATCAATGATAATGAAACGAGGAGCCAAGCATAAAAATATAGCCCTTCGAAAATCGTCAAGATTGGAAATCTTCCCGTTTTCATTACATAAAGAAATAAAAAAATTGTTTGCAGTACCCAAACAATAGAAAGCAACCAGAAGGCGATTTTATTAGCCTTCTGGTTATTATTTAGAAAATCGAAGAAATATAAAAGCATACTGACGGCATATAACAATACAGTACCTTCATGTAACCTTGTCATTAGTAATTCCATATCTACCTCATTAATGGACAGGAACTGGATTTAGTAGAGAAGACTTCGCATGTGCCTTTTCAGTTTCATTGTCCTCTACCATCTTTTCTTCAACCAATTCCTCTAAATGAAAGATTTTCACAAAATTATTCAATTGTTCTTTTGCATTTGGTTCCTCTGCCAGTTCTTTGGCATATAAAATCGGATCCCTCAGCATTTGATTAATGATGCTCTTCGTATGTTTGTTCAATACTTTTATATCACGTTCACTCAAGTGTGGGAGCTTTCTTTCAATACTCTCCATCGTTTCCTTTTGAATCGATAACGATTTTTCCCGTAGGGACGAAATGACTGGAACCACACCAAGCAAATTCATCCACTGATTAAATTCAACAATCTCGAATTCAATCATTAAGCCTATCTTTTCAGCAGCTTTCTTACGTTCTTCGATATTCGCTTGTACGATTCCTTCAAGGTCATCGATGTCGTATAGGAATACGTTTTCCAGTTCAGCCAACGTTGGATCCAAGTCACGTGGAACAGCGATATCCACCATGAAGATAGGACGGCCTTTGCGAAGCTTGTTCACAAATGTCATCATTTCTTTTGTGACGAGAAGGTCTTTCGATCCAGTTGACGTGATTAAGATATCCGCTTCCACCAATGCACATTGCAGTTCCTGAAGCTGTTTTGCATCTCCATTAAATCTCTCAGCTAAATCAACCGCCTTCTGATAAGTACGATTGATGACAGTAATGCTATCCGCACCATTACTGTGAAGATTTTGAATCGCCAATTCACCCATTTTACCTGCTCCGAGAATCAGCACATTCTTGCCACTTAAGCTTCCAAAGATTTTCTTCGCCAATTCAACGGCCGCATAGCTCACGGAAACTGCATTCGTATTGATTTCCGTTTCCGAATGGGCTTTCTTGGCCAGTGTAAGGGCTTGCTTGAAAAG
The DNA here is from genome assembly GCF_050277925.1 of Peribacillus sp. NPDC097264. NCBI lineage: Bacteria > Bacillati > Bacillota > Bacilli > Caryophanales > Bacillaceae > Peribacillus > Peribacillus sp. NPDC097264. The sequence continues at coordinate 202,153 of NZ_JBNNSR010000003.1, forward strand.
ATGATTAGAAACCGTTCCTATTGTATCTTCCTTCTGTCCCAACATATAACTCGAGCGAACTTGTCCCAAAATCTGCGTTTCCCCAAGAATCATGGAGTTCAGGCCACATGTAACTGAAAATAAATGCTCAACAGCAGCGTCCCCTTCATAGAAAAACAGATATTTAGAAAACTCCTCTTTATCGATGTGAAACCACTCAGAAAGGAATTCCTTAATATAATATCGGCTAGTATGAAGTTGATCACCTACCGCATATATTTCCGTTCTATTGCATGTGGAAATAATGACATTCTCCAAAATACTTTTTTTATTTTTAAGAGCTTTCATTGCCTCGGCAAGTTCGGCTTCATTAAACGACAATTTTTCCCGAATTTCTACAGGGGCAGTTTTGTAATTGATACCAACCGCTAGAATATGCATCTTTTCTTTTGCACCCCCAAAATTTTTCATGTACCTTCATTATACCATGTACAAAAACTGAAACAAAAAAATATATGAACAGTTTATGAACGTATGCTACCATAATAAGAAAGCTTGTTCACCCACTAATATAGTGAATATATAAGCCGTATTTTTATATTAAATACATATTTCGACATTGTGTACAAAAGAACCATATCAAAAATACCAATAAACTTCAAGTAATCGAATTGATAGGAGGATAAAATGAAAAAGCAACGAATTTTTCCCGGAATCATTTTAATCGGTTTCGGACTTTATTTTTTTCTTGAACATTCACGAATTGAAATTTTCCCAGGTTTCTTTAGCTGGCCTACACTATTATGTATTGTCGGTATTGCCTTTTTAATCCAGGCCTACAGTGGGAGTGAGTATGAATCCATACTTCCCGGTGTCATCCTGCTCGGATTCGGCGCCCATTTCCATATCGCCAATAACCTCGAGATTTGGCCGGATAGCCTTGGTATCTTTATTTTAATCATTTCTCTAGGTTTTATTCTTAGGACACGTAAAACGAATACAGGCATGATGCACGGGATGATTTTATTCTTCATAGCGATCCTCACTTTGTTTTATGACAAAATCACCTCATCTTTCGGAATACTGGAAACAGGAACCTATAATATAGAAAAATTTTGGCCATTTGTTTTAATCGCAATTGGTGTGTATATCTTACTTCGAAGAAAATGAAAAAGGCCTCCCAGATGGGAGACCTTTTTTCATTAAGAAGAGAAGGGCATTCCACTTAGGGAATGTCCTTTATCTCTTACATGTATTTCTTCAAAACGCCCCAGACTTGTTCTTTACCTTCTCCGGTTTCACCTGAGAAAAGAAGCAATTCATCTTCTTTTTCCAGATTAAGCGTTTGGCGTGTGATTTTAAGATGTTTTTGCCATTTCCCTTTTGGGATTTTGTCCGCTTTCGTCGCTATCACGATTCTTGGCAAATCGTAATGCTTCAGGAACTCATACATGGCTATATCATCTTTAGTCGGCGGATGGCGTAAATCAACGACCAATATCGCTGCACGAAGCTGTTCACGGGAGGTGAAATATGTTTCAATCATTCTCCCCCATGCATCACGTTCGCTTTTAGAAACCTTTGCATACCCGTAACCAGGTACATCCACAAAATGCATGGCTTCATTTATGATATAGAAATTCAGCGTTTGCGTCTTTCCTGGCTTGGAAGAAGTCCGCGCTAAATTTTTTCGATTGATCAATTTATTGATGAAACTTGATTTCCCGACATTGGAACGACCAGCTAAGGCAAATTCCGGAATGGGGGTGTTAGGATATTGTTCAGGCTTAACGGCACTGATGACAATATCTGAACTTGTTACTTTCATTCGTCCACACCTACCAATGCATGTTCTAGGACTTCATCAACATGTGAAACTGGAACAAATATTAATTCTTTACGGACACTTTCCGGGATATCATCAATATCCTTTTCGTTATCTTGCGGGATGATGATTTTCGTAAGTCCTGCCCGATGAGCCGCTAAGGATTTTTCCTTAAGGCCACCAATTGGGAGAACCCGTCCGCGTAATGTAATTTCGCCTGTCATGCCTACCTCTTTTCTGATCGGCCTATTAGTTAGAGCCGATATTAACGCTGTTGCAATCGTGATGCCTGCAGATGGACCATCCTTAGGAACGGCTCCTTCTGGAACATGGATATGGATATCATACTTTTCATGGAAGTTCGTATCGATGTGGAGTTTCTCGGTCTTCGAACGTACATAACTGAAAGCAGCCTGAGCTGATTCTTTCATGACGTCGCCAAGTTTCCCAGTCAAAATGAGCTTTCCTTTTCCTGGTGATAAAGATACCTCGATCTGTAACGTATCCCCACCAACGGAAGTGTATGCCAATCCATTAGCGACACCTATTTGGTTTTCTATCTCCGCTTGTCCATAATGGAACATCGTTTTCCCTAAAAACTCCTCGACATTCTTATCAGAAATCACGACTCGTTTTTTATCACCGGAAACGATGATCTTCGCCGTTTTCCTGCAAATACTGGCAAGCTGCCGTTCTAGACTACGGACACCGGCTTCCCGAGTATAATAACGAATGATCTTAGTAAGGGCTTCTTCACGGATTTGCAGTTGTGTCTTCAATAGACCATGATTCTCCAACTGTCTAGGCAGTAGGTGATCCTTGGCGATATGAAGCTTCTCTATTTCAGTATAACCTGCAATCGAAATGATTTCCATACGATCACGAAGCGGTCCTGGAATTGTTGAAAGATTATTGGCTGTCGCAACGAACATAACTTTAGAAAGATTATACGTCTCTTCAATATAATGGTCACTGAAGTTATGGTTTTGTTCCGGGTCAAGCACTTCTAACATCGCGGCCGATGGGTCTCCCCTAAAGTCATTGGACATCTTATCCACTTCATCCAGTAAAAATACCGGATTAATCGTGCCGGCCTTTTTCATCCCTTGGATGATTCTACCTGGCATGGCCCCTACATATGTGCGGCGGTGTCCCCGGATTTCCGATTCATCACGCACGCCACCTAGGGAAATTCGAACAAACTTCCGGTTCAATGATGAGGCAATCGACTTGGCCAAGCTTGTTTTTCCGACGCCTGGAGGACCTACCAAACAAAGAATCGGTCCCTTTAACGAATTCGTCAGCTGCTGGACAGCCAAGTATTCAAGCACCCGTTCTTTGACCTTTTCCAATCCATAATGGTCACGGTTTAGGATTTTTTCCGCTTTATGAATATTAAGATCATCTTTCGTGGCATTCGACCATGGAAGCGATATTAACCATTCGATGTAATTGCGGATAACGGAGCTTTCAGCTGAACTGGATGGTACTTTTTCATACCGGTCGAGTTCTTTTAAAGCCGTTTCTTTAATATGCGTTGGCATATCGGCTTCTTCTATTTTTTCAGTAAGAACGGCGATTTCTCCTGTCTTACCTTCTTTATCCCCTAGTTCCTTCTGGATGGCCTTCATTTGTTCACGTAGATAATATTCTTTTTGGGTCCGTTCCATGGATCGCTTGACACGCTGACCGATCTTTTTCTCCAGGAAAAGGACTTCCTTTTCGTTATTGATGATTTCAATCACCCGGCTTAAGCGCTCTTTCATATCAATGGTCTCAAGCACTTCTTGCTTCTCTTTCAACTTAAGAGGCAAATGGGAGGCGATGATATCAGCCAATCTACCCGGTTCTTCAATATCTGAAGTGGAAGAGAACGTTTCACCGGTTATTTTTTTGGACATCTTTATGTATTGTTCAAAATAATCCAGCAAGGTGCGCATTAACGCTTGATGTTCCGCATCTTTTTCATCGCTGTCTTCATATATTTTAACCTTCGCACCATAGTGTGTCTCATAATCATAAAATTCACTAACCTCTGCCCGGTTTAAACCTTCCACTAAAACACGGATGGTACCATTTGGAAGTTTCAGCATCTGTTTTACTTTTGTTAATGTACCCATGGTAAATAAATCTTCTTCACCAGGTTCATCCAACGTCACATCTTTCTGTGTCGTCAAAAATATAAGATGGTCTTCCACCATTGCTTTCTCAAGGGCTTGTACCGATTTATCTCGGCCCACATCTAAATGAAGTACCATTGTTGGATATACAAGCAGTCCTCTTAGCGGCAGGAGGGGAACGATGATTTCTTGATCAGTCATTTCCTGACACCTCCAAATTTAGTATCGTCGTTGTAAACTAATTACCCAAGTTATCAACCTTTTAACAATTCTATCCTATTTATATAGAAGTGTCTATTTGTTTACCTTAACAGGTATAATTGCTTTTATTATCTCCAATTTCCGAGGAAAAAGCACGCCTGAATTCATGATTATTTTTTTCGGCCAGAAAACGCCCCGGTCTTTTTCAAACCGGGGTTCTCCTGTTATACGCTTTCTTTTTTCGAAGGGTCCAAGGAGGCTAATATCTGATCGGATATTATCTCTTTCTTCAGCGCCCTATCCAATACTTCTTTTACATTCGTAACAGGAATGATCTCGATATCTTTAATTTCCAACAGCAACGGTTGCATGTTTTCAGCTGGAATAATGACAGTCTTTGCCCCAGCCAGTTTTGCGGCCTTTATCTTCGGAATGACGCCTCCGATTGGTTTAACGCCACCATGAATACTAATTTCTCCCGTCATCGCTACCGTATGATCCACAGGCATTTTATAGATGGCCGAGTATATGCCCGTTGCCATCGCTATACCCGCTGATGGACCGTCCACAGGGCTCCCGCCTGGGAAGTTAACATGGATATCGAATTGGTCGGCTGGAACGCCCATGGAACGCAGGACCGTGATGACATTTTCAATCGACCCCTTGGCCATGCTCTTGCGACGAATGGATTTCCCATTTCCACCACCAATGCTTTCTTCTTCGACTATCCCTGTAATATTGATTGAACCTTTATCATCGTTAGCAGCCATCACAGTCACTTCGATTTCCAACAAAGCCCCACTGTTAGGACCATAAACGGCAAGACCATTAACCAGTCCTATTTTTGGACTTGACTCTATTTTCCGGTCCATCCTCTGTGTAAGTTGGCTGCTATGAGCCATCCAATCAATATCTTCTTCCCTGATGTAGCTTCTATTTTCATTAATGGAGATACCGGCCAATGTTTGAATCATATTGACAGCTTCCCTACCATTTCGGGCGTAATCCGAAATCGACTGAAGTCCCTTTTCACTAATAGTGATACCTACCTTATCGGAAGCATTTTTGGCAACGGATACGATTTCCTCACGGTCCAGTTCACGGAAAAACACTTCAATGCACCTTGAACGAATGGCTGGGGCAATTTCATTAGGCGTTCTTGTTGTAGCCCCAATCAAGCGAAAGTCGGCAGGAAGTCCATTTTTAAATATATCATGGATATGGGTCGGAATATTTTGATTTTCCTCTTGATAATAAGCACTTTCGAGAAACACTTTCCGGTCTTCCAGCACCTTTAACAACTTGTTCATTTGAATGGGATGGAGTTCCCCAATTTCATCTATAAACAGTACGCCGCCATGAGCATTACTGACAGCCCCTTGTTTGGGTTGCGGGATACCCGCCTGGCCCATGGCCCCGGCGCCTTGATATATAGGGTCGTGCACTGAACCTATTAACGGATCGGCTATTCCCCGTTCATCGAATCTAGCAGTCGTTGCATCCAGTTCGATAAAGACTGCCGACTTCTTGAAAGGAGACTTCCCATTTTTCTTGGCTTCTTCTAGAACGATCCTTGCAGCTGCCGTTTTCCCCACTCCTGGAGGGCCATAAATGATCACATGCTGAGGATTCGGACCGCATAAAGCTGCTTTTAGAGATTTGATGCCGTCCTCCTGACCAATGATATCCTTAAATGTAATCGGCCTCACCTTTTCTGACAATGGCTCTGTTAGGGAGATGGACCTCATCCTTTGTAGCTGATCCATTTCCTTTCGTGAATCACGGTTAATCGAAACTTTTTGTGTTCGTTGACCTTTTAATAAATTCAAAAAATACAAACCAATCACAATACCAAAAAACAGCTGAATAAATAACGCTATTCCTGTCCAGTTCATCGTTTTCCCTCCTGCTACTGCCTTGTCATTTCTGATAGTATCTCCTAGGGGAGGGCGAAATAATCCAATAAATATGGGATGTAAATTTTGGTGTTTTGAGATATAAACTTAGAAGCACTGAGGTAATGAAAAAGAACATAAAAAAAACTGCCAGAAGAACTGGCAGTTTTTTCACTAATCGATTAAGCAGATGTTTTCTTCCCTTGTCCCTGAATGGTTGTACCATCTTTCAGGACAAGCTTTGGTGTTTCGTTTTTCGCGATTGTGCTTCCTGTAATTACACATTTGGCAACATCATCACGTGATGGAAGATCGAACATCACTTCAAGGATAATTCCTTCAATGATGGAACGGAGTCCACGCGCACCTGTTTTACGTTCGATCGCTTTTTTAGCGATTTCACTAAGTGCTTCCTGTTCGAATTCCAATTCTACGTCGTCAAGCTCAAGCAATTTTTGATATTGCTTCACAAGAGCATTTTTCGGTTTTGTAAGGATTTCAATCAAAGCGGCTTCGTCCAATTGCTCTAATGTAGCAATGACAGGAAGACGACCGATGAATTCCGGAATTAGACCGAAACGCAGTAAATCTTCTGGAAGAACTTTAGAAAGCAATTCTTTTTCTGCGATATCATCTTTTTTAACATCAGAACCAAAGCCAATGACTTTTTGGCCTAAACGGCGTTTGATGATCGGTTCGATGCCATCAAAAGCACCACCACAGATGAATAAGATATTAGTCGTATCGATTTGAATGAATTCTTGATGAGGATGTTTACGTCCTCCTTGTGGCGGAACGCTTGCCACGGTACCTTCAAGAATTTTCAATAAGGCCTGCTGTACACCTTCACCGGATACATCGCGTGTAATCGATGGGTTTTCGGATTTACGGGCCACTTTATCGATTTCATCGATATAAATGATGCCTTTTTCCGCTTTTTCCACATCGTAATCAGCCGCTTGAATCAGCTTAAGAAGGATGTTTTCTACATCTTCCCCAACATAACCAGCTTCCGTTAATGAAGTTGCGTCAGCAATGGCAAAAGGTACATTCAATAGACGCGCCAATGTTTGGGCAAGTAGCGTTTTCCCACTTCCTGTCGGTCCAATAAGAGCGATATTACTCTTGGATAACTCGACGTCATCAACTTTGCTATTGGAATTGATGCGTTTATAATGATTATAAACAGCGACGGCCAAAGACTTTTTAGCCTGTTCTTGTCCAATTACGTATTCGTCTAGTATCGCACGAATTTCCTTAGGTTTAGGTACATCTCTAAATTCTACTTCTTCATCAGTACCTAGCTCTTCTTCAACGATTTCAGTACAAAGCTCGATACACTCGTCACAAATATATACACCTGGACCAGCTACCAGTTTGCGGACCTGTTCTTGAGTTTTTCCGCAAAAAGAACATTTTAATTGTCCTTTTTCATCATTAAATTTAAACATGAACGTTCACCCCTTTAAATACTCTTCCAACTCTAGTGATGTAAAGGTGTCAAATCCGCTATAGGAAAGACACACAAATACTTTAGCGTTCCAAAATTCCTAGTATGTTTTGCATTCTATCACGTTCTTGGAAATTTTGTAACAAAAACGCTCACCCACAAGTTGTCCAATAAGTACAAATTTTCATTTCATATGTATGTTTCCATTTACCAGTATGTCCAAACTTTGCGGTTTTTAAAATAAGGTTTTTCTGTATAAATATGTATATGCAGCATTAGAATTAATCTACACTGAAATGAAAAAAAAATCAATCAGAAACTATCCGATAGTTAAAATTACCAATAAATTCTTAATATGTATAAAACAAGGCACGATTACTCGCGCCTTGTTTCTTTGAAGAAAATATTAGTAAACACTTACTTAAAATAAATTATTTTGCTTCAACAGTTTTGCTGTTTTCCACTAAGAAGTCAATTGCTTTCTTAATTTTAAGATCGCCTTTGATGCTTTCTAAGTTTCCAAGAGCTTGTTTGATTGCTTCAACTTCCATGTTGTACATTGTAGCCATTTCTGCAAGTTCAGCTTCAACGTCTTCATCAGTTGCTTCAATTTTTTCAGCTTCAGCGATAGCTTCAAGAGTCAAGCTTGTACGAACTTGTCCTTCAGCTTCTTCTTTCATTTGTGCTTTTAATGCTTCTTCGTCTTGACCTGAGAATTGGTAGTAAAGTTCTAAGTTTAGGCCTTGAGATTGAATGCGTTGAGAGAACTCATTCATCATGCGGTCTACTTCGTTAGAAATCATAGCTTCAGGAATGTCCATTTCTGCACCTTCAACAGCTTTACCGATTACAGTGTTTTGTACGAAGTTTTCTTCTTCGTGTTTTTTGTCATGCTCTAATTTATGTTTTGTTTTTTCTTTAAGTTCAGCTAACGTTTCAACTTCTTCGTCAACGTCTTTCGCGAATTCATCATCCAACTCAGGAAGTTGTTTTGTTTTGATTTCGTGAATTTTCACTTTGAATACAGCTGGTTTACCTGCAAGTTCAGCAGCATGGTATTCTTCAGGGAATGTAACTTCGATGTCTTTTTCAGCGCCTGTTTCAAGACCAATAAGTTGCTCTTCGAAACCAGGGATGAATGAGTTAGAACCGATTTCTAGTGAATGGTTTTCTGAAGCTCCGCCTTCGAATGCTTCACCATCAACGAATCCTTCAAAATCAAGAACGACTGTATCGCCTTCTGCAGCTTGTCCTTCTTCTTTAACGACAAGTTCAGCTTGACGTTCTTGCATTGATTTCAATTCGTTATCAACGTCTTCGTCAGTTACTTCAGTATTGAATTTTTCCACTTCAACACCTTTGTAATCTCCTAATTTAACTTCAGGCTTAACTGTTACAGTAGCCGTGAAGATTAGGTTTTCGCCTTTTTCCATTTTCTCGATGTCGATTTCTGGACGATCTACAGGCTGAATTCCAGCTTCTTCGACAGCATTTGCATATGCATCAGGAAGGATGAAATCAAGAGCATCTTGATATAATGATTCTACGCCGAATTTCTTTTCGAACATTTGACGTGGCATTTTACCTTTACGGAAGCCAGGTACGTTTACTTGTTTAACTACTTTTTTGAATGCTGCGTCTAAACCTTCGTTTACTTTTACAGCTTCTACTTCGATTGTTAATACGCCTTGATTACCTTCTTGTTTTTCCCATTTTACAGACATGTGTTTCCCTCCAAAAAGATCTATATACTTCAATAATAAGCATTGGATGAATATGCTTTGCAAGTGTTAACAAGTCATCCTTCAAATATACCCAAGAAAAAAATTGGGAATTCGTCAAAATTAGACGATTATACATTACAACCACTACATTATAACACAGGTTCAAACCGTTACAACAGCAATAGGTTAAATAATGGGATAAGAAATTTCTTCGATTTCTTTTATAGTGGCTAGAATATTCGTAACCGCTTCCCCATCAACGGAATAACTATTCGCTATTTCTTGGATCCTATCTTCCCCTGTCATGTACTCTTCGGCTAACGCATGATAGGCAGCCGCCCATGCCGGTATCATATCTGATTCTGGTTCGAATGGATACAATAAAAAGGAATGCCGCTCAATTAGGCTGTGCACCATTTCAAATAAACTCGGATTTTTATGACTGATTTCCTCTTCTGTCAGGTTCATGATCGTTTTATGGAAGCTTGTTTCCTTCAAGGTCACCAGCTCTTTTGGATTGACAATCTTGGACTGCGTGAACTTCCAAACGGTTACTTCTTCATTATACTCCTGGTCTATAAGGATGTTTAATAGCATCGTTTTAAAAAATGGATGTCCATCACGGTCTTGAAGAAACTGCTCGATTTGGGGGACAAAAGGTCGAATATTAAGATTCGTAAGTTTAGAAATCACAAGTAGCATTTCTTTATCCGATTTCCCTGCGAATAACTCTTCCTTCTGTAATTCTTCTTCCCGCAGCTGTAATTCCCTTTCGGTTTCCTCTTTTTTATCTTCAAGGGCCCGCTTGCTGAAGTGAAGCATCTTTTCAAAATGCTCCTCTTTGTCGAAGGGGATCTGGTTTTCATCAAATAAAAGTTCAATTGTCGTAATCATTTCCTGATGTTCATTCAATTGGAGTAGCACCATTAAATAGATGTTAATCAATTGGAAATAGTCACCGATTCCTTTATTGAGCATCTCTTGGCACAATTCTTTGGACTCTTCATAATACTCGAGCTCAACCAGGGAAACGACAAGGCCCATACACACTTCATCATTATCCGGCTCAAATTCCCGTGCTTGACTGAAGAGCCGGGCTGCGTCTTTAAAGTTCCTTTTTCCAAGCTCGTCGAGGCCCTTTATGATTAACCGTTCCCCTAGATTAGGAAATGGGACGACCTTCGAATCCTCTGTGCTCTTGCCATGTTTCCCAACCATCATTATTCACCTCGCCGTTCGCTTTTGGAAAATAGTTTAGCATGTAATAGAATGAAATTCAAAAAACAGTCACCTTCCAAGGTATCCATTCCACTTATATGTAATTTAAAACTCCACAAAAAAGAGCTTCCTATTTTATTGGATAGGAAGCCTTTTTTTGAATTCATTACGCATTAGAAACTGCATCTTTTTGCTTTTCATAAGCTGCTATTTTCTCATCATATTGAAGAGTGATCGATATTTCGTCCCAGCCTTTGACGAGCATTTCCTTCCAATATGGATGAATATCGAAGCTTGCTTCAAACCCTTGGCCATCTTTCACCGTTTGATTCGGTAAATCGACAGTCAGTTCATAATCAGGGGAAGCAGCCCTCTCCATCAGGTACTGGACTTGCTCATGGTTTAATGCGATGGGAACCATTCCGTTCTTCATGCAGTTGCTTTTGAATATGTCGGCATAAGATGGTGCGATGACAATATCGAAACCATAATCTTTCAACGACCATGGTGCATGCTCCCTTGATGATCCACAGCCAAAGTTTTCACCCGCAATCAAAATCGAGGTATCACGATTTTGAGGCTGATTCAATTCAAAATCAGGGCGTTCATTTCCTTCTTCGTCAAAGCGCCAGTTATAGAACAGGAATTCGCCAAAGCCGCTTCGTTCAATCCGTTTTAAAAATTGCTTTGGAATGATTTGGTCGGTATCCACATTTTTCCGATTTAGTGCCGCCGCTCTTCCTTTATATATAGTAATGGGTTCCATTTCCATTGTGCACCTCCTATTATTTTGTATTTATTGGACTTTCTCAGCTTTTTTCAAGTTTCTTATATCAACAAACTTCCCGTATATGGCCGCAGCCGCTGCCATGGCTGGACTTACTAAATGGGTCCTGGCCCCTGCCCCTTGTCGTCCCTCGAAGTTCCGGTTACTCGTGGAGGCACAGTGTTCACCAGGAGGCACCGCATCCGGGTTCATGCTCAAGCACATGCTACAACCTGATTCCCGCCATTCAAAGCCTGACGATTTAAAAATTTCATCCAATCCTTCATCTTCCGCTTGCTTCTTGACACTTTGTGAGCCTGGTACCACCATTGCTCGAACACCTTTATGAACCGTCCTGCCTTCAATCATTTCAGCAGCCTGACGTAAATCTTCAATTCTGGAATTCGTACAAGAACCGATAAATACATGTTGAACCGGAATATCCGTAATCGCCATTCCTTCTTGAAGTCCCATATATTCAAGCGCGCGGCCGAGTTCCTTCGAATTAGTGATATCCTCTGCAAAAGTCGGTACCCGTTCATCCACTCCACTAGCCATGCCCGGATTTGTTCCCCAGCTGACCATTGGCGAAATCAAACTGCCATCAAGGACGATTTCCCGGTCATAAACCGCATCTGCGTCACTAACAAGTGCCTTCCAGTCCTGAACGCAACGCTCAAACTCTTCACCTTTTGATACATATTTACGACCTTTCAAATAGGAGAAGGTCGTTTCATCTGGTGCCACTAGCCCAGCACGAGCACCGCCTTCGATTGACATATTACATACGGTCATTCTTTCTTCCATTGACATGGCATCGAAAACTTCCCCACAATATTCAATGATATGTCCTGTCCCAAAGTCGACACCGAATTTGGATATAACATATAAAATGACATCTTTCGCCATGACTCCATGACCGAGTTTCCCATTAACCTCAAGCTTTAGCGTTTTTGGTTTAGTCTGCCATAGGGATTGAGTGGCCAAAACATGCTCCACTTCACTTGTTCCGATCCCGAAAGCAATCGATCCGAACGCCCCATGCGTAGATGTATGGCTGTCCCCGCAAACAATCGTCATACCAGGTTGTGTAAGACCTAATTCCGGACCGATGACATGAACGATTCCTTGTTCTGGGCTGTCTAGGTCAGCAAGACGGATACCGAATTCCTTACAGTTTTTATCGAGTGCCTCCAACTGTTTTCTTGCAATATCATCCGAAATGAAATGGCGATTTATAGTAGGCACATTATGGTCCATTGTTGCGAAAGTCCGGTCGGGCCTTCTTACTTTACGCCCTTTCAATCTCAAACCTTCGAATGCTTGAGGGGATGTTACTTCATGAATATATTGAAGATCTATATACAATAAATCCGGTTTATTTTCCTCTTCATATATAATATGGCGATCCCATATTTTTTCAATTATAGATTTACCCACTTATATCCACCTCGATCAATTTTATATTTTTTAAAAAACACGGCCTAGATTTAGGCCGTGAAAGAAGGTTATGCATAAGCTCCCATGATGTTGGAGATGGCTTCCTGGTCTAATAGAGTTGCTTTTATTTGGGCAATCATTTCTGTCGTCGTCGTGATTGATGATTGACCATTAGCAATATCACCGGTTCTTAATCCATAGTTCAGTACCGTTTCCACCGCTTGCTCGACCGCGTCGGCCTCATTTTCCAATCCGAATGATAGGCGTAACAACGATGCTGCCGATAAAATCGTCCCAATAGGATTTGCTAGGTTTTTCCCTGCAATATCAGGGGCAGATCCGTGGATCGGTTCATATAAATTGGGACCTTCCGTAGAGATCGAAGCGGAAGGCAACATGCCAAGTGAACCAGTCAAGACGGATGCTTCATCGCTTAAAATGTCACCAAACATATTTTCCGTCACGATAACGTCAAATTGTTTCGGATTCTTTATGAGCTGCATCGCAGCATTATCAACAAGCATGTGTTCAAGTTCCACTTCTGGATAATCTTTGGCGATTTCTTCAGCTGTTTCACGCCACATCCGACTGGATTCCAGGACATTGGCTTTGTCGACCGATGTCACTTTTTTCTTGCGGTCAGAGGCTAATTTAAATGCAAGTTCAATGATGCGCTTCATTTCATCTTTCTGATAAAAAAGAGTATCGACGACCGCATCCTTCCCCTCTCGTTCCACCCGCTCACTCGGCTTCCCGAAATAAAGACCACCCGTCAGCTCGCGTACAATAACGAAATCGACATCTTCAATGAATTCCTTTTTAAGAGGTGAAGACTCCGACAAGCTGGAATAATAGCTAATTGGCCGGATGTTAGCATAGAGATTCAGGTCTTTGCGGATTTTCAATAAACCACGCTCTGGCCTTAGGTGCGCAGGTTGAGTGTCCCACTTCGGTCCCCCGACCGCCCCCAATAATACCGCGTCGCTATTCTTGCAAATCTCTACTGTCCCGTCCGGTAGTGGCGATCCCGTGTTATCGATAGCGCTACCACCAATTTCGCCATATTGAAATTCAAAATCATGCCCGTACCGTTGAGCAACGGCTTCAAGAATTTCTACAGCGCCTCTAGTCACTTCTTTACCGATGCCATCTCCTTGAAGCACCGCAATATTCCTTTTCATCGAAATCTCCCCTTCCTACTGCATGACTGCTTTTTCTTCTAATTCCTTCATGATGACTACACGGTTCACCGCGTTTAAATAAGCTTTTGCCGAGGCTTCCAATACGTCCTGGTCCAGTCCACGTCCACTCGTTTCCACACCGTTGTAATCGATTTTTACGAAAACTTGTGCTAAGGCATCCATCCCAGCTCCCACAGATTGGATTCTGTAATCCTGGAGGTTGATTTGACTACCCAAACATCTTTCAAGCGTGTTATAGAGGGCCTCAACACTACCAGCACCCGTTGCCGCTTCCTGTATTTCTTCACTATCGCCTTTTTTCAACGTAACCGTTGCCGTGGCAACTTGATGCGTACCATGAGAGATTTGGAAGGAAATCAGGTCATAAAAACTGATATCCGTCGCTTTTTCTTCAAGGACAAGGGCTACGATATCTTCGTCCGTCATTGTTTTCTTGTTATCCGCCAATTCTTTGAACTGGACAAATAAAGAATTCATTTCTTCATCCGTTACAGAGAAATTCAATTCTTGTAATCTCTCTTTGAAAGCATGCCGTCCAGAATGCTTACCTAGAACAAGCGAATTGGCAGACACACCGACCAGTTCCGGTGAGATAATTTCATACGTCGTTTTTTCTTTCAACATGCCATCTTGGTGAATCCCGGATTCATGCGCATAGGCATTGGCCCCGATAATGGCTTTATTTGCAGGTACCTGCATTCCCGTTAAACGACTAACCAGATCACTAGCTCTTTTGATTTCATTCAAGACAAGACCCGTCTCCGCCTGATAGAAATCTTTTCGGATATAAAGAGCCATCGCCACTTCTTCAAGGGCCACATTGCCGGCACGTTCGCCAATTCCGTTTATCGTTCCCTCGACTTGGGTAGCCCCACCTTCAATGGCAGCCAATGAGTTAGCTGTTGCCATTCCAAGATCATCATGGCAGTGAGCCGATAGGCTTACCTTATCGATGGAAGGAACATTTTCACGTAGGTAACGGAAGATGTTTCCGTATTCAATCGGGGCAGCATATCCCACTGTATCCGGAATGTTGATAACCTTCGCACCCGCCTGAATGACCGCTTCGACTATTTCAGCCAGATAGTCAAGTTCAGTTCGACTGGCATCTTCAGCAGACCATTGTACGATTGGGAAACGCTCTGCCCCGTACTTGACCATGGCAACTGATTTTTCAATCACTTGTTCTTTTGACATTTTCAACTTGTATTGACGGTGGATCGGAGACGTGGCGATGAATGTATGCAACCTTGGTTCTGCTCCGACTTTCAATGAGTCCCACGCAGCGTCAATATCTCCCTTTACAGCGCGCGCCAGCCCTGTAACAGAGCTGTTTCTGATTTTGCGCGCGATTTCCTGTACGGAATTGAAGTCCCCTTTGGATGCTGCCGGAAAACCGGCTTCGATGATATCCACACCAAGCCTTTCAAGCTGATAAGCAATTTCCAGCTTTTCGGTAAAATTCAAGTTCACACCGGCCGATTGCTCCCCATCACGAAGTGTTGTTTCAAAAATATTAATTTTTCGCAACGGCTACCACTTCTTTCTCTGTTTGTTGAGGTTTGACGAATGGCATCATTTTTCTTAATTCACGACCTACCACTTCGATTTGGTGTTTGTTTTCACGGTTATTGATAGCATTGAAGACTGGACGATTCGCTTGGTTTTCTAGGATCCATCCTTTTGCGAATTCCCCGTCTTGGATGTCTTTTAAAATGGCTTTCATCGCTTCTTTTGTCGTCTCTGTCACAACGCGTGGTCCTGAAACGAAATCTCCCCATTGAGCCGTATCAGAGATGGAATAACGCATATTTTCCATACCGCCTTCATACATAAGGTCGATGATTAATTTCAATTCATGTAAACACTCGAAGTATGCAACTTCCGGTTGGTATCCAGCTTCCGTCAATGTTTCAAACCCAGCTTTTACAAGGGAAGTCAATCCGCCACAAAGCACTGCCTGTTCTCCAAAAAGATCTGTTTCTGTTTCTTCTTGGAATGTCGTTTCCAATCCACCCGCTCTTAGTGCTCCGATTCCTCTAGCGTAAGCAAGTGCCAATTCTCTTGCTTCACCCGTCACATCTTGGTAGATTGCGAATAATGCCGGTACCCCTGCACCTTGTTCATATGTACGGCGAACAAGATGTCCTGGACCTTTTGGAGCCACTAATAATACATCCACGTCGGCTGGTGGGACAATTTGGTTAAAGTGAACGTTGAATCCGTGTGCGAACATTAATGCTTGACCTGCATGCAACACAGGTTTGATTTCTTCTTGGTATACTTTTGGTTGCGTTTCATCTGGTAAAAGGTTCATGATTACATCTGCTTGTTCTGCCGCTTCTTTAACTGTATATACATTGAATCCATCTTCTACAGCTTTATCGAATGATTTACCTTTTCTGATTCCGATGATTACATCCACACCGCTATCACGTAAGTTTTGAGCATGTGCGTGTCCTTGTGAACCGTATCCGATTACCGCTACCTTTTTATTGTTGAAAAAATTCTCGTTTGCTTCTGCGTTATAATATACTTTTGCCATTATTAATACATCTCCCTTTTCATATCCATAGTTTTTTTTGGTTGTTTTTATACGATTGTTGCGCTTTTTGCATGTGACAACTGCATTCCGCGAGGGAAGGCCGCCGTCCCGGTTCTTGCCAACTCTTTGATGCCATACGGTTTGATCAGTTCAATGAAGGCTTCGATTTTGTCTGATTCCCCAGTGATTTGAACCGTCAGGCTATCTTTACTTACATCTATAACAGAGGCCCGGAAAGGCTCAATTACCGAATAGATTTCAGGTCGGGTCTGGCTTGTCACCAATATCTTGATGAGCGCCAGTTCCCTGGCTACAATTGATTGATTCGTGATATCAATCACTTTAAGCACTTCTATCTGCTTATTTAATTGCTTTGTGATTTGCTCAATGACCGTTTCGTCATCAACATCGACCACGAAGGTCATCCTTGAAATGCCCTCCTGCTCGGATTGCCCGACTGTCATGCTTTCGATGTTATAATTCCTTTTCGTGAACAGGTTCGTGATCCGGTTAAGGACGCCTGGTCTATTGTTCACGGTAAGGCTAAGAATTCCCCTCATTGCTTAAACTCCTTCCATTTCATCCAGCCCTTTTCCTGATGCTACCATCGGAAAGACATTTTCCATTTGTTTGACACGGAAATCGATCAAAACCGGTCCATCTATCGTGAATGCTTCATCGAGGCATGCATTGGCTTCTTCCTCGGTAGTCGCTTTAAACCCTGGAATTCCATATGCTTCAGCCAATTTAACGAAATTGGGTTGAGACTGGAAAACACTGTGTGAAAAGCGATTGTCATGGAAGAGTTCCTGCCATTGCCTTACCATTCCAAGCGCACCATTATTAATGATGATGATCTTAATCGGCAGATTCATTTCCGCAATGACTGAAAGTTCTTGAAGGCACATCTGAAAACCACCATCGCCAGATATCGAAAGAACTGTCGCTTTTGGATTGGCCATTTGTGCTCCAAGTGCGGACGGTAAGCCAAAGCCCATCGTACCCAGGCCACCGGATGTGACCCATGAATTAGGCTTGTTAAATGGATAGTACTGGGCCGCCCACATTTGATGCTGACCAACATCCGTCGTGACAATGGCTTCCCCCTTCGTTTTTTCATGGAGCATTTGAATGACACGTTGAGGTTTCAGCACCCCTTCTTCTTGGGTATAACGTAATGGGAATTCTGCATTCCACTCATTCAACTGTTCAGTCCATTCCGTAATGTCAGGCTTTTTACCACTTTGGGCAATCAACTCCGTTAAAGCTTCTTTTGCGCTGCCGACTACAGGAATCTTGGTTGGTACATTCTTTCCGATTTCCGCTGGATCAATATCGATATGGGCAACAGTTGCATATTGTGCAAATTTGGCTAAGTTTCCGGTCAAGCGATCATCGAACCTTGCCCCCACATTAATCAACAGATCACATTTCGATAACGCCATGTTTGCCGCAAAACTACCATGCATGCCACCCATTCCAATAAATTGCGGATGCTCGGCTGGGAAACCGCCAAGGCCAAGGAGGGTGTGAACTACTGGTATGCCTTGTTGTTCGGCATATTCCTTCAAGAGATGAGATGCCTTTGCATGAAGGACACCTGCTCCAGCAAGGATGACAGGCCTTTTCGCACCACTTACCGCTTCAACAAGCTTTCTTATTTGCAAGTAATTCGGCTTTGTCGTTGGCTGATAGCCTGGCAGGTCCATCACTGGATCCTCTTCCGTCGCTACCCCTTCCAAGATTGCCATGTCTTTAGGAATATCTATTAAAACAGGTCCCGGTCGTCCGCTTGAAGCGATATAAAATGCTTCTTTGATGATACGTGGGAGGTCTTCCGGCTTTCTCACTTGATAGTTATGTTTTGTAATTGGGGTTGTAATCCCGAGTACATCTGCCTCCTGAAAGGCATCCGAACCAATTACGCTAGTAGCTACCTGACCCGAAATAACAACAAGTGGAAGAGAATCAATCATTGCGTCCGCTAGGCCGGTTACAATGTTCGTTGCTCCAGGACCGGACGTGACGATGACCACTCCCGGTTTGCCAGTAATCCTGGCGTACCCTTCTGCTGCGTGGATTGCACCCTGCTCATGTCGTGTCAAGATATGAAAAAGCTTTGAACTATAAAGCTTGTCATATATCGGCAATACAGAACCACCAGGGTACCCAAAGATGACTTCAACATTTTCCTTTTTCAATGCTTCCATCAAAAATTCGGCACCACTATAATGTGTCTTTCCACTTTTTCGATCAGCCACTACTGCTTTTTGTGTCATTCGTAAAGACCTCCTCCGCTTTCTCACTTGATTAAATTCATAATATTCGGATTTTTAGGCATACAAAAAAGCCTTTTCACCCCAAATGTACTTGCACTTAGCAAGTTAAAGGGGTGAAAAGACTTAATCAGCCGCTCCACGGTACCACCCTTTTTCGCATGAACTTCCATGCGCACTTTGAATAGTATACAACTATTCTCTGTTTTGGTAACGGGTACTGGTACGCACCCGTTCAGCCCTACTAGTATAACGTTCAAGCTGAAACTCCAAGGTGAGTTCATCTTTTGGGACAATACCGGTTCTCAGCAACCCGGCTCTCTGTGAATGTCTTGAAAAAAAGACTACTTATCCTTTTCAATGTTTTCTCATTATTCATATTTTTTTGAAACGCTAATGTTTGATGTCTTGTATTTGAGATTATCTTACTCGCATTTTGGAGTGTAGTCAACAGGCATTTAATGAATTTTTAGATAATTCTAAATTATAAGTTTTATTGTATGCGCTTTCATCCCTACTATTATCCTATTTTCACATTAAAAAAAATATATTTTTTTAGTTTAAAAATAATGAAAAAAGATACAAACTAAAGCATATTGCATTCCATATTCTTACCCAACATCCAATCTGCCTGCAACCGATGTTTATTTTGAAAGGCTGTTTCTGCATTTTATTGGTAATTACAAGAAGTGGTGTCCCCTTGGCCCCCTCCCCCAGACACTTTATAAAAAACAAAGGGAAAAGGCTGAATACACAGGAAAAGGAATGGTAATCCATTCCTTTTCCTAGAGTCCAGCCCTATATCGTTACTTAGCCAATACATCTTCATATGCTTCATTTTTTTCAAATTGCTTTTGAACGAATGTACATTCCGGAACGATTTTAAGATTTTCATTACGCGCTAGTTCAATCACTTTTTCAACAAGCGCATTCCCAACCTTCTGTCCGCGTAGTTTGTCGGATACAACCGTATGATCCACCGTGATTTCGTGATCACCTGATTTAAAGAACGTAATTTCAGCCAGCTTTTCACCAGAGTCCTTGACAAAAAATGACCCTTCACCTTTTTGGATATCTACCATCTTGATGACCTCCTTTTATATCCCTTATCATATATCATAATCTGGTTACTAAACAAATAATTGGAATTCACATAGACTTTATAAATCTGAGTGAGCCCTCCCCTTACTTCTAACCTATACTAGAGGATTGTAAACAGAAAAAGTTTTCGTAAAGAAAATAACCCGCAACACCCCATAAAAAAAAGCCCTAACAAATAGGGACAAATGGTTATAGTTTGATAAAAAGAAAATATAAAATGACCATCAATAGTAAGATGAGCATAAAGACTGCAATGAGAATGACTTGGGCCAAGGAAGGCTTGAAGGTCTCCTCATTAATTTGCTTCTTCTTCTGAAGATAACTAACCGTTGCCAATATGGTGATCACTAGACCTAAAAAGCAGGTGAACATCCCAAGCACGATACTGATCAAATCGATTCGGGCATCTCGGTACACACCTATCGTAAAATGCAAACTTGTTGTTAGAAAGCCCACCCCCACAATTGCAATCACGGTTCGGATCCACGCCAAAAAGGTTCGTTCATTGGCCAAATGCTGCTGTGCATATTTCAATTGGTTCTTGTCCATTTTTCATCACCTTATTTTTTTAAAAAATCTCCCCTAAAAAAAGGCTGATATTTAGGATACTCCCCAATTGTACATAGAGACACCCCACTATATCAACCCAACCGGTCATTATTCGCTTCTCTTAAGAAGGGAAAAGGCCCTAAACATAGATCCAACGAACATAAGACCCGATCCTCCGAGCAGTAAATATATGCAAACTGTTTTACTGATAACATTCAGGGGATAAAGCAGGGCAAACAATGCGATCAAAACCCCGATTCCCGTTACAAACCAACCAAACTGTTTCATGAGCAACTCCTATAAAATGATATTTATTAAGCTCTTAGCCTCCATTTTACTATATTCAAAAGACAAATGGTCCAAAATCTTGATAAAGTCAAAGTTTCAACTTTTATTATCGAGCCAAATTAAATAAAGAAGCCAATATAGCCTCCTTAGTTACAAGTATTTATTAAAGGTCCTTATTATCTTTTTTCATATATTCTTTAATTTTTCTTTCTTCCCATTGCGACCCGAAGTTCCCGCTCGCAAACGTTGTTAAACCATGTATAAGGATTCCGATTCCCCAGCCGCCAAGGGGATAGAGAAACCACAAATAACTAGCATCGGTCAATAAGTTTATCATTATAAGCAAAAGATTCACCAAGATGTAAACGATTAAATGGATATAAAAACCCTTTAATTTCTCCACCCTTTTTTTTTGCTTTCAAATAGCTTTCATCCTTTTCCATCGCTACGCCTCCTTCATCAAAACTCAAACTCACTTTTTCATTATACTTTTAATTTACTTTATTTACCATTATCGAAATCAGATCTATATAACCGACGCCTTCCCGTTACTCACTCAAGAAAGGATTTCATCCCTTTCACACCCTCTTGATGAAATTAGCAGCTGGCCTAATAATATCCTCCTATAATATTTTATTCTGCATGAAATCCAAATTGAGTTTAATTCCCCATGAAAAAAACATGTCTTCCATGTATAATTACCATATCTCAATAATAAGCTATGTATATTCACATCAAGCTTTAGAGGAGGATATATTATTGAACTCTGATTCCGGAAAGGTTGTTTCTTCTATCCAGAACCCTGAAATACATAAAGCCCTACAAGGCGTTTCGGAAAAATTCAATATATCAATGCTTCAGTTACGCGATACCATTGATATATTATTGAAAGATCAATCTAATCTCACACCATTTGAAAATGAACAAGATGTCATCCGAACACCGCTTGAAGAAATAAATACCGCCATAATCAAAAACCGTGAAATCATCAATAAAAACCGCGAAACGTTAAATAAGAATTGAATGAATCAGACACAGAAAAAAGCATCCAACTCGTTGGATGCTTTTTTCCTCTTCCTAACTGAACCGATGGTATTAACTAGGAATGAATTTAAGAATGCCTTCAAGGTAAACGCCTTGATTTTGCGACTTACACTCTCTTAGTTTGATTCTGCCTTCTTGTTCTAACTCCTTGGCCATTTGAACTACTTTGGTTCCATCTTGGGCTATCTCTACTGAAAAGAAATTCCCCCGCGTGGAAGTTTGAATGAATTTAAATAAGCTATCTTTATTCATCTAAACATCTCCCTTATTCTTATACAGTTCGACATAAAAGAGAATCCACCTTCTCTAAAAATAGAAATATAAACAAGTTAGAAAAGAAACTAAAAGGCAATAGATCTATGGCCTCAAATCATTGTCTCCATGATCAACAGTATTCTTCATCCATATCCTCTAGTGAAATGTTCCCCTCTTGAATCCTATGGGAATAATGATAGGGGAAACAAACATATCATTATAAAATGCCATGACAAACCTTTATATAACGAAAAAACAGCCAAACCCTTCAAAAGGTCTTGGCTGTTTTTGATAGTGTCCCAGGAGAGATTCGAACTCCCGACCGACGCCTTAGAAGGGCGTTGCTCTATCCAGCTGAGCTACTGAGACATTGTACACGTATGTAAGAAAATATTAGTCGTTTAAGACAACTCTTATTATAGTGAAATATAATAAGAAAGTCAACATTTTTTTATTTTCACCAGAAGATTTATATTCAATAAAAAAACAGCCAAACCCTAAATGGATTTGACTGTTTGGTAGTGTCCCAGGAGAGATTCGAACTCCCGACCGACGCCTTAGAAGGGCGTTGCTCTATCCAGCTGAGCTACTGAGACATTTTATGATATAAGTTGCGGTAACACTTATGTATTAACCTTACTTAAGATCCCTTAGGACAATTCTTATTATATTAGCATATTAAAAGAAAGTCAATGGTTTTAATAATTTTTTTTGCAGACAGGAAGCACAGAATGCTTCCTGTTCATTATACCTTAAGTCAGTTGGTTTTATAAGCTTTATTTAGTTCCTCGACCGTGTTTCCTTCAAGATCGTAATACGTGATTTCAAGTACGTTTTCTTCTATAGACAAAATTACATATGTTTTTTCTTTTCGCCCCCGAGGCTGGCGAATACTGCCAGGATTGATGAATAACCTTCCATCGATACGTTCAGATCCCGCTGCGTGAGAATGCCCAAAACAAACGATATCAGCACCGGATTCTTCACTTTTATATGATAAGTTCATCAGTGTCATCTTAATATTATACAGATGTCCATGGGTAATGAAGAAGCGTTTGCCAGCAATGTCTTGAATGAGATCGTTAGGAAAGGCATGATCATGGTCACAGTTCCCACGTACCGCTAAATACCCTCCCAAAAGTGGATCCTTGCTTTCAAGTTCCGAATCTCCACAATGTATCATCGCTGTGACTTCTTGTTTATGACGAGCGGTGATCATGCTTATTTCATGAGTAAGCCCGTGGCTATCACTCATTATCAGGACCTTCATGATCACATTCCTTCTTCCCGTTTAAGGAATTCTTCCAATTTCTCATCCAACGCTTTCAATGCGTTTGCACGGTGACTGATATTATTTTTTTCTTCTTTTGTCAATTCAGCATTTGTTTTGCCCTGTTCTTTCACAAAAAAGATTGGGTCATAGCCAAATCCATTGGTTCCTATCGGTTGCTTCGTAATGAAACCTTCCATCGTACCTGAAACCGTTATCGTTTCTTGATTGGGAGAGGCCAATGCCAATGCGCAATAGAACCTAGCCGTTCTTTCCTCCTCTGGTACACCCTCTAGTTCCCTCAATACTTTTTCCGTGTTCGCTTCATCAACCTTATCTTCACCGGCATAACGGGCAGAATATACGCCAGGTCGGCCGTCTAACGCATCTACGATCAGCCCCGAGTCGTCTGCGAGGACAAAGAGGCCTACCTTATGGGCAATCGCTTCCGCTTTAAGAATTGCATTCTCTTCGAACGTCGTTCCAGTTTCCTCGACATCCGGTGAATCCGGCAGGTCGAGGAGAGTCTTGACTTCATAACCTTTTGCCGCAAACATGTTCTTGAATTCGTTGGCCTTTCCTTTATTCTTCGTCGCAATAATCACGGTTTTCATCAATTCATCTCATCCTTTTCGTTTATCTTCACTGAGTTCCCTCTTGCCCCTTTGACTTCCGAATACGATATGGACCTATTCATCGTTCGAACAAGTAAATTGGGTGCTTGTCCTATGTAAATATTAAGTATGTTCCTCACTCGTAGTTCACTTCGTTCTCCGCTTCCTGTCGGGACAGCTTGATGACCACAAGGAAGATCGAACTTTATTTGATAAGTTAATTTTATCACAAATTTAGCTTCTTCAATAATCCGGAAACTTATGAGGTTGCTTTTTAGAAATAAATCCTCTCTATTTTGAAAAATAGAATAAGAGGCAGCTGAAAGCCTGCCTCCATTTTTTATAGGTATCAACTCGTTTCTTTAAAAACTACCTGTGTTCACCTTTTCAGGACGGATTACTGGTTCCGATAATGGCTTACCTTCTTCATTTAGAAGGTCTGCACTCCCCTTAACATGAACTTCCACGCTTTCAATTCCTTTTTGCTCCGTTAGTGATAAAACCAGGGCATCAAGTACATCCTGGGAAACCTTTTTCTCCTTGAAGCTTCCAAGTATATTTTCATTGAAGTTCAGTACAACCTTACCATCCGCAACCTTAGGCTGATCAAGCAACGCTACGTCACTCATGAAGCTTGTTTGCAAGTTAGAACCTGCCGGCCCCTTCGTTAATTCCTGAATGGCCGCTGTCACGTTATCCGACTCCGTTTCACTGACCCTGCGTGTCACTGGTACATAATAAGAATACTCCTCGTCCCCACCGATGTAATAGACCGTGACAGCTTTCGAGTTAGAGATATCGACCACATCACTTGCATCGACATTGATTCCTGAAGCACGGGAGATATTATCATCGATTGGAGTACCATTTACCGGCATTTCCGATATATCTTCCCCATTGATCCTCAATTGAATTTTATCGACCGAATCAAATTGGGTCAGAGTCCAGGTGATGGCTTGCAGGATCTTGAGTTCATCCTCCTTTTGATAGTTTTTAAACTCTGGTGAAAAATCGGCAACAGCCACACCTTCCTTTATATTTACACTTATCGACGTATCTGCCGGAATCACTGCGCGGAACCCATTTGGCAGCTTATCTGTGACAGGTCCATTATTCACTAAATAGTCCAATGCCTGTTTTGCGACCGCTTCGGATTTAGGAAGCTCCATTGTTTGCGGAACTACATATCCACTTTTATCAATTAAATAAAGCTCGGTCTTAACTGTACTTTCAGTTGACGCCTCTTCTCCTTCATCTACAGGCTGTTGCTCCCCTTTCGGCTCTTCCAATGAAGATTCATCCTCCACTAAAGAAACATCCTTAGGGGGATCGATTTCCGTTTTCTCGCCCGCTCCGAACAAGCCACAGCCAGATAGAAAAAGAGAAGAAGCCAGGATTGTCACTGCTGCTGTTACTTTTGATTTATTGGACATAAAATCACTCCTAGGACAGTTTGTACTCCTATTTATACGAGCCCTAGGCAAAAATAGACCAATTATTTTCCTTTCTCTTTAGGCAACTACTGCCACCCGCCCATTCAACCAAACCAAAAAGACCTCCATAGGGAAGTCTTATAGATGGTCGATCTTGATGGTCTCTATCGTATCAATTTCTATGCCGAGCCAACTCGATGCTATTGCACCAAATATATCTTTGGAACCCGTTGTATAGAAACGGTGCACAGGAACCCTTTTGCTTCTATTGCTTAGTCGGTAGTAATCCAAAATGACACTCGCTTCACGGGCCGTCTCTTCCCCAGAGGAAATGACTTGTACCTTATCCCCCATGAACTTCGAAATCACGGGTCCTAAGTGAGGATAGTGGGTACAACCGAGAATGAGCGTATCAATGTTGATTTTCTTTAACGGCTTCAACGTTTGCGCCACGACCCTTTCGACGATTTCCCCCTGAAACTCTCCGCTTTCCACAATTGGGACAAATTTCGGACAGGCTAAACTATCCACTTCCACACCCGAGTTTATGGAAACAAGTGCATCGTCATAGGCTTTGCTCTTCACCGTTCCCTCTGTGCCAATCACGCCAATATGTAGGGAATTAGAAACCTTTAAGGCGGCTCTTGCCCCAGGAAGGATGACCCCGAGTACGGGAATCGGAAGAATCGCCCTGATTTCATCGAGCACTGCTGCAGTGGCTGTATTACAGGCTATGATCAGCATTTTGATATCCTGTTTCATCAGGAACCGGGTCATCTGCCACGTGAAGTTTTTGACATCCCTTTTTGACCTTGGTCCATACGGGCATCTGGCCGTATCGCCTAGGTATATTATATTTTCATTCGGTAACTGGCGCATGACCTCTTTAGCCACAGTCAAACCACCGACACCCGAATCAATAATTCCAATTGGTTGTTTCAAAAATCTCGCCTCATTTTTCTTTCATTTCATGATGATATTCTCTATGAAGGAAACTATTCCAAAGCTTCTCGCTTACTTCATGAAACTTATCATACTACCATTTTGGGAGAAAGTGAAATAAATTTCAAGACAGAAGTTTTACAAGCCCAGGAAAACCCTCTCATAAAAAATAAGCAGCATTCAAGGAAGTGAAAACATGGAAATGTTTCACCCTTCCTTGAATGCTGCAAATGAACGGGAGAGTAAAGATATATAAGGCTTACGTATTAATAATACAACACATTAAAGCTTAAGTTCTCCCATACGAAGGAGCTCTATAACTGCCTGTGAACGTCCTTTGACTCCAAGCTTCTGCATCGCATTCGAAATGTGGTTTCGAACTGTTTTTTCGCTAATAAACAATTCACCTGCGATATCTTTTGTTGTTTTGTCTTGTACTAGTAACTCAAATACTTCTTTTTCTCTTTTGGTGAGTAGTGGCTTATGAGTGAATTCGTTCTCCTTCAAGTAATGTTACCCTCCTTGCCTTCACCAGCATAAAACCCGGAGTGGGTGTCTATTTAGTCAAGATATAGTATGTCGGCTAGGGCAAGGGAGTGACTCATTTACTTGTCTAATTGAAATTTTACTTTTAAAGTTGTTTGACACTTGTTTTTGACATCCACTTTTTCATTTCTTCAGCCAGTGGCACCGGCTTCCCGGTCGTTTTCGATACTTGGACGACCGTTCCTCTGCCAGTGAGGCAAATCGTCCCATCCTCTTTCGTTCCCATATAATGAATATCCACCGATGAGTTGCCCACGTGGGCCGCTTTCACATGGATCGTCAGTTGTTCGTTAAAAAACACCTGCTGAATATAATCACATTGTAAATCGGCAACAACCGGAATTTCATCACTTTCTGCCGAAGACCAGTCCACCATGAACCCCATACTATTGAAATACTCGATCCGTGCCTCTTCAAAGTAAGTGAATGGAACCGTATTATTGAGGTGTCCGAACATGTCAGTTTCTGAAAAACGGACTTTAATCTCATGTTTAAAAGAAAATCCATTGCGCCACTCTTTTATATTATCGATATATGATATTCTACTCACTGTGAGAACTCCTCCTTAATGAATGACTATTCATTCATTTTATAAGAAAAAAGAAAAAATGGGAAGATATTTCTATCCATAATTAATTTACTTCAGAAAATTAATTAAAAAGGAAGAAATAACTCCTTCCTTTTTTGACTTACTTATATATAGAGTAATAAACAATCCCACATTATCTAATACCTTATTTTTCATGAACCCTTTTTTTCTTTTTTATTTCCTTGATTGGCACGCTAAGCTCTTCAAGAAAATACTTGGCCCACTTATCTTCTTTATAAATAAATTCTCCCTTTTCATTTTTATCCGTTATATCAAGGAGTTTTCCGTTCCACATTGTCAATTTCCCCTTATCATCAAACGTAACATCCAACTGGCCAAGAAATCTCCCATACCTACCCGCTTGTACTATTAGGGTCGGTTTCTTTTTTTGATTAATGACGTCAGGTTCTTTCAGTTTATGATGTGAATGACTACCAACAATAACATCTATTCCGTCAACTGTATTAGCTAACTTTTTATCGTTGCTGTAACCAAGATGTGAAAGGACAATGATTTTATTAACTCCCTTAGCTTCAAGTGCGTTAATTGTTTCTTTCGCTTTCTTGAAAGCATCTTCAAACACGATATCCTTATTAGGATTTGATAAAAGGGTCGTCCTCTGCGTCGTAAGACCAATAATCCCCACTCTCTGCCCTTTGATTTTCTTGACTACTGAAGGATGAATAGTACCCTTCCAGCCTGTTGTATCGATTTCTATTCGAGACAGATCTTTTAATTCTTCATCTTTAGAAAAATCAATATTAGCACCAACAATAGGAAATTCTGCAGCTTTTATAAAGTCCCTTAGTATGACCGATGACTTATCAAATTCATGATTACCGAGTACCATTGCATCATATCCGATTTTATTCATAAACTGTATATCTGCTTGACCAAGATATTGCTTAAAGTAAAGAGAGCCTGTAAAAACATCTCCCGCATCGAGTAAAAGGACATTTTCTTTTACATTCCTTATTTTATTGATTGCTGTAAACCTTCGTGGAATATCTTTTAGGTGAGCGTGAGTATCGTTCGTGTATAAAACTGTCAAGTCGAGTTCCTTATTTTCAGATTTAGAAGAAGCATCTACTCCACTACCTCCTTTTGGATCTTCCACCATTTCCAACAAGACCGTAGCTTTTGCATTGCCTAAAAGGAGAAAAGCACTTATAAACACCAAGCTAAATATAACTAAAAAGAAAGAAATTTTTTGAACAGAGCCGTTTTTCATACTTCTGACCCTCCTATAAAGGTAGAATCTCCTTGAAAACGGAAAAAATACTGCTTATTATTTGAAACTTATAAGACAGAGCTATTATATTGAAATGTAATCTTCAGGTAAGATACCCCAGCGGAAAATTTACTTAACCCCACTTCACCTATATTCATCTTCCGCTTCTAATAAATACAGGCTTATTCTTTAAAATTGATGAGTATTTTTTGTAGAGCTAATATAAAAAAACCCCCTATCCAAAGGATAGGGGGTTACTACTTATTAAACTTCGTCACTTCCGAAGAAGTTACGGAATTGTTGAATCGCAGTATCACGGTTTAACGCTGCAATCGATGTTGTCAATGGAATACCTTTAGGGCAAGACTGCACACAGTTTTGTGAGTTACCGCAGTTTGCAAGGCCGCCATCTGACATGATTGTGTTTAAACGTTCTGCTTTGTTCATTGCACCAGTTGGATGTGCATTGAATAAACGAACTTGTGATAATGGTTGTGGTCCCATGAAGTTGGAGTTGTCATTTACGTTCGGACAAGCTTCCAAACATACGCCACAAGTCATACATTTAGATAATTCATATGCCCATTGACGTTTCTTTTCTGGCATACGTGGTCCTGGTCCAAGATTATACGTACCATCAATTGGAATCCAAGCTTTTACCTTTTTCAATGAATCGAACATACGGCTACGATCGACTTGAAGGTCACGCACAACCGGGAAAGTACGCATTGGAGCTAGACGTACAGGCTGTTCTAACTGGTCAATAAGGGCTGTACAAGATTGTCTTGGCTTACCATTGATGACCATTGAACAAGCACCACAAACTTCTTCAAGACAGTTCATGTCCCATGCGATTGCAGTTGTATGTTTACCTTCTACCGTTACCGGATTACGACGAATTTCCATCAAAGCGGAAATGACGTTCATATTCGGACGGTATGCTAATTCAAATTCCTCATCATAAGGAGCTGAATCCGGTGTATCTTGGCGAGTAATAATAAAACGAACTGTTTTAGTCTCAGATTTAGTTTCAACCATTTTTATGCTCCCCCTCTTTAATGTGTAGTCGTGTAATCACGTTTACGTGGTGCAATCAGTGATACATCAACATCTTCATAATGGAATGCAGGAGCTTTGTCTGCTCCTTGGAATGTAGCCATTGTTGTTTTCATGAACTTTTCATCATTACGTTCTGGGAAGTCAGGTTTGTAATGCGCTCCACGGCTTTCATCACGGTTAAGAGCACCGATTGTGATTACACGGGCCAATTGCATCATGTTTTGAAGTTGTCTAGTAAAGGCAGCACCTTGATTGCTCCATTTAGCCGTGTCGTTGATGTTGATTTTTTTGTAACGTTCCATCAACTCAAGAATTTTATTGTCTGTTTCTTTAAGCTTGTCATTGTAACGAACTACAGTTACATTGTTTGTCATCCATTCACCAAGTTCTTTGTGAAGGATATATGCGTTTTCATTACCATTAAGAGACATGATAGAATTCCATTTCTCTTGTTCTTGTTTTTGGTAGCCTTCATATAATGAAGAAGGAAGAGAATCTGATGTTTTATCAAGTCCTTGAATGTATTTAACAGCATTCGGACCAGCCACAGAACCACCATAAATGGCTGAAAGAAGTGAGTTCGCACCTAAACGGTTACCACCATGTTGTGAATAATCACACTCACCAGCAGCGAATAGACCTTTGATGTTTGTCATTTGGTCATAATCTACCCAAAGTCCACCCATAGAATAGTGAACCGCAGGGAAAATTTTCATTGGCACTTTATGAGGATCTTCACCGACGAATTTCTCATAGATTTCAATGATTCCGCCTAATTTAACATCTAGTTCATGTGAATCTTTATGTGAAAGGTCAAGGTAGACCATGTTTTCTCCGTTAATACCCAATTTCATATTAATACATACGTCGAAAATTTCACGTGTTGCAATATCACGAGGTACTAGATTACCATAAGCCGGGTATTTCTCTTCTAGGAAGTACCATGGTTTTCCGTCTTTATATGTCCAGATACGTCCACCTTCACCACGAGCGGATTCACTCATTAAGCGAAGTTTATCATCACCAGGGATTGCTGTCGGGTGAATTTGGATGAACTCACCGTTCGCATAATGTGCACCTTGTTGATAGACGATAGATGCTGCTGAACCTGTATTGATCATAGAGTTAGTAGATTTACCGAAAATGATTCCAGGGCCACCGCTCGCCATGATGACTGCGTCGCCAGGGAATGATTGAATTTCCATTGAAGTCAAGTTCTGAGCTACGATACCACGTGCTGTTTGATCATCATCGATAACAGCTCCAAGGAATTCCCAGCCTTCATATTTCGTTACAAGGCCTTGTACTTCGTAACGACGAACTTGCTCGTCCAATGCATAAAGTAATTGCTGACCAGTTGTTGCACCAGCAAATGCAGTACGGTGAAATTGTGTTCCACCAAAACGGCGGAAATCAAGTAGACCTTCCGGCGTACGGCTAAACATAACACCCATACGGTCAAACATATGGATAATAGATGGTGCTGCATCGCACATTGCTTTAACTGGAGGTTGATTTGCTAAGAAATCCCCACCATATACTGTATCATCAAAGTGAAGCCATGGAGAATCGCCTTCACCTTTCGTATTTACTGCCCCGTTGATTCCGCCTTGCGCACAAACAGAGTGAGATCGTTTTACTGGAACTAATGAGAATAAATCAACATGTTGTCCTAACTCTGCTGCTTTGATCGTAGCCATTAAACCAGCTAGACCTCCACCGACGATAATAATTTTACCTTTACCCAATTGTGTCACTCCCTTATTCCATTAGAAAAGCTATGTTTTTCCTAGTACGTATAATTAATTTCTTCTGCTACTTATACGAAAGCGAAAACTGCACTAATTCCTATATAAGAAAGAAGAACGAAAATGATCAAAGTAACATATGTCATAACTCTTTGCGATTTAGGTGAAACTGTTAGTCCCCAACTTACTGCGAATGACCATAATCCATTGGCAAAATGGAAAATAGCAGAAACAATACCAACAATGTAGAACGCGATCATGAATGGATTAGAGAAAATCTCAGCCATCATATCAAAATCTACTGTTGCCCCAAATGCTGCTTGAACCCTTGTTTCCCAGATGTGCCAAACAAGGAAAATCAAAGTTATGATTCCTGATAAACGTTGTAGCATGAACATCCAGTTACGGAAGAAACTGAATCTTCCTAAGTTGTTCTTTGCCGTAAAGGCGATATAAATCCCATAAATAGCATGGAAAATTAATGGTAGATAGATGATTACACATTCCACCACGATTTTCAATGGAGTAAATTCGATTAAATGAACTGCCCCGTTGAATGTCTCTGCTCCCTTTGTTGCCATAAAGTTAACCGATAAATGGAAAATTAGGAATAGACCGATTGGTAATACCCCTAGAAGTGAATGAAGCCTACGATTCCCAAACTCACGATTCTTTGCCACTAAGTGCCCCCCCTTAATTTGTCAAAACTCATACGAAGATGGTTATCTTTTATCTCCGCGTGAAAATAAAGTATAGAGTTAAACCGCTCTCTATACTTTCTTACAATTATGTGACAAGTCCATTTTACTCCTGACTTCAATGTGCGTCAAGAAAACGGATACAAGATTTCTCTTTTTTAGAATAAATATTATCAATAAATTAATAAGGTTTTGGGTGTTCATTTACAAGTAATATGAAAAAACTAACTATTTTTTTAATATATTGAGATAATTTAACATTTTTTTACATTTTTCTGTTGAAATATTAAAAAAAACTGTATAAATCGCAAAAGGAAAACGTTTATAATAGATTTACAGAAAGAGGCGATAATACATGAAAAAAAATATTGCTGCAGCTATAGAAGAAGAAATCCAAACAGATGAATTCCAAGTTCCAGCTTTCGGGTATGAACTGATCAGGGAAACTTTATTGAACGATATCCTGGGGAAAGATTCTTATCAAATCTTATATTGGGCGGGTAAACAACTAGCAAGGAAATTCCCTTTGAATGGCGATCAGGAATTGGTTGCATTTTTCCATAGTGCAGGCTGGGGCCATCTTGAAATCATAAAGCTTTCCAAATCCGAGATGGAGTTATCCTTGTCAGGAGAAATGGTCGCCCGTCGTCTGGATCTATATCCCGACAGTCATTTTCAACTTGAAGCCGGATTTCTTGCCGAGCAATTCACCTTACAAAAAAGGTTCCTCAGTGAAGCTACGGAAGAAATCAAACGTCGTGCAAAAAAAGTCGAATTCACCATCTGCTGGGACCCGAAAGATCCAATTTAACGGCTTCTTTAAAATGGGTTGAAATGTAGGAAGCCTGCGTCAAGTTTGACTATTTCCAAGTGGTCTTCTTCCAAGAGTGATTCTTTAGCTAGTACTTACACCCATTACACAAAACAGCATATACGATACATAAAATAGAAGTTATAGGTGTGTAATTCCAATTCTTCTTTTCCTAATGGCTATATAATAAGAAGAAAGTAATCTTTTTTTGGATAGATTCTACCCTGATTTAAACAAAAGGAGTCAAATAACCTGAGTCCCCCTCACTCTCGGACTCAGGTTATCGGACTCCTTTTTTTCATAATTGTTAATCATTTAACACCCTTACTTTGAAATTGAAGGAATTCTCGTTCTGAACATAACACGAAGTGTCCTGGTTTCACTTCTCGCATTTTGACTTCTTCATCCGCCGTATAAGCATGTGTAGCGGGATTATACCCCTTCCGTTGCCTAGTCCGTTCCAATTCTGGATCCGGATGCGGAATCGCAGATAACAGGGATTGTGTATACGGATGTATTGGGTTGTTATAAAGCTCTTCACTAGGTGCAAGCTCCACTAACTTACCAAAGTACATGACGCCGATTCTGTCACTGATATACTTGACCATCGATAAATCATGGGCAATGAATAAATAGGTTAAGTTTTTTTCTTTTTGAAGCTTTTTCAACAGATTGACTACCTGTGCCTGAATGGACACGTCCAGTGCTGAAATTGGTTCATCCGCGATGATGAATTCCGGTTCCACGGCAAGTGCCCGTGCAATTCCAATTCGCTGACGCTGTCCCCCCGAGAATTCGTGCGGATACCGATTTGCATGTTCGCGATTTAGCCCGACTGTTTCGAGTAAATGGTAAACCCGTTCCATGCGCTCTTCTTTTGTCTTGGCCAGCCCATGGTTATCGATGCCTTCTGCGATAATATCCGCAATCTTCATTTTAGGATTCAAGGATGCATATGGATCTTGAAAAATCATTTGCATCTTTCTGTTCATATCTTTCAGTTTTTTCCTCGATTTCTTTCCATGGACACTTTCCCCTTTGAAAAGTACCTCGCCATCGGTTGCATCATACAGGCGAATGATTGTACGTCCTGTTGTCGATTTACCGCAACCTGACTCTCCAACAAACCCAAGCGTTTCCCCTTGATAAATATCAAAAGAAATATCATCGATTGCTTTCACCATATTAGGCTTTCCGTTATTGAAGTATTGTTTTAAATGTTTGACTTCCACGAGTTTTTCACGTTGTTCCATTATTTAGCGACCCCCTGAACGAACTGCTTCATGCGTTTTTGTACAGCTAGAGGTGGTGTCACCTCAGGTGCATCTGGATGTAAAAGCCATGTGGCTGCATAATGCGTCTCGGATACTTTGAATACGGGTGGCTGTTGTTCTAAATCAATCTGCATTGCATATTCATTCCTCGGCGCAAACGCGTCACCTTTTGGCGGGTTCAGCAAATTGGGTGGCGTGCCCGGGATCGTGTACAAATCATGTTCCCCCGTATCTTCGAGGCTAGGCATGGAACTGATAAGTCCCCATGTATAAGGGTGCTGCGGATTATAAAAGATTTCATCCGCCGTACCTATTTCAACGATTTTCCCTGCATACATCACAGCTACACGATCCGCTATGTTCGCAACCACTCCCAGATCATGGGTGATGAAGATAATCGATGTTTCTATTTTCTTTTGTAAATCCTTCATCAATTCAAGAATTTGAGCTTGAATGGTCACATCCAATGCAGTCGTAGGCTCATCCGCAATCAATACTTTGGGATTACACGCCAAAGCTATCGCGATGACCACACGTTGTCTCATTCCTCCCGAAAATTGGTGGGGATATTGTTCGAAACGCTGCTTAGCATTAGGAATGCCCACAAGTTCCAATAGTTCGATCGAACGTAACTTCGCCGCCGCCTTACTGACGTTTTGATGTTTTAAAATGGGCTCCATTATCTGTTTGCCCACCTTGATCGTTGGGTTCAACGAAGTCATTGGATCTTGGAAAATCATCGAAATATCTTTACCTCTGACCTTTTGCATATCCTTATTAGAAAGTTTGGCCAGATCCTTTCCTTCAAAAAGGATTTCACCACTTTTAATTTCTGAATTATTTGCTGGCAACAATCTCATGATTGATTTGGATGTCACGGACTTACCCGATCCGGATTCTCCTACAATCGCCAAGGTTTCCCCTTTTTTCAGTTCAAAGTTCACACCACGGATTGCCTGGACTTCACCAGAAAAGGTATGAAACGATACATGTAAATCTTTCACTTCCAATAAGTTTTCCATTTCATTTCCTCCTTCTCTTAATCTCGCATTTTTGGATCCAATGCATCTCGAAGCCCATCGGCGATCATATTGAAGCAAACCATGATCAGACTGATGAAAAATGCTGGGAATAACATCAGATGTGGGTATAGTCTAAGCGTTTTGAATCCATCGTTGATCAACGTCCCAAGGGATGCAAGTGGTGATTGTAGACCCAGTCCAATGAAACTCAAGAAAGCTTCGAAGAATATCGCACTCGGAATGGTGAACATCGTATTGATGATGATGACGCTCGCTAAGTTTGGTAGCAAATGCTTTAAAATGATCTTGAAATTTGAGCTTCCCAATGTCCGCGAAGCCAAGACGAATTCTTGTTCTTTTAATTTCATCACCTGAGCACGAACGACACGGGACATGCTTGTCCAGCTCGTAATGGCTAGGGCAATCGTGATGGACATGATCCCAGGCTCGAAAACAAGGATCATTAAAATGACCACAACTAGGTTAGGGACACCTGAAACGACTTCGACAATACGTTGCATGACATTATCAAGTTTCCCACCGTAATATCCGGAAATGGCTCCATACGCTACACCGATAAGCATATCAAGCAAAGCCGCTAAAAAGGCGATATACAAAGATATTTGAATCCCCTTGGCCACTCGGGTAAGTACATCCCGGCCAAGTCCGTCCGTTCCGAACCAGTAATGCTCTTCAATGTTTTTTTGTTCGTAAACATCCACCACATTACCATTGGCCATTGTCCTTGTACCATCAAAAGGAAGCCAACTTACATTTTCCAATCCTGGAATTTTCGCTGGTAAATTGGTTCTCTTTAAATCTTGTTCATCTAATCCATGTCCACTAATAAGGGGACCCACCCAAGCAAAAATAAAGACCAAAGCAATTAAAACCATACTGACTAGGGCTGCTTTATTTTTACGGATACGCATCCAAGAATCCTGCCAGAAACTTATACTTGGTTTATTGATCGCTTCGCTTATGGTGGCGTCCATAATGGCAGGCGCAAATTGACTTTTTGACATTCTCACTATTTTGTTTGCCATTATTTTTTCCCCCCTGCTAACCTAATACGTGGATCGATAATACCGTAGAGAATGTCAACCAATAGAACGATGACGATAAAGAGGAATGAAAACAGCAATGTCGTTCCCATGATTACCGAGTAATCATTCACCGTTATCGATTTAACGAATTGTTCCCCGATTCCAGGTATACCGAATATTTGTTCAATGACGAGTGAACCCGTCATAAGTGACACTGTTAATGGTCCGAGTACAGTTATGACAGGAATCAGAGCATTTCGCAGTCCATGTTTAAACGCCACTTCAAAATTACTTGCCCCCTTCGCTTTAGCGAGGGTGATATAATCCGAACCGAGTACATCGATCATTTCCGTCCTCATGAAACGTGCCGATGTGGCTATAGGGAACATTGCTAAGGCAAGCGTTGGCATAATGCTATACTCCCAACCCTTCCAGAACATGACGGGCAGCCATCCCATCTTCACTCCAACATAATATTGCAGCAAACCGGCAAACACGAAACTTGGTATCGATTTACCCAAGACCGCTATGAATGTTGTTCCATAATCGACCCATGTATTTTGTTTGAGGGCTCCTATCACACCCAGAATAATCCCAAAAATCGTTCCGAAAAACATTGCTTGAAATCCTAATACCAAGGAAGGCTGAATCCTTTCGCCCAGCAATTGCGTAACTGGTGTATTATTGAATTGAAACGAAACTCCTAAATCTCCCTGTACTAGGTTCAGCATGTATTTCCCATACTGGACAGGCACCGGCTCATTCAATCCATACTTGTTCTCCATGATTTGGAATTGAGCCTCCGATAACTTGCTTGCATTTGCAAATGGAGAGCCCGGGATCAACTTCATGAGGAAGAACGTCAAGCTCGCGATGATAAACAAAGTAATTAACATATATATAATCCGTTGCGTTAGATATCTGGCCATTTGTACACCTCACAAAATAAAATTCTCACTTTTTCGACAATAGTTTTATAGTGAAAAGAGAGTATATACTAGTGATATACTCTCTTTTCTAGTTTGTTTTAGAAGATGCTTATTCTACTACTGTTACGCCTTTGTAGTAATAATGTGGTCCTAAGTCACTCTTAACAATTCCTTTGACTTTAGGATTTACTAGGATGTTCTCTACTCGTTGGTAAATTGGTGCGATTCCGAAGTCTTCAGTCAAGAAAAGCTTTTCAGCATCTTGCATGGCTTTCGCATATGCTGCCGGATCGTCCGTCAATTCGTTTGTGGCTTTATTGATCAGTGCATCGTATTCTGGATTAGAATAGTCCATTTCATTATTTGTTCCACCTGTTAACCAAAGATCGGTAAATGAGATGGCATCTTTATAATCCGGTCCCCAACCTGATACGACCAAGTCATAATCGCCTTTTTTCGTACGGTCCAATCGAATCGAGAATGGAACGCTTTCGACTTTGATTGTTAAACCAGGAAGGTTTTTCTCTAATTGGTTCTTCATATACTCACCGATTTTTTTCGCAGAATCGGTTTCATCCCCCATATATCGAAGGGTAAGTTCCTTCACGCCCAACTCTTTTAATCCTTTTTCCCAAGCAGCTTTTGCTTCTTTTGCGTTAAACGTAATCAAATCTTCATTTGCCGAACGGAAGTCTTTTCCATCATAACTAACGAAATCTTTTGGCACGAAGTAGTTGGCTGCTACTGAACCATCGCCCAACACGCTTGATGCAAGATCTTCTTTATTGAAAGCTTTTGCAAGCGCTTCGCGGATATTGACATTCTTAAGTGCTTCATTTTTCTGGTTCATCTTCATCCAGAATACCGTTGGTGCCAAGTTGGTTTGTAACCGCTCGTCCCCTTCATATTGTGGGACCAGTTCAGATGTCAGTAAATCCGTAATGTCTGCTTCACCAGCTTCAAATGCATTAACTTGCGCATTGTTATCTTTTGAAACATTGACCGTGATTTTCTCTAATTTAACTGAATCTGCATCGCGGTAATTCTTGTTCTTTTGAAGTTCCCATTCTGTCGCAGTTGGGCCATTCCAAGAAGTCATGACAAAGGGACCATTGTATAAGAGCGTTTCTGCACTTGTAGCGTACTTGTCACCTTGTTCTGTAACGAACTTTTCGTTTTGCGGGAAGAATGTCGCAAACGATAAATACTCTTTCCAGTATGCAAGTGGTTTTTCAAATGTAATTTCCAATGTTTTGTCGTCAACCGCTTGCACACCAAGGCTGTCTAAATCGTATTTTTTCTTTTCAGCAGCTGCCTTCGTAATTTCTGTTGCACCTGCGATTTTGCCATTCATCATATATGGACCATATTCAGAAGCTACTTCAGGATCCATCGCCCGTTTAAAAGCAAAAACGAAATCATTTGCCGTAACTGGGTCACCGTTCGACCACTTTGAATCTATTAATTTAAACGTATATGTTTTTCCGTCTTCACTGACTTCAGGTTCTCCGTCAACAAGAGCCGGCACTGTCTCTCCGTCCTTATCAATGGTATATAAGCCTTCGTTCACATTGTTCAAATAGTTGAATCCTACTGTATCTGTTGTTTTAACGGAATCCATGACTGGGATTTCCGATTTACTCATAATACTAATCTCTTGTTTTTCAGCTAATTTCGTTCCATCTGACTTCTTCTCAGAATTATCTGAATTTCCGCCACATGCTGCTAGAATGACGCTAAGAACTAGCATAAGACCAGCAAAGATTGTGATTTTAGACTTTTTCATCTACTTTGACCTTCTTTCTATATTTTAAAATCATATTTTCATTATACTGATTTTTTTGATTTTGTATATAAGTTAGAATAATAAATTATTTCTAAAAAATTAAAAATACTCAAAAACCAAGGAAAACATAGGTTTTTACTACTTTAAGGCTTTAAAGTGCTGCTTGCGCCGTTTTATCGGATTTTTTAGAATACTATTATGTTTTTTACTATCGCTTTTTCATACTATTTCAAAAAATCATTTTTGTTTATTTAGTGTTTTTGATATACTTATAAAAAGAAAATCGAGGTAAAAAGAATGAAAAAAATACTTATAGGTACGGGATTTGGTATCGTGCTATCCATTTTGTTATCCCTTATATTCCATCAAAATCTCTCTCTATTGAATTTTATTAATATGACCTTTTACATCAGTGGAGGACTGATTCTTCTAGCATTGGTTACTTTCGTCGTCCAACGAGGATTTTTCGACGTAGTCTTTTATAGTTTCCGGAGAGTATTCCAAATACAAAATCAGCATGTAGGGGAGGAAAAAGAAGACATCCCTAAACTTTCCGATATCATCTCCCTTTCCTCTTCCTTCACCCTTGTCGTAGGTCTTATCCTATTTTGCATCATGCTACTCTCTCTAGCCGTCTATTATCTTTAATCTTAATCTTTCCATAGAGTCCGGGCACCGAAAAAGGGCAACCTTTTTTTAGGTGCCCTTTTTCTTTATAAAAGCATTAGGTACATCTTTTCATCAGTTTTAATCAATCAGGCAAGGACTTTGGCGTGCTGTCCAAGTTTGAACGCCTCGTGAAGCGCTTCGACCGCTTTGACCATTTCCTTTTCGTTTACGACGGTAGAAACTTTGATTTCCGAAGTGCTGACCATTTTCACTTGGATCCCTGTATTCGCCATGACTTCAAACATCTCTGCGGCCACTCCGGGATTGGAAACCATTCCTGAACCGACGATAGAGACTTTAGCCAACTCGCCTTCCGTTTCTATACCATCAAATTCCAACTGGCTTTTATTGTTTTCAAGAACCATTAAAGCTGCTTTTGTATCTTCGCTTTTAATAGAGAAAGAGAGATTGGTCGTATCTTCTGATGTCATGCTCTGGATGATGATATCTACATTTATGTGATTTTTCGCCAGTGTCGTGAAAATCGTGGATAATACACCAAGTGACCGAGGCAAGCCGTTCACTGTAACTCTTGTGATGCTATCCTCAAAAGCAATACCCCGTACAATTAAATTCTCTTCCATATTCGCTTCCTCCTCAATGATGGTCCCAGATTCTTTTTCTAAGCTTGAACGGACTTCAAGCGAGATTTGATAGTTTTTTGCATATTCAACGGCCCTTGGGTGCAGGACCCCAGCCCCTAAATGGGCCAGCTCCAACATTTCGTCATAAGATACGGATGTTAATTTCCTGGCGTTTTTTATGTAGCGTGGATCTGTTGTGAAAACACCGGTTACATCGGTATAAATATCGCATCGGTTTGCGTGTAGTGCTGCGGCTATGGCAACCGCCGTTGTATCGGAACCGCCCCGACCCAATGTCGTGATTTCCCCATGTTCATCCATTCCTTGAAAACCGGCAACGATGACGATCTTTTTTGCTTGCAACTGAGCTTGAATTCTGGAAGCATCGATATTTAAAATTCGCGCATTTCCGTGAACGGACTCTGTCTGCATCCCAGCCTGCCAGCCCGTAAAGGATACGGCTTCATGCCCCTTTTCCACCAATGCCATCGTTAACAAGGCAATCGTAACTTGTTCCCCGGTCGTCAATAACATATCCATTTCCCTCTTACTTGGGGATGCGGAAATATCTCTCGCCATGGAAACCAATTCATCCGTTGTCTTCCCCATTGCCGAAACAACGACAACGACGTCATTACCTTTTTCAGCTTCCTCGATTACACGATTAGCGACATGTTTGATTTTCTCGACACTCCCTACAGAAGTACCGCCAAATTTTTGTACAATCAGTGCCATTCTCATGCACCCTCTCTATCTTTTTTAGGCAATAAAAAAAGCAATGAGAATATCTCATTGCTGTGGTTACGTATCCGTTCAGTAATCACAGTGAGATAGCTCTCCAAGGTA
Source organism: Peribacillus sp. NPDC097264 (assembly GCF_050277925.1). Lineage (NCBI taxonomy): Bacteria > Bacillati > Bacillota > Bacilli > Caryophanales > Bacillaceae > Peribacillus > Peribacillus sp. NPDC097264. The sequence continues at coordinate 243,128 of NZ_JBNNSR010000003.1, forward strand.
TCAACCCTGACAATCTGCCATCTTTTAAATGGTCAGACCAGAAAAACAAGGTATGAGTCTTGTTTTCCTTCGGCGTCATTCCCTTTCAAAACCCTTCATTGAAGCTCATACTTCTCTAGGTTTTTACTATTGAATTCCGCACCTCTATCAGCACTTTAAATTGTCTTGTTTAAAAATTCCTTTTAAGCATAGCATAGGAAAAAGACACTCGCAAGGTCATTCTTGTAATTTTCTAAAGATTCCATCCGCTACATTTTTAGGCATTCCCGCTTCGATTATCTGTTCGACTGAGGCCTCTTTCATTTTTTTCAATGACCCGAAATGCCGAAACAGCTGCTTTCTTCTTTTCTCACCTACACCTGGAATATCATCCAGAAGTGAATGAATGGCATTTTTCCCACGAAGCTGGCGATGGAAAGTAATCGCGAACCGATGCACTTCATCTTGGATTCTTTGTAGCAAGTAAAATTCCTGACTTCGCGAATCAAGTGGAATCAGTTCGAGCGGGTTTCCAATCATCAATTGGGATGTCCTGTGTTTTTCATCCTTAATAAGGCCAGAAAGCGGAATATCGAGACCGAGTTCATTTTCCAAAATGTCCCGAACGGCCTCCACATGTCCTTTCCCTCCATCGATGATGATCAAGTCAGGAAGTGGAAGGCCATCTTTTAAGACGCGTGAATATCTCCTTCGGACAACTTCACGCATCGATTCGTAATCATCAGGCCCTTTCACCGTTTTAATTTTATACTTTCGATACTCCCGCTTTTCCGGTTTGCCATCAATGAAAACGACCAAAGCAGATACAGGATCACTTCCTTGAATATTCGAGTTATCAAAAGCCTCGATACGATGTGGAGTGTAGATGCCTAACTTATCCCCTAAATTCTCCACTGCCTTGATCGTTCTTTCTTCATCCCGTTCAATTAATGAGAACTTCTCTTGAAGGGCGATGGAGGCGTTTTTATTTGCCAGTTGCAGCATATCCTTTTTCGCGCCCCTTTTCGGATGAAGCGTTTTTACACCAAGCAAGCTCTCCGCCAGCTCGGCATCAACAGACTCCGGCAACAATATCTCTTTTGGCTTAAAGTGATTGGCCTTTTCATAAAACTGTCCAAGATACGTAAGAAGCTCCTGTTCCGGTTCATCGTAGACCGGAAAGAGCGAAACATCTCTTTCAATCAGTTTCCCTTGACGCACAAAAAATACTTGTACGCACATCCACCCTTTATCATAGGCAAAACCGAATACGTCCCTGTCAATGAAATCAGTCGTCATCATTTTCTGTTTTTCCATTGTAATCTCGATGTGGGCAATTTTATCCCGATATTCCTTCGCCCGTTCAAAATCGAGCATTTCAGAGGCTTCAAGCATTTTTTCCGTGAGTTCTTTCTTTATCTCGGTATGACCGCCATTTAAAAATCGGTTAATATCATCGACGATTTGCTTATATTCCCGTTCCTCTACATCATAAACGCAAGGGGCCAAGCACTGGCCAAGGTGGTAATATAGGCAGACACGGTCTGGAAGCGTATTACATTTCCTTAATGGATAGATCCGATCCAGAAGTTTCTTCGTTTCATTGGCCGCAAAAGCATTGGGATAAGGACCAAAGTATTTCCCTTTATCTTTTTTGACTTTTCTCGTGATGATCAAACGCGGGTGTTTTTCAGCCGTCAACTTGATGAATGGGTAGGTCTTGTCATCCTTCAACATGACGTTATATTTTGGATCGTGTTTTTTGATTAAATTCAGTTCTAAAATAAGCGCCTCGATATTGGAGGAGGTGACGATATACTCGAAATCCTCGATTTCATTTACGAGCCTGAATGTTTTCCCATCATGTGAGCCCGTGAAATATGAGCGGACGCGGTTTTTCAATACTTTCGCCTTGCCAACATAAATGATCGTTCCCTGACGATCCTTCATTAAATAACAACCAGGCTGATCAGGGAGAAGGGCAAGTTTATTCTTTATCCGTTGATTCATGCATTCAGCCTCCTGTTCTCCCATTCTACAATCAATTATATATCAAGATACAAAAAAAAGCTTCAAGTCCGTAGACCTGAAGCTCTTCCTTCATTCAAATTAAGCGTGTTTAGCAAGAAGTTCAGCAAGAGCTTCCTTCGGTTGGAATCCAACCACTTTATCCACAACTTCACCGTCTTTAAGAACGATTAAAGTAGGGATGCTCATAACGCCGAATTTTCCAGCTGTTTCTTGGTTTTCATCAACGTCCACTTTTACGATTTTTGCTTTGTCGCCAATTTCTTCATCTAACTCGTGAAGAACAGGAGCGATCATTTTGCATGGTCCACACCATGGAGCCCAAAAGTCTACAAGAACGACACCTTCATTAGTATCTGCTGTGAATGTTTGATCAGTTGAATTTACGATAGCCATATATTTTATCCTCCTAAAATGTACTCAAATAACTATAGACAGTATAACATTGTAACAGGAACAGATGCTATTATTTTGCTTCAATGGTAGCATGTCCATAAACAGAGAAAAAATACTGCCTAGAACCTAATAGATTGTCATAAAAAGAAAAGGCGCTTGCCAGTTCATTCCCTGACAGACGCCTTTTCTTTTATATCAACTTACAAATCAAGCATTCACTTTTAACTTTTTGAATTCTTCCGTTAACAATGGGATAACTTCGAATAAGTCCCCGACGATTCCGTAATCGGCCACATTGAAAATATTGGCTTCAGGATCTTTATTGATGGCTACGATGATTTTGGAGTTGGACATCCCCGCTAAATGCTGGATGGCTCCGGAAATTCCGCAGGCAATATAAAGGTCAGGCGTGACAACTTTACCCGTTTGTCCGATTTGCAAAGAGTAATCGCAATAATCAGCATCACATGCACCACGAGAGGCTCCTACTGCTCCCCCAAGAACTTCAGCAAGCTCTTTCAAAGGTTCGAATCCATCTTCACTTTTCACACCTCGCCCACCGGCGATGACCACTTTCGCTTCTGAAAGGTCGACCCCTTCACTTGCCTTTCTTACTACATCCTTGATAATTGTACGTAAATCTTTAATATCCACATTTAATGTAGATACATCCCCAGAACGGGACTCATCTTTCGATAGAGGTTCAATGTTATTCGGACGGATGGTCGCGAATACAATACCGTCTGTGACGATTTTCTTTTCAAAGGCTTTACCTGAATATATCGGGCGAGTGAAGACGATATTTCCGCCTTCTTCTTCAATGGACGTCACATCTGAAATCAAACCTGATTCCAGCTTGCCAGCTAATTTAGGAGCCAAGTCTTTCCCTAATGCCGTATGACCGAAGAAAATGCCTTCTGGTTTTTCTTGCTCGATAATAGCTAGTAAACTTTGAGCATATCCATCTGATGTATATTGTTTTAATTGATCGTTTTCGACCACTACCACTCGGTCGGCACCATACTGAATCAATTCACTCCCAAAAGACTGAACACTGTCACCAACTAAAACACCTACGATTTCTCCGCCGTCTGCAGCAAGTTTAGCCGCTCCGATAGCTTCGAACGATACATTTCTAAGAGAACCATCGCGTACTTCGCCCAATACAAGAAACTTTCTAGCCATTTTTAAAAACCTCCTGTGCTCTATTTTATCTTTTTGTTGTGTTTTATTTTCAATAGAAATCCTTCTATTAGATTACTTTTGCTTCACTGCGTAATAATTGAACAAGTTCGCTAACTTGGTTCGGAATCTCACCATTCAATACTTTACCAGCTTCTTTTTTGGCTGGAAGGAAGATCTCAATCGTTTTTGTTTTTGCCTCGACATCGTCTTCTTCCAAATCCAAATCATCCAATTCCAACTCTTCAAGCGGTTTCTTCTTCGCTTTCATGATCCCCGGTAAAGATGGATAACGAGGCTCGTTCAAACCTTGCTGCGCCGTTACCAGCAGTGGAAGTGAGGCTTCGATTGTTTCTGAATCCCCTTCTACATCACGGATAACGCTTACATTTCCACCTGAAATGCTTAATTTCGTAATGGTTGTGATATAAGGGATATCCAATATTTCTGCTACACGCGGTCCTACTTGTCCAGATCCACCATCAATGGCCACGTTACCTGCAATGATCAGATCAGCTTCTTTATCTTTTAAGTACTCTCCAATAATTTTGGCAGTCGTGAATTGATCGCCATTTTCTATGTCGTCTTCGATATTTATTAGAACAGCTTTGTCAGCACCCATAGCAAGCGCTGTACGCAATTGTTTTTCAGCCTCTTCAGAACCGACGGAAATAACCGTTACTTCTCCACCTTGAGCATCACGCACTTGGATGGCTTCTTCTACGGCATACTCATCGTATGGATTGATGATGAATTCTGCTCCATCCTCATTAATTTTCCCGTTGGAAAGCGTAATTTTTTCTTCTGTATCAAATGTTCTTTTCAGTAGCACATAAATGTTCACGATAATACCTCCCGAATAATTTGAGTTTTGAAGATTGTGTTTTTTAGGCATACTTATAATGGTATTCTTCAGAATTCCTTAAAATCCTGCATTTTTTTTAAATATAAGTAATAAATTTACTAATCAAAAGGATGGCTTAAGGATCATTCTCCTTTAAATACCGGTTCCCTTTTATTTATAAAAGCATCGATTCCCTCTTTTGCATCAGCGCTGTCAAAGGCTTCTCCGAATAGGACGGTTTCCTTTTCTACACCTTTATAGTAGGAATCACCCTTCGAATAATTCAATAGTTCGATAGCGGACTTCAAGGCTAGCGGGCTTTTCTTGACAATCTTAGCGGCTAATTCCTTAGCTTTAGGCAATAATTCTTCATCAGTGTAAGCGTGGTTTGCCAAACCCCACTGTACAGCTTGTTGACCCGTTATTGGCTCACTCGTAAATAGCATTTCAGCAGCTTTTGCCGTTCCAACATACCGTGGTAGGCGCTGTGAACCAGCATATCCAGGAATCAATCCAAGTTGCAACTCAGGCAAACCTAATTTTGCACGTTCAGTTACTAACCGAATGTGACAGGCCATGGCCAGTTCCAGTCCTCCGCCAAGAGCAGCTCCGTGAATAGCTGCAATTACCGGCTTTGGAAACGATTCGATTCTCTCAAACACAGATTGACCATTTTGGGCTAGTTTCACAAAGGCTTTACCGTTTTTCACACTAGTGAATTCTTTAATATCCGCTCCAGCAGAGAAGAACCTTCCCTCACCATGGAGTAACACCACACGCACTTCTTCATTGCTTTCGATTTGATCGAAAGCCTGTGATAATTCTTCCACAATAGCGGAAGAAAGAGCGTTAGCAGGTGCATGGTTTATCGATATAATAGCAACGCGATCTTCGATTGCGAGTGTAAGGTATTCCATATTGATCTCCCCCATCATAGTCAAACTTTTTTGAAAATTCGTTATGTACTTCGGTAAAAGGCAGGTAGCCAAATGGCTAGAGGATGGTTCTGGCCATCCTCTATTTTATCTTTACCGTTTCGTGCCACAACCACCGAGTAGAAGGCGATGAACATCTGACGCAAGGTCAGCAAGTGAATATTTTTGTTCATTCATCACCCAAGTTGTTGCTGTTTCATCAATCGTTCCAAAAATCATTTGCCTTGCGAGTAAGTTATTTAAATCAGGCAGGAATTCACCATTTTCTTTCCCATCGGTAATGATTTGATCAATTACATTTAAATATCCTTTTAATACTTCATTAATCCTAAGTCGTAATTCTTTGTTTGACTGTCTTAATTCCAATTGAGTGACAATTGCTAAATTCACGTCTTCTGAAAGGATTTGAAAATGTTTTTGAATTAATAGGAACAGTTTTTCTGAAACTGATGTCTTACCCTTTAATTCTTCTTCAATTTGTTCTACAAAGTAGCCCATTTTTTCATGAAATAATGATATTAAAATATCTTCTTTATTCTTAAAATAAAGATATATAGTACCATCTGCCACGCCTGCTTGCTTGGCAATTTTTGATACTTGCGCTTGGTAATAACCATTTTGTGCGATGACGATAACAGCTGCATCAATAATTTGGTTATACTTTGGTTTGTTGCGTTTCACTGGATGTCCCCTTTCAGAAAATGAATGAATCATCATTCATATTTCTATCATAAAATGATGACTCTCTACTGTCAAGCAAAAACTTCCATAGAGTCATAACATCCTTTTTCCATTCTACCCCTCATTACTTAAGGTTGTCCAGTTGTTCCGCAAACGGAGCTCACTATTACAGCTCCGTAAGATGTTTACGCCTCCTTTTTTTCTGGTGGGATTTTTTTCTTTTCCTCATCAATTAGGACTCTCCTCAAGATCTTACCAATGGTCGTTTTAGGAAGTTCCTCTCTAAATTCATAAAGACGTGGTACCTTATAGGAAGCTAAGCTCTTTCTCACAAACTGATTCAATTCCTCTTCCGTTACTCTTGCCCCGTTCTTCAATACAACATAGGCTTTGACGGTTTCCCCACGATATGGATCAGGAATTCCTGCCACTACTACTTCCTGTACGGCCTCATGTTCATACAGAACCTCTTCCACCTCACGTGGATAAATATTAAATCCACCTGCAATTATTGTATCCTTCTTGCGTTCCACTACATAAAAGAACCCTTTTTCATCCATATAACCTAAATCACCCGTAAGAAGCCAGCCGTTTTTAAATGTGTTTTCCGTGTCTTCAGGACGATTCCAATAGCCCTTCATAACCTGGGGCCCCTTAATCGCTATTTCACCGATTTCATTTGGCGGAAGTTCTTCACCCGTTTCCAACGAAAGGATTACTGAGTCTGTATCCGGCCAAGGCAAACCGATGCTTCCTTTGACCCGAGGTTGATCCCAAATGAAATTGGCATGGGTAACTGGAGATGTCTCCGAAAGACCAAAACCTTCAACTAGCTTTCCACCCGTCACTTTCTCAAATTGCTCCTGAACTTCTAATGGTAGGGGTGCCGATCCACTCATGCACGCTTCAATGGAGGACAGGTCATACTTGGAGACGTCAGGATGATTCAATAGACCGATATACATCGTAGGTGCCCCTGGAAACAATGTCGGTCTCTGCTTTTGAATGGTTTTCAATGTAGACTCGACATCAAACTTCGGCATGATGATCATCGTATTTCCTTCCATAACGGAAAGAATCAAAACTGTCGTCAATCCGTACACATGAAAGAATGGTAGGATAGCCAGAATCCGCTCTTCGCCTCGTTTACATCTATAAAGCCAAGCATTGCACATTTTCGTATTCGCAAGTACATTTTTGTGGGTAAGCATGACACCTTTAGGGAAACCGGTTGTCCCCCCGGTATATTGCAAGAGCGCCAAGTCATTCTCCACATCGATTGGCTCTGCTATTTCTTCTGACATTTTCCGCTTCATGATCTCCGTGAATAAATGATGATTTCCTTCATGCTCCACTTTGACCACTATGCCATATTCCTTCTTTTGAATGAACGGATAGATAAGATTCTTCGGGAAAGGCAAGTACTCCTTGATAGCGGTTACAATAATATGTTCGATTTCCGTACTCCGGGCGACTGAGGTGACGCGGGGGAATAATATGTCCATCGCTATGATGATCTTCGCTCCAGAATCCTTCATTTGATGTTCTAATTCACGTTCCGTATAGGTAGGATTCGTTTGGACGACCACTCCACCAGCCATCAAAATTCCAAAAAAGCTGATGACTCCCTGTGGGCAGTTAGGAAGCATGACCGCAACACGCTCTCCCTTTTGGAGACCGATGCTCTTTAAGTAGGATGCAAACTTCGTAGCAGATTCATAAACTTCTTTGAAAGTTAATTCCTTTCCCTGGAAATGTATGGACACCTTATCTGGAAATTCATCTGCAGCCTCCTTCAATAATGAATAAAGAGGTTTATCATCGTAGGTTAAAACAGTTGGTATTTGTTCCGGATACATGGCTTGCCATGGCTTATTGCTCATTTGCCCCCTCCTTCTGAATATTCATAATACTCATACTCATTATAATACAACCGGTATTTTCTTACAATTACTGTATTCAGAAAAAATAAGCATAAAGGAGGATAATCGGTTTTAAAGGAGTAAAAGTCCTTTCATCTTTGGTTGTTTCGTGGGAGTCACTTACTCTTTATATTTTTAAGGTAGATTGTTAGATGACTTTAAAGCGACTGTGCATTGAGCCTTGAATTCTTTTTTAGAAAGCACTACGAAACTTTTAAAACTCTGTATCGTTCGTCCATGTCGACTTCCTATTATTAATCTAAACTACATAACAAAATTGTTGAATGTGTTGATTCTTTTTTTTCTTCCTAAAAGAGATTGCTGCTGATATTGGGATGGTGTAACCCCTTCGTATTTCTTGAATACCCTGGCAAAGTAATTTGGGTCGGAGAACCCACATTTCTCGCTTACTTCCATTACATTTTCCCTACTGTAAAACAAGTATTGTTTTGCTTTTTCAATGCGACGGACTGTGATATATTGTGTGATTGTGTAACCCGTCTCTTGTTTAAAAAGTCTGCTAAGATATTGTCCACTAAGAAAGACCAACTTAGATAAAGCATCTAAATTAATTTCTAAGTGAAAATTATTCTCGATATATTCGAGAATAGTTAAAATGTCGTCATGATCACAGACTGCCCCTAAAGAGTTTGAAACCGGCCGTTTTGCCACAGGTATATATTTTATTAAGGCTTTCTTGATATCATTCGGATGAGCAGGCTTTAATAAATAATCACTTGTACCTGTATCAATAACTTTTCGAGTGAAGTTACAATCATCATACGCCGTCAGAAAGATGATTTGGCAATCTGGCACCTCATCTTTTATCATCTCCGCTGCAACCAAGCCATCCATAATGGGCATTTTAACATCCATAAGAATAACATCCATTTGATTTTGCTTTGCAAGTTCCAAGGCTTCCGCTCCATTTGTGGCCTCGAATAATTGGCTTATGCCCAGATACTCTTTTTTAATTATCATTATAAGGACTTCCCGTTCCAATGGTTCATCATCTACAATCATTACCTTCACGATAGAACACCTCCTGATACTGGAATGATTATTCGAACCATTGTGCCAAATCCAGGTTTACTTTCGATGGTTGTTATACCGTACTCTTCCCCAAAATGAAATTGAAGTCGTTTCTTTACATTATCTATCCCAATTCCTGTTGTATGACCATTCTTTTTTTTACTGGATGGTAAAAATATCGATGATAACTTTTCTTTCGTCATTCCAACTCCCGTATCAGAGACTTCAATTACTATATTCCCTTTATCTAAAAACACGTGGGTTTTTACCGTAACTGTACTATTATCTGGTTCAAATCCATGAATGATAGCGTTTTCAATAATAGGTTGAATTGAAAATATAGGTAACTTTACTAACTCAGCTTCTACGTCCACTATTTCTTCATATTGAATTAAGCTACGAAAACGAGATTGTTGAATATTTATGTAATTTTTCACATAATCTAATTCTTCCTTCAACGTTACAGGCTGATCTATATTACGTAGACTGTACCTCATGATTTTAGCCAATGAATATGTGACTTTTTGTGTTTGTTCTGCATTTTCTAAATAAGCAAGTCGGGAAATGGTATTTAAAGTGTTAAATAAAAAATGAGGATTTATCTGTGATTGAAGGATTTTTAACTGTGCTTCCTCTAATAGTTTTTCTAGTGATGCACGGGCATTCATTTCCTCTACCAACTTTTGATTCATAGTATTTAACTCTTCCTGTGCAAGAAAATTAACTGCCGTTTTTATAATATAATTCGCTACAAGTTCGAGCATTTCCATTACTGCCTTAATCCGCTTTCGACTGGTAAATTCGATCTCACCTAAATAAAGCTCTAGGAGCCCCTGATTAATTGGTAGACTTCTCAATTTTTCTCTACTCTGTTCAATACGCTTCTCATCTCTATTTTCTAGCAACAGTTGACCACATAGAACAGAACCGAGATATTCGCCATTAAGAATAATAGGTGCAGCTACATCAACTAGACCCGAATGACAATAATGCATAATGGGCTTTGCTTGTTCAGCTGCAATTAGCCCCACTTTCTGATCAGATAATAGACAGCATTTAAATCCTTCTTCGTTGGAACGTATGTGGTTACAAAAACTTGTAAAATTAGTTGGTATGGTGACAGGTATTCCTTGCTGATCCGCAATTATTACTCCAAAACCGGTAGCGTCTGAAAAGCGTTTCTGGATATCCTGAAGCATCTCTACATCCACAATATTACGTAAAGTCAACATAGTCACCTTATACCTCCACATTAATTTTCTTTCTATTCTAAAAATAATAAATTTTATATCCTTTATTATAACTAATTAGTGTCCATTAAAAAGTATAAAGTTCCAGAATCTACAAATAGTTTGTTATAGATTGAAAAATATACTTGATTTTAGTCTCAATAAACCTTTTAAAACCAATGATGCTCTACCGGCTTTCATATAATTTATACCCCTGAAACCAGGAACTCCGTAATATTACTAGGAGTTTTTTTAATAAAGTCTATATTCAAAGGATAATAAGGTGTTCGAGTACAAAAGGACCATTTAGTTCTATTCAATTAATAAAATCAGTGAAGATAAAAATCTTCACTGATTGTTAAATTGCTTTATTCAGAGAGAATCCCGATTAATTTTATATCCTTCAGTGCATTAACTGCACTCTGGGCTACCAATATATCTTCTTCAACCGAACCACCACTTACACCAACTGCTCCAATGATTCTGCTATTATTGTACAATGGAATACCACCGCCGAATACAACAACCCGTCCGTTATTAGTTGTATTAATTCCATAAAGTTCTTTTCCATTTGCAGCTACTTGCGTTAAACTCTCCGTGGTCATTTTCATGGCCACGGAGGTCCATGCTTTATTTTGTGCAAGTTCAACACTTACCAATAAAGCATCGTCCATTCGGTGAGATGCAATAAAATTCCCACCTTCATCCACAACGCTTATAACCATTGGAACATTGATTTCATTTGCTTTCTTTTCAGCACTTTCAATGAGCTCCTTAGCTACCTTTAAATTGAGCTGAGTCATTTCCCCCATCCTTTCCTCTTAAAAAAATAATGGTAACCCTTTAACTAATCGAGCTGCATTTTTTCCTGATTTCCGACCATTTTGAACGATGTCTCGTATATAAGGTTCTTCCGAATTTAATTTCTCGTGATGAACACATAAATTCCCAAACTGGTCGATGCCAATACCTACATTTAAAGGAGACATATCTGCTGCGATATTCCCTAGTTCAGTAAAGCTATTCGTTTTATCGCATTCTTCCAATAAGAACGAAACTCCTTCTTCTTCTAGTCCCGCACAGACTTCTTTAATTAGATTAGAATCAAGAACACTGTGATATAAAATAGCAATATATACTTCGTGATTATTCATTTCAATACCTCGTGCCTGACAGAAGCTAGTACCAATCCAGTTGCAACTGCATTTCTAGGACCTTCTGTGCCGCGAATATTGGCAAAGCCTGCTACAATTCCGTACTTTCCTAATTCCTCTGTTAACATTTGTGGAATTTCAAAGTCCAAAGCCGAGCCACCTACCATAACAACAAAAGATAGGTGTTTTAAATTGCCTGTTGGAACGACTCGCTTCAGGGCTCGGAGTGCATTAGTCACAAATACTCTTCGTTTTGCACTTCTGCGGATTTCTCTAATTTTGTCCATAGTTGCCTTGGTTGCTAAAGGGGTAAGTTCATCTTCTTCTCGGACCACCACTTTTCCGAAGGTATGGGGAGGATAAGGTTTCTCTGAAAATAACATCGTTCCGTCTTCTAGTTGCATATGGAATAAGCTGAGTACTTTTCCTAAAGGATTTCTTTTTATTTTTTCAGCCAATTCCTTGTCGTCTAAAGCCAATTCAGAATTGATGAGCATCGTGACCATGGCTCCTGCCCCTGCTAAGTGACACGAGTTAATTTTGCCACTTTCATACATCAGCGCAGCATCAGTAGACCCGCCTCCCATATCCAGAATCACAATTGGTTTTCTCGTTCCGGGTGTCGTTAAGGCGCCACAAATTGCCATCTCTGCTTCAACCCCACCAATTTCCACCTCGATACCAAGTTCTTTTTTCAATAAAGAAGCAACTTTTTGCACAGGAACCTTATCCGTTTTCACCATTGAGGCTAAAGCGACACCGCTTTCCATAGAAAGCTCACCCGCCATAGCTCCGGTAATTGAATTGGGGATTACAGCATCCACAGCGAGAAAGTCAGAGATTGTAATATCGTCTGGTGATTGTCCAGTCAGTTGGGCTAAATCTTGCCGTAGACCATTAAACATTCCACCAACATTGGTGCCTGTTTCCCCATATACGTCTATCAATGTTTCTACCTTTCCATAGGTATTCATTATCTCCTCAGCACCATCATTAATGGATACTTCTAGCTTTTGGGTATTCGCTCCTTTTAAAAAGATTTTACCTGCCTCTATTTTGCGTTCGACGACTTCTCCTTTTGGTGTTCGAATAACCACAGCTGAGCGGTTGCCAACTAACGCTTTGGCAATTAACGCAATTTGTATCGTTTCGTCAGGATCCAACTGAAAAATAGTAGAAAGACCATATGGATTGCTTAAAGTTCGGATTACATGGCCCGGTAAAGCAACCTCAACTGCCGCTAATTTCCAAAGTGGAATTTTTTCAATTAATGCGACTTCATCCACAATCGGTATCTTTTTCTTTAGACGGTTGTGTATTAAAACCCCATCGTCTTTTTGTACCACCGCACCAGTAATAGAAATCCCTTCACTTTCAGCTTGGTTCAAACAGTGAGCAACCCATGCATAATCGAAATATTTCGGGATTACCGCAATATAATCTTGTTCTTTTTGTTCCACTTTCCTTATTTGATCGATTAACACTGTTATTCCAACGCCTAGACCTGCTCCACCCGGTGTATCGGGGTTATGTCCAACCATAGAGGATTCTGTGATAATGGTTTCACTAATCAGATCCATGGCCAAATCGCCTATAACCGGTACCGCATCATTCAATCGGATAAGATCAATATCTTCAAACTCAATATCTGCTTTCTTGACCGCTTCCTGCAAAGCGCGTCGAATACCTTCAACATTCTCAGACGTTCCTTTTATACCCGTAGTTCTCACCAAACACTGTGAAAGAAATTTTATATCGTTTCCATCCAACCTTGCAATTGCTACTTCCGTTGATGAATTACCGATATCTACACCAGCTAAAATCCTTTTCATACCCCTTTAATCCTCATCCTTCTTCAGCCTTCCTCTTCTTTCATATACGTCTGCAGCTTCACGAATCAAATTTGCATTCTCTAATGCTCCATACTCTTCTTCTAATTCATCGGCAATTTCTAAAAGCTGTTCTCTAGTCGAACGATTAGGACGCATGGCATTATAAATTTGTAAGATACGTGCATCCGATATATTAATCATTTCAGCTGCTCGACGGAAGTTTTTGGCGAGTTGTGGTCTTCCTAGCGTTTCACTAATATCAGCGTGCATTTCAAGCGTGTTTGGGCTGATACGTAAGTCTGCTTCTGCTATGTCTCCCTTTAAAGCGGCATCTAGATTCAAATCATTGTAAGACTTTTCTGTACGTGTGTATAATAAATCTGGCCTTTTAATACCTAGCGGATAGTCATTTTTTGTTAGATTTGCCCCATCTTTCTTTATTACTCTCTCCATATTCACCCTCCTAGTCTTTTATTAAGAATTCAACTTTAACTTCAACTGGTTTCTTATCCGGTATAAGGGATTGGCATTCCTTTAAATAGAGCAGAGCTGCTGCTGCTTGATATTTAGGTCGTGTCATTTCATCATTTAATACCGGTACAGGATTTGGGCTTTCCCCTATCGCATACATTGCTGCATTTCGTCCAATCGCCCGATACATCTCTAAAGTTATTAGTGGGGATTGAGGAAATAATTCAAGATTAGTTAGGGGGTCTAAATCACGCTGATGAATCACTGCAGTTCCTCTGGATTGTAAGCCGATGCTGATACCTGAACCACTTAATTGGGCTCCTCCATGGGCCATGAAAGCCAAATCAGCAGTACGCAAGCTTCGAATTACACGAGGTACAGCCCCTTGTTCTTCAATCCCGGAAAGGATTTCACGTAAGACAGAAGCATGAGCGACTTTCACGATGGTCTTATTCATTTCTTTCCCAAAGGCCGGAGCGATAGCAACTATTACTTCTTTTGGATTTGTTCCTTTTTGGGCAGACCCAATTTCCGTTAATTTCATCTCAATTGATAAAGCTGTGGTCATATTCCATTCCTCCTTAATCAAAATCTTGCGGACTAATGGCTTGACGAATATCTTTTATTTCATCCCATCTTTCCGGACTAAGTCGATAACCAGTCCCGGGTCCCATGTAATCGTTTTCATCATTCACCGCACTTATAACCACATTGTCTTTATTAATAATGGCAGATGTATGCAAATAATCACCAGCTACCCTATGTTTCAACATATTGAAAATTCGTTCAGCTGTTTGTCGATAACCACGCTTGGCCAGGATGAGAGCCACATCGAAACCAGAAATCCCATCTCTTAAAATCCGTTCCGCAGCCTTTAAATCTTCGACTACATTTCGTTGTGGCATATCTTCACTGCTGTTAGCATATGTGGCTGCCTCTACCTCTTCATCTGTAATCACTGGGAAGCCCAGTTCTTCAAAAATAACCTGTAATGCTTTAGCAGCTTCATAACGTACTTTGATAAGGCTTTCTTCATCCACTGGTTTTAATCCACCGTCCACCATCATATCTCGTTGGATAATTAAGTAATCGTCCAAATCGCTTGAATCCATATTAGATCCTGCAAACATATCTTCGTTATTTGGTACAGCCGAGAATCCAGCAAAAATGAAATCCGTACCAGGAAGCATTTGACATAGCATTTTAGCACTACGTCGAATTTCCGAATGAGAAAAGGTTTGGTCATTTCCCGAAGCTACTTCCATATCAAATAATGTAGTAGCTAAGTTTTCTGCTAAGACGGCCCGGATTCCGCTTGGTACGGAGGCTGGTATGCCAATACAGCTGATTGATCCATTTTGCAACCCTTGAACGCCTGCCCCTTTTGCCATCATCACACATCGAATCTCTAAATAAAGCATGGATTTCCCTTCTGCTCCCGCCATTTGCACCTCAGAGCCAGTACCTGATGTAAAACGCATTTTAGCCCCACGTGAAGCATAGGCTGAAGCTAAAAATGATTTCGACCATGGCGTGTCATCTCCATCCATAAAAACAGATTCCGTACCATAAATTGAAACAGTTTCCGCATAGGAAGTCATTCCCAGCATCGCTAAGCGAAGTTCAGTTGCTTCTTCTAAGGAATCTTGCGTTAAAATTCCATTCCTTGCCGTTTGGGAACCCACTAGTAAGGCTAATGCATTAAAGGGTGCGTAACGGGCAACACCAACGGTTGTCTCTTGTTCATCAAATCCGTAGAGACCCGCTTCTGCAGCATCCGCTGCCATTAATACAGGATTATCGCGTACATTGGTCACATGGCATTGGTTAGACGGTGTTTTCCTTGCTCTCATTTTTTGTAAAGCCATCATCATTTCAACCACATTCATATGATTGAGTACTTCTAGTACTTTTGCGGGAGTGAGCCCTTTTGACAATTTGACAATCTCTGACCTTGAAACGTTTATATCTACAAGTTTCTTAGCAATCTCCAAAGAATCAAGAGCCATGACTTGTTCAGTTAAGCTTGAATCAATTGTGTAATCTGCAATAAATTGATCTAACATATCAAAATCTTCTCGTTTTTTTCCATCCAACTCTATTATTTGGCCATTTTTTATCTTAATAGACGGCTTAGGATCATTAGGGCTTGACATGGCAACAAACCCCATTTCAGGCCATTCTTTTACGAATCCATCTTTATTGACCGGTCTTTCTTCTAAAATCTCAAATCGTTTTGAGCGTTGCATAAGCGATACCCTCTTTCTATGATTATTTATATTATGCTTTCATAAACGAAAGACTTCTAAAGGCCAATCTTTTTGGATAATCATAAAGCCTCCAATATGCAACTTTAAGTAATCTACTATTCAACAACTTATTTTTGACACCATCCCCCTAAATTTTATTTCGTTTAATTTATTATAATTTTCAGAATAATAAATGTATCTAGACGCATTTTACATTCATTAGCATTTTTTATGCTTTTGGCTATTTATCAATTACCAACTAAGACTTATACTCTGGGGAGAGAGCAAACGTATCTTAGGAACGTTGACATTCATTTTTATATCTGAGTAAACAAAAAAGGAGTATCTCTACTCCTACACTCATTTAATTTCTAACCCTAAACCAATATCGATAGAGTTCTTCGAAACCTAATGTTGCATAAAGATTCCGTGCAGGTTCATTCGTTAACACCACTTGGAGATAGGCGTTATTCGCTCCATTCTCCTTTCCCCAATACAGGAGATTTGTAACGAGTTTCGTTCCATAGCCCCGGTTTCGGTAGGCCTCCTCGGTGGCGATATTAAATAGACCTATGTATTCATCCTCCAGAACACCGAGTCCACATGCTAGCGTTTTCTCCTTTTCATCCGTCAAAAAGATAAAACAGGTAGTTGGAATGATTTGTTCCAGCACCTTCCTGAAAATGGGCTGATTTCTTTTGTGTATGTTATTTAATCTACAAAAATCTGCAAACCGCGCTTCTGGCATCTCGTTATATATGAGCACATTGGTTCCACTCGGTAATTCCATATGTGCTAATGACAAAGCTTGCACACTGGTCCTACTTTCGATACTATAATTCAAGGCTTCAAGGGTATCGTCTAAATCGTCCGGACTAGCCAGTGGAGTGATTTTATAAGACATTTGGATGTTCCGTTCCAAGAAAGCTTTTTCACTAGATTCTATTTTTCTATTCACATCTTCATAAGAAGGATAAAGGGGATTTACCGAATTTGCCCTTTTGGTATACCCATCGGCAAAGCGTAAAACCCACCCATCACACAACTGCGTTTGCAATGCCGGCAAAGCGTTCATTGATAGCTCTTCAATTTTCCTTATCAGTTTAGGCTGAACCATTATTTCTTCCTCCATGTACTAGGCTTCGTAAATAATTATATAAAAAAAAGAACCCAAATAAAGAAGCGACGCAACGGCCGCTTCTTTTCAGGTCAAGAATACCATATAGATGATTCCGAGCAGAAAAAAAATTCCGCAACAAATAATTAAAACTTTTGCAAGCTTCTCCACAGTTTTCTCCCTCTCATGCAGGACATTAAGATATTCCAGCGCCGATGACAAAGGATAGGGCGATTGAAATGATCATCGCAAGAAATCCCACTGCCCGATTATCTTTTTGTATCTCTTCATCTATTTTAAATCCCGGGGTCATAAATTCAAAAATAAAATAACCGATGAGTAGCAGGATAAAACCGTATACACCCCAGCCTATCATTGTAAGTAGCGAGTTCTGATGGAGAATGGACTGTTGGAACACATAGGCGATTCCAAAAATCTTGCCCCCGGTGGCCATCGCGACAGATAAATTCCCCTGTTTGATTTCCTCCCAGTTTTTGTACTTGGTGACAAGTTCAAAAACGGCTAAAAAAACAATTATGCATAATATAACGACACTATATCTGGCTGCTATATACACATACTCATTTTCCCATATGTTCTCCATGAGACAACTCCCTAACGGTATTCGGCCATTCCTGCTAAGCAGCGTGCCTGAATGGCCACTTTCCTTTATTTAAATTCTACGACCGTCACACCAGTTCCGCCTTCTCCAGCTTCCCCGAAACGGATTTTCTTGACTGATCTGTGATTCTTCAAATATTCTTGAACCCCGGACCGGAGCGCACCCGTCCC
Source organism: Peribacillus sp. NPDC097264 (assembly GCF_050277925.1). Lineage (NCBI taxonomy): Bacteria > Bacillati > Bacillota > Bacilli > Caryophanales > Bacillaceae > Peribacillus > Peribacillus sp. NPDC097264. Next base: position 260,971 of record NZ_JBNNSR010000003.1, read on the forward strand.
CTTACCATGAATGATGGACACACGCGAATATCCTGCCAGCAATGCATCATCGACATACTTTTCGACTCTCGACAATGCACTTTCATATCGTTCCCCACGAAGGTCTAGCTCCAGGCTAACATGATAATCTCTACCTTTGATCGTGGTTAACGGCTTCGTTTCTTTCGCCTTTGTCGTTTTAATGAATTCAAGGTCGGACTCTTTCACCTTCATTTTCATGATGCCGATTTGTACCTGCCATTCATTATTTGAGACTTTTTCAATCAGACTACCTTTTTGTCCAAAGCTTACAACCTTCACTTCATCTCCAGGTTTCAGAGTTTTATCCAAAGGCTTAGCTGCTTTTTTGGTTGACTTCTTCACTTTTGGCGCTGCTTCTTCCAGCCGTTTTTTCGCATCGATCAGTTCGTGCTCTTTTACATCGGCATGCTTTTCAAAACGGAGTTGGCGCAAGTCAGCAATGATCGCTTCCGCTTCTTTTTTCGCTTGTTCAACGATTGCCTCTGCTTCTTTGGCCGCTTTTTCACCCATCGCATCTCGTTCTTCATTATACTGTTCCATTTGCTTTTGAAGATCCTTGTGCAGAATGTCGGCCTGTTTTAGAAGCTCGGCTGCTTCTAGTTCCTCTTCTTCTGCCTTCTTACGGCTATCTTCAAGAGAAGCTATCATATTCTCGACTTTATTCGTATCCTCGCCAATATGGCTGCGGGCATTGCTAATGACGCTCTCTTCCAAACCAAGACGCTTGGAAATTTCAAATGCATTACTCCGACCAGGAACACCGATAAGGAGCTTATAGGTTGGGCTCAAAGTCTCGACGTTGAATTCGACGCTTGCATTAATGACGCCTTCACGGTCATACCCATAGGCTTTCAACTCAGGATAGTGAGTGGTGGCAATCACGCGCGCACCACGCTTGTAGACTTCATCCAATATGGAGATCGCCAGTGCGGCACCTTCTTGAGGATCGGTTCCCGCTCCAAGTTCGTCGAACAATACAAGGCTTTCATGGTCGACATTCTTTAATATATCGACAATATTGACCATATGGGAAGAGAACGTACTCAAGCTTTGTTCGATTGACTGTTCATCCCCGATATCTGCATAGATGGAGGAGAATACGGCCGTTTCAGAACCATCAAGAGCAGGGATTTGCAGACCTGCCTGGGCCATTAACGTACAAATGCCTATTGTTTTGAGTGTTACTGTCTTACCTCCTGTATTCGGTCCGGTGATGACAATCGTCGTAAAATCTTCTCCAAGGAAGATATCATTGGCAACGACTACATCCGCTGGAATAAGCGGGTGTTTCGCCTTGAATAGTTTCACGCGGCCTTCATTGTTCAAACGTGGTTTCGACCCTTTTATCGCTTTGGCGTATTTTGCCTTTGCAACAAGGAAATCCACATGGGCAAGCACCTTGACGTTATGGAATAGTTCTGGAGTGAACTCGCCTACTTTTTCGGAAATCTCGACCAAAATGCGTTCGATTTCCTGTGTTTCCTTTACACGTGTTTCCTGAAGGACATTATTTAATTGGACAATCACCTGTGGTTCAATGAACAGCGTTTGTCCTGATGAAGATTGGTCATGGATGATTCCACCATACACACTACGGTATTCCTGTTTTACAGGAATGACAAAGCGGTCATTTCGAATCGTAATGATGGCATCTGACAACATTTTCGTTGCATTCGAAGAACGAATCATGCTTTCGAGTTTTTCACGAACCCTGCTTTCATTCGTGCGAATCTGGTTACGAAGCGTGCGCAGCTTATCACTTGCCGAATCCATCACTTCCCCATGTTCGCTAATAGCATAGGTAATTTCCTGTTGCAAATCAATCAGGGGATGAAGCGAATCGATAAACTCAGCCAATAGCGGAACTTCAATCTCCTGTTCCACGATTTCTTCGAAAAATCGAGTCAGGATCCGACCAGCACGAATGGTGCTAGCCGTTTCCATCAATTCCATCGGGGATAACATGCCACCGATTTGCGCCCTTTTAGCCTGCAGGCGGATATCGAATATCCCTCCCAATGGTAGATTACCTTTTAACCGGACAATTTTAGCCGCCTCATCCGTTTCATCCTGCCATCTCGATACTTCCTCGAAGTCGGTGGAAGGCATTAATTGCTGTGCCTTCTCCTTCCCGATTGCAGACGAAGCATGGGAAACCAATTGTTCTCTAATTTTATCAAATTCCAATGTCTTTAAAGCTTTATTATGCATGGAGTTAAGACTCCTCCTCAGTGAGTAAATAATTAGTCATTTCTCTTTAAAAACGTCAATAAACCATCCGTATCCATCGCGTTAAGAACCGTTGTTTTTTTAATCCATCCTTTTTTAGCAGAAGATACGCCAACCGGCATATGTTCAAGCATATCAATACTATGGGCATCAGTATTGATCACAACCGTCACGCCCGCTTCTTGCGCTTTACGTAGATGAGGCGGAGCCAAGTCCAAACGGTTCGGGTTAGCATTCAACTCAAGTGCCGTATTCGTCTCGCGTGCCAGTTCAATTAGCATATCCATATCGACATCATATCCTGTTCGTCTGCCGATGATTCTTCCTGTCGGATGGGCAATAATATCGACATGCGGGTTATTCAATGCCGTTTTTAATCGTTCCATGATCGTTTCCCGTGGCTGAGAAAAGCTCGAGTGGATGGAGGCGATGACCAAGTCCATCTCTGCCAGCAATTCATCATCGTAATCAAGGGTTCCATCTGGAAGGATATCCATTTCGATTCCTGATAGGACCGTAAAATCATCATACTTTTCATTAATGTCATGAATGATCTGTTTTTGTTCGCGCAACCGCTCTGCAGTCAAGCCATTCGCCACTTTCAAGTATTGTGAATGGTCAGTGATAGCCATATATTTATAGCCTTTGGCCCGACATGCTTCAACCATTTCTTCAATCGAATAAGCACCATCGCTCCAAGTGGTATGCATATGCAGGTCACCCTGAATATCTTCTACCGTTATAAGCGGTTCACTTTCATTGTACTGTTCCACTTCCGTCCCATCTTCACGTAATTCGGGTGGAATGAGCGGGATGCCGAAATGATTGTAAAATTGCTCTTCTGTTTCGAAGGTCAGAATTTCTCCCGTTTCAGCTACCTCCACGCCATATTCACTTATCTTTTCTCCCCGTTCTTTAGCCAACTGGCGCATACGTACATTATGATCCTTCGAACCGGTGAAATGGTGAAGAGTCGTGGTGAACTCTTTATCCTGCACGATCCGGAAATCGACAGAAATATCATATTCATAATCAAGGACGACCGAAACCTTTGTATCACCTGCGGCAATGACTTGCTTAATGCCAGGCAATGAAAGAAGCTGTTCCTTCACCTCTTCGGGGTGGTCCGTGGATATGATGAAATCAAGATCTTTAACCGTTTCCCTCATTCTTCGCATACTGCCGGCTCTTGATGAGCGCGTGATATGCTCCATATTGCCAATCGCCATCTCGATATCGTCAGCAATCGGTCTCATGAAAGCAAGTGGAAGACGGTCAGGCCTTGATCCAGCCTCGGCAATGGCTGATAAGATCTTTTCTTCTGTTTTTTTACCGAAACCGGTCAGAGCCGCGACACGCCCCTCCACACATGCCAGTTTAAGGTCATTCACATCATTAATATGTAATTCTTTGTGTAGCTTGGCGATTTTTTTACCGCCTAATCCCTGAAGTTGTAAAAGCGGTATCAAGCCCTTCGGCACCTGCTCCTGAAGCTCTTCAAGAACGGTCGACTTCCCTTCATTGATAAATTCTTCAATAACGGATGCCGTCCCTTTCCCGATGCCATTCAACGCCGTAAAGTCATCGATGGCCGTTAGACTCCGGTCATCGGTTTCCAATGCACCAGCCGCCTTGCGGAAAGCCGATACTTTAAACGGATTTTCTCCTTTAAGTTCCATGTATATGGCTATCTTTTCTAATAATTTTATAATATCTTTTTTATTGATTGTCATTTTTTCACCACCAAAATTAGTAGGGAAACTCCCTTGGATACTTTCTTAAAGATACCTTTCTTAACGCCAAAGTACAAGCCGTTCGATTATTACTTATACGAATCAACGATTAGGTAATTCCAGGCTGATCCACAGAAAAGGGCCCGCCCTTCCAAAGATGACGGTTTACAACTTTGAAAGGTAATGGACCCCAATTTAATGCGCTTATGAATTTACTTATTAAACCAAAGGTCTTCCACCTGTTCGGATAGGAACGGAGTATGTTTCACGATTGATTCTGCCAGGAAGGAGCCGGTAAGCGGTTCCTGGATGGAATCCATTGGCAGCAAGGCACCTATGTATAATATAATAAACATGATAAGATAGACTTCGGCAAATCCCAATATCGCGCCTCCCCAACGATTCAACTGTTTTAGGATCGGCAGGTAGGTGATGAAATTGAGCATTGATCCAAGCATTTGCCAAAGAATCTTAGTGGCAAAGAACACGATGGCAAAGGCGATGGCATTGTAATAAGCCGTCTCAAGCCCAACCGATTCGAAAAACATATTAAGCGTCGAAGAATCACCTATGGAAGGGAATGGAATCCACATTTTCAAGTTGGGGGCAAGATCCCCATAGAAGACATAGGCAATAATGAAAGCTACGATAAAACCTGTCATATGAACCAGTTGTAAAATAAAGCCACGCTTCAAACCGATTAATACACCGATTAAAAGAATGGCCAGAATTGCTAAATCAAGCATGTACTCAGTCCTTCTCTCTCTTTAATTCCAGTTGAAGCTGGTCCAGTTCATCTTTTAATTTAATATATTCGTGGATCGTGTTCACTGCGGTCAGTACCGCAAGCTTACTCGTATCCAAATGTGGGTTTTTCATACTGATTTCTCTCATTTTCTCGTCGACCATCGAAGCAACTAGGCGCATATGACTCGCGCTTTCCGTACCGACGATTGTATATGGTTGTCCGTATATGTCAACTGTCGTTTTATTTCGTTTATCGTCTGACAAAATGATGCCTCCAATCTAAACAATCCTATTTCTATCATATCATGAACTTTTTCGTCATGAAAGAGAGTACATCGTCATTTCTCGCATAAAAATTGCAATAATTTGTCAGTTATAAATTCCTTTAGTATGAATGATCCCTTAATAAATCAAATTGAGCGAGGAGTCCATTAATTATGTCCCATGTTGTATTACTTACAAGTCCTGTCCAAATCCAAGCAATGAAAGCCCATTATATGAATAGCTCAGTTGCAAAGCTTCCACCTGGGAGTATATTTTCAGCCAAGCCCCCGCTCTGTACCGTAACCGGTTATAAATCCGGAAAGGTCCTGTTTCAGGGAAAAAATGCAGAATTGGAAGCTGCAAAATGGCAAAAGGATGCAGTAGCACCGAAGAAGAAGCCGGACTCTTCTTCCACTACCACAGTCAAAGTTCATCGTTATTTGCCACCGGCCAACATTGCCACGATGTCGGTTATTGGTTCTGATGAAGTCGGGACCGGCGATTATTTTGGCCCCATTACCGTCGTTGCTGCCTATGCAAAAAAAGAACAGCTACTTTTATTGAAAGAACTCGGTGTTCAAGATTCAAAAAACCTGAAAGATCCACAAATCATCGAAATTGCTAAACAAATCAAGGATGTTGTCCCATTTAGCCTGTTGACGTGTGATAATCCGAAATACAATATGCTTCAGGCAAAAGGGATGTCTCAAGGAAAGATTAAAGCACTCCTCCATAATCAAGCCATCAAGCACCTTATTCAAAAAATACAGCCAGAGCAAGCGGAGGCGGTCCTGATAGACCAATTCGCCCAGCCAAATGTATTTTTCAATTATTTGAAAGGCCAGGAGCCCTTTCAGGCTAACGCTACCTATTTATGCACGAAAGCGGAAGGCATTCATCTTTCCGTTGCGGCCGCTTCGATTCTGGCTCGTTACGCATTTGTGAAACGCTTTGACCTATTGAGCGAAAAGGCCGGTTTTAGAATCCCCAAAGGAGCAGGCTTTGCCGTCGACGAGGCAGCGGCACGCTTAATCCATGAAAAAGGGATCGACGCCTTGAATGACTTTACGAAAACACATTTTGCCAATACGGAAAAAGCAAAAAAAATATATCACAAGAAATACGGGAAATGAGAACGGGAATTGGAAACGTAAATGCCTTTGGGCTTGCTTCTTATGATAGTAAGATGAATGTATTCAGAAGATCTTGTCGACTATAAGAAAGTACATATTATTAGGAGGCGGTCTTCATGCAATTATCAGCAAGAAACCAATTAAGTGGAAGAATCACTGAAGTTAAAACAGGACCTATTTCAACTGAAATAACCATGAGTATCAATGGTGTAGACATCGTATCCAGCATTACAACGGCTTCTGCAGAATCAATGGATCTAAAAGTGGATGATCAGGCGACAGCAATCATCAAAGCAAGTTCCATCATGATTGCCAAGTAACTGATACATATCCTAATAGAAGACTCTCACCCACCTTTCTAATTCTAGAGAAGTGAGTGAGAGTCTTCTTTTAAATTTGCATGCTGTCAATCGAAGGCGTTACACCCAGAAAAACAGCCTCCTGAAATGTCAGGAGGCTGCCTTTTTTGATGCGATCTTATCCTCGTAATTCTGCTCCGGCTTTTTCTTTAACCGCTGCAAGCACTTTTTCATGCGCTTTGGTGATATCCTCGTCCGTCAATGTACGTTCCGGATCGAAGTATTTCAATGAGAAAGCGATAGATTTCTTGCCTTCTTCCATTTTTTCACCTTCGTATAAGTCAAAGATACTGACTTCTTTCAATAACTTGCCACCCGCTTCCAAAATAATATTTTGGATGTCGCCGGCTTTCGCTGCTTGCTCGACTACTAACGCGATATCGCGTGTGGTCGATGGATAGCGTGGGATCGTTTGATACGCAATCGGCGCCACTTCCGCTTCAGCCATAGCTTTGAATGAAAGTTCGAAGATGTATGTTTCCTTAATATCCAAATCCTTTTGAACGGTTGGATGCACTTGGCCGATGAAGCCGATTACTTCACCATGTAATAGTACTTCCGCTGTCCGTCCTGGATGCATATCTTTGATTTCCGCTTGGCGATAGCTGATTTGATCAGTTAACCCCAGCGTATCGAAAATTGCTTCGATCACGCCTTTTGCTACATAGAAATCAACCGATTTCTTTTCCCCTTGCCAAGGTTGAGATTCCCATAACCCTGTAATAACTCCAGCTACATGCTCTTTCTCTTCAGGAAGCTCTTGATTGTCTTTTTTGAAGAAGACAGAACCAATTTCATATAGAGCAAGTGAGTCAAGCTGGCGAGCATTATTATATTTCACGACTTCTAATAATTGTGGAACGATGCTTAAACGCAACTGGCTCCGTTCTTCACTCATCGGCATGGCCAAACGGATGGAATCACGGGCGTTCAATGCAAATTGAGCCGCTTTGTCCTCGCTTGTCAACGAATACGTAACCGCTTGATACAGTCCTGCTCCTTCAAGGGTACGGCGGACTTTACGACGTTTCATTTGATAATCCGTCAATTGGCCAGGAGTCGCGGCACCAACCGGCAATGTTGCTGGAATGTTGTCATATCCGTAAAGACGGGCAGCTTCTTCCACTAAATCCGCTTCAATCGTAATATCTCCACGGCGTGTAGGAACGGTGATCGTGAACGTTTCATTGTCCAGAGCCACTCCAAATTGAAGACGTTTGAAAATGGATTCCACTTCAGAAACAGACATATCCGTGCCAAGAAGCGTATTGATTTTTTCAAGGGTAATGCTAATGACAGCCGGCTCCATTGTCAGTTCATCAACCTCTGCCGTTCCTTGTAGAATCGTTCCGCCTGCATATTGTGCAATCAATTGAGCTGCACGTTCTCCAGCTTCACGCACGCGAGCTGGATCGACACCCTTTTCAAAACGGGCACTTGCTTCACTACGTAACCCATGATCTTTCGAAGCTTTACGTACAACCGTCCCGGCAAAATAAGCACTTTCGATAATGACGGTCGTTGTATCATTCTTCACTTCTGAGTTTACCCCGCCCATTACTCCTGCAATCGCAACTGGCTCGGTGCCGTTCGTGATGACCAGATGATCTGGCGATAATGTACGTTCCGTTTCATCCAAAGTAACGATCTTTTCTGCTTCGTTCGCTTTACGGATGACAATTTCCTTTGAACCCAAACGATCATAATCAAAGGCATGTAGTGGCTGACCATATTCAAGTAAAATGTAATTCGTAATATCGACCACGTTGTTATGCGGACGAATGCCTGCTGACATAAGGCGGGTCTGCATCCAGAGTGGAGATGGACCTACTTTTACGTCCTTGATGATTTTAGCGATGTATAATGGATTATCTTCTTTTGCTTCCACTTTGATGTTAATATAATCAGTGGCTTTTTCCGTTGCTTCTTCTTTTTCGATGACTGGCCATTTCACATCACGACCAAGAATGGCCCCGACTTCATAAGCAACACCCAGCATGCTTAAAGCATCTGATCGGTTTGGCGTTAAACCAAGTTCCAGCACTTCATCGCTTAAACCAAGTTCTTCTAGTGCATCTTTGCCAACTTCCACATCATTAGGGAATACAAAAATGCCTGTTGCATAATCTTTAGATACAATCTTGGATTCGAAACCTAATTCTTGAAGCGAGCAAATCATTCCGTGAGATTCTTCTCCACGAAGCTTGGCTTTCTTGATTTTAAAGTTACCTGGAAGTACAGCGCCAACAGTCGCTACGGCTACTTTTTGGCCTTTATCCACGTTCGGGGCTCCACAGACGATTTGTACAGGGGCCTCCGCTCCAATATCAACCAGGCATTTATTCAGTTTATCGGCATTCGGATGCTGTTCGCGTTCTAGTACGTGTCCGATGACAATCCCTTTAAGCCCTTCACTTTTCTTTTCTACCCCTTCAACCTCAATGCCGCTCTTCGTGATTTTATCCGCAAGCTCAGTTGCATTGATGCCGGAAAGGTCTACATATTCCTGCAACCATTTATATGATACAAACATGGTAGGTCCTCCTCTTTCAAATTAAAATTTATGCTTCATGATGATGGAATTGTTTTAAGAAACGAACATCGTTTGTATAGAAGTGACGGATATCATCCACGCCGTATTTTAGCATCGCGATCCGTTCTACACCGATTCCAAAAGCGAATCCGGAGTATTTCTTCGAATCGAATCCAGCCATTTCAAGGACATTCGGATGAACGATTCCTCCACCCAGCACTTCAATCCATCCTGTTTGTTTACATACATTACAACCTTTACCGCCACAGATTTTACATGAGATATCCACCTCTACTGATGGCTCCGTGAAAGGGAAGAAACTTGGACGAAGACGGATTTCCCGGTCTTGGCCGAATACTTTCTTAGCAAATACATCAAGTGTTCCTTTCAGGTCGCTCATGCTGATGTTTTCATCGATGACCAAGCCTTCAATTTGCTGGAATTGATGCGAGTGCGTTGCGTCATCATTATCACGACGATACACTTTACCTGGACAAATGATTTTAACCGGACCTTGGCCTTTATGTTTTTCCATCGTTCTTGCTTGTACTGGAGACGTGTGGGTACGCATCAAAATCTCATCCGTTATGTAGAATGAATCTTGCATATCACGTGCTGGATGGCTCTTCGGCAAGTTCAATGCCTCAAAGTTGTAATAGTCCGTTTCGACTTCAGGACCTTCAGCCACTGTGTATCCCATACCGATGAATAGGTCTTCAATTTCCTCGACGACCCGTGTTAATGGATGAAGATTTCCTTTCTTAACCGGACGGCCTGGTAATGTCACGTCAATCGTTTCTGTTGCAAGCTTCTTATTAACGGCAGCTGTTTCTAATGCCGCTTGTTTTTCCTCGATTTTCGACGCGATGGCTCCACGGACCTCATTAGCTAGCGCTCCGATTTTCGGACGTTCCTCAGCTGATAATTTCCCCATTCCGCGTAATACCTCTGTAATCGGCCCTTTTTTCCCTAAATAAGCAACACGGACTTCATTCAGTTCTTTTAGTTCGGAAGCTGCGGCAACTTTTTGCAACGCTTCTTCCTGCAGTTCTAGTAAACGTTCCTGCATCATGTCTTCCTCCTTTAGTTTTCCTTTTGTAAAAATGAACACAAAAAAACCCCACTCCCAGAAAGGGACGAGGTTTATGTATCGCGGTACCACCCTTATTAGTGCTATCTGCTAAAAAGCATGAAGCACTCACTCATAAAAAATAACGGCTCTTCACCGGAACATTTTTCAGACACTCTGTCTTCCCAATGCCAACTCGAAAGGTGAATTCCCTTAAGCAGTGCCATAAAAATGCTTTCAGTCACGGCATTTTTTCCCTGGTTATGGATGTCTTAAGTTACTACTCTTTGTCATTGTTGTTTTCATTATAAAATTCTGTTTCATTATATTATAAATGAACGGCCGTTTCAAATTGATTTTCTTAAATAGTACATTAAAATACCGGCCGCGATCCCGACATTCAGTGATTCACTTTTCCCGTAAATCGGAATATAAAGGTTTTTCGTCGTTTTCGCCAATAATTCCTTGGAAACTCCTTGGCCTTCATTACCGACGAGCAGTGCAAATCGCGAAGACCTTTCCACCTCTTCAAAGGGCGAGCCACCTTCTAAGGCCGTGCCATAAACCGGCATGCCTTGTTGCTTCAGTTCATCAATGATCTCGGAAAGATTCCCTTTAACCACCGGCATATGAAACAGGCTTCCCTGCGTGGAACGGACCACTTTCGGATTATACAAATCGGCACACCCTTCTCCTAGAATGACAGCATCGATTCCGGCTGCATCAGCTGTCCGGATCATCGTGCCGATATTGCCTGGATCTTGCACCGCATCGATCAACAGTAGTTTGTCCGGATTGATGGAAGACATGCTCATGGTTTTCTGTTCACAGACAGCGGCTATTCCTTGTGGGCTCTCCGTATCGCAAATCGCCTTCATGATATCAGTTTTCACATAGATGACATCCGTGCCTTCAAGCGAAAAATGGGCCGGCATTTCTGTTTCTTCATTTACGATTACTTCCATGACGATTTCTGCCTTCAATGCTTCTTCAACAAGATGAAAACCTTCTACTAAATATGTACCGGTTTTATCCCGTTCTTTTTTGGTTAATAATTTTTTCCACTGCTTCACCTGAGGGTTTTTTACAGACTCAATATATTTCAAGGTAAACGCTCCTTTAATATTTCACGCTAATTATCCTATTATAACGTAATTCGTATACATATTGAATGCCTGTTTGTGAAATGCTAGTGATGTGAGTCATTATGTGTTAGAGGAGGAAAAATCATGAATTTAAATTTACGCAATGCCATTATTCAGAATGTATCCGGAAATACGCAAGAACAGCTAGAGGATACGATAGTCGATGCGATTCAAAATGGTGAGGAAAAAATGCTACCAGGTCTTGGCGTATTATTCGAAGTCATCTGGGAAAATTCATCCGAACAGGAAAAGCAGGAAATGATTACGGCTCTTGAATCTGGATTAAAAAAATAACAGCCATCCACGGCTGTTATTTTTTCGGCTCATAAGTGATCCGTATTAATGCGATTTTTGATGTATGGGTCCGTTAAGTCAGGGTTCTCATCGCTATCTTGTGGCACCTTTCCGTCCCCGGGAGCCGTGGTCCGATTCAGTGCGTCTCCTACATCCAGTGAATGTTTGGTGTCAGCGGAAAACGGATCTGCATGGGGATCGCTCGCTATCGTTCCCTCATAATCCTCTGGTCTTGGCTTCTTATACTGCTCCGTGGAATTCGACTTCATCTCCTTCTCCTGTGCCCGATTCGATCCCATCTCTTGATTATCATAGATGTTGGTTGAATTTCCATGAAGCTCTTCGCCTTTACCTGGCTGTGCCTCTACTTCACTTGCTTGATAGGCATTCGCCGTCGTTTCCGGGAAAAGATTCGGATCCGGATTATTCACGATACCGGTTTTAAGTGGGTTATTCTCTTGGGAGGTAATATGATCTTCGGTCTCTATTGGGGTCTCGTCGTCAAGAAGAATCAAGAACTTCCCGGCTTCAACTTCATTTATATAAGCCGTGGCTTCACTATCGGCTAAACCCAGATTCCCTAAACGATTTCTGATATCACCGGATCCTTCATTCAAGAAGAAGTGTTTCACTTTTTCTACGAATGAATCATCATCCTGGTTCGTGATAATATCGACGTCCTCATTCTGGCTATTGTTCACAAAAGCCACATCTTCTTTTTTATTCGCGATTACGGTGATTTTCTCACTATCCCATCCTTTTAAATGAAGCGCCTGGATTTCCTTGTTTGCTTCGGAACTAGAATCATAAACACCATGCAATGTTTTTCCCATGAATTATTCCTCCTTTTGTAGCATTACTATTTAATCTTGTTATACCCTTACCACCCAAAATTAAACAAAAATCAAGCTCTAGCCAGTCGATAAGGATTTAATTCCACTCGTCATGCACCTAAAAAAAGACCTGCCGTCTCGTAAACGGCAGATCATTCTCTATTAATCCCTTAACGAAGTTTTTGTTGTTCTTCAAGGGTTTTCACATTTCTCTTTTCTTCTAATGGGTCATGCCCTACTCCGGTATTGACCCCAGTATTGACTCTTCCGGTATTGAGAGAATCGCGATTCTTCACTGAATCCGTTTTATTTAAAGCATCTCTCTTGGTCGTTTCACCTAGATTTTTTTCACGTACGATGGATGAATCACTACTATCAAGCTGGATATCTTCTTTTTTAAGAGTATCCTGAACTTGTTCAGTATCTTGTACCACTTGTTTCTTGATGACAATTTCATCAGTGACCACCGGTTTTTTGGTCACTTCCAATTTTTCCTCAACAACTGGAATTCTTACAGTTTCCCCATCTTTAATGCTTCCTGCTTCCAGTCCGCTTTCTCTACCTGTAACAGGCCGACGTTCAATCGTTACTTCTTCGTGCTCAACCGGAACATTAATGGTTTTTTGCTGTTCCTTCACTTCTTTATCGATGACGACTTCGCCTGCCTGAACTCTTTCTTTATCAATATTCAACTGTTCTTCACGTAGTCGAATCGTTTTTTCATCTTCTGTCGTTCCACGACCACGGCCATTCATGACAGAAGTATCCTTATCGTTCAACAAACCATTCTGTTCAGTTCCGTTGAAACGTGGGTTTTCCGAGTTGCTATCCAACGTCTTTCCAACCGGACGGGTGCTTCCTTCTGTTCCAGCCTTGAATGAATCTCTTGGTGCAGTTAGATGACCTTTGCCTTCTTCAACTAAAACCAACACTTTTCCTCGTTCTACATCATACACGTATTCAGCTGCTTCACTATTAGAAAGCCCTGCATCCGCTAGTTTCGTTGAAAGGTTCGCATGCTCATCTGGCATGAAGAAGCGTGCCACCTTGTCCATAAAGCTATCATCATGTGATGCATTCGTAATGGTATGGACATCCGTTTCCCTTTGTTGATTCGTAAAGTCCAGTGTTTCTTCTTTGTCTGCTACAACCGTTATATCTTCCCCTTCATAGCCTTTCGCTTTAAGTGCATTGATTGCTTGGATCACTTCTGCATTAGATTCATATACTCCATAAACTGTCTTATTCATATTAAATTCCTCCTCGTATTTTATCGATGTATTTGGTAGTTGGTATATTTAGAATGTACCCGTTAGTATGCGAACTAAACGAATAAGCCATATTACATTTGTGTTATAACATTACATTACGTTCTCAAAAAACGAATGCCTTTTCCCTCCAGACCCCATCTGGACTAGGGATGCAAGCATTATATAAATGTAATGTTTAGAATCAATACCCCCATTTTACTAGTTTTCATAAACTCAATAGATTCGCTTTCTTCTATATATAGGCGTCCTACCTACTAAAGAAGTGTCTCCAAATCTCCCCAACTAGAATTTTAGAAACAAAAAAACCCCCCTCCTGTTTAAGGTTATCCTTAAAGCAGGAGGGGGTTTTACTCTCATTATGGAATCATCCAAGAAAGGATGCCATTTTGCAAGAACGTGATAATACATACAAGAAGCAATAAGAACAAACTATGCTTGAGGGTGAATCTCAATAATTCGGACTCCCTACCAGCCAGTCCGACAGCCGCACAAGCGATGGCAATCGACTGAGGGGAAATCATCTTTCCGGTTACACCCCCGGAGGAATTCGCCGCGAGCGCCAATACCGGCTCCATTCCAATCTTTAAAGCGGTAACTTTTTGCAGACCGCCAAATAATAGATTGGCAGATGTATCCGAACCTGTAATGAACACACCTAACCAGCCAAGGACCGGTGCGAAAAACGGGAAGAAGTCTCCGGTCTTTGCAAGTGTCATGCCCAAGGTCGTCGACATCCCCGAAGAATTCGTCACATAAGCGAAAGCAACGACAGAGGAGATCATCAAGATTGGCTTGGCTAATTCTTTCATGGCTTCCACAAATGTATCCAAGAATACTTTTGAAGACATATGTACGATGAACTTTGTCACAATGGCCGCCAGTAAAATGGCCGTTCCTGCTGTACCGAGCAGTTCGATTTTATAAAAAGCTGCAATGGGCAGGCCATTGCTACCAATAATTTCATTATGCAAACCAGGCACTTCAATTTGGAAAGTTAATAGTTTACCAATTTCATTGATTCCTTTTAAAATGGCATTCGTTCCCTCATAATGACCGGATAATGCCGGCTTTATTGGATTCAATCCCCAAATGGAAATAAAACCCGTCAACAGAAGGAATGGAGACCACGCATGGAATATCTGCCATTTCGTATACTTTTTCTCTGTTTCTTGTTCGGAAGCGAATTCTTCAACAGCTGCTGCCGTTTCTTCCGACTTGAATCGAAAAATCGTTTTTGGCTTCCAGAATTTCAGGAAGATGGCTAAGGCAAACAATGATACTAATGCAGAAAGAATATCCGGTAATTCAGGTCCAAGGAAATTCGAACTTACATATTGGGTAATGGCAAAAGATAGACCGGAAACGATGACAGCCGGCAGCACTTCAATCGTCCGTTTCCATCCAGACATGATCATGATGAGATATAGTGGGATGAAAGCCGACAAGAAAGGTAACTGACGACCGACCATTTTGGATATTTCCATAGCCGCAATACCAGTAGGTCCTTCCATCGCAATAATCGGAATCCCGACCGCACCGAATGCAACAGGTGCCGTATTGGCGATTAAACAGATTCCCGCTGCATATAGCGGATTAAATCCAAGTCCCACCAGAAGAGCTGCAGAAATGGCCACTGGTGCACCAAATCCAGCCGCCCCTTCTAAAAAGGCCCCGAATGAGAATGCCACCAATAAAGCTTGAAGGCGGCGATCTTCCGTCAAGGACAGGACAGAAGATCGGATAATGTCAAATTGCCCACTTTTCACAGTCATCTTGTACAAGAATACGGATGTGATGATGATCCATCCGATAGGCAACAGTCCGTAAACGGCCCCTTGAGAAGCAGACATCACGACTTTTCCTGCCGGCATCCCATACGCGAAAACGGCAGTTACAAAAGCAACAAGCAAGGTTGTCAAACCCGCTAGGTATCCTTTCATCCGTTTGATGGTAAGAGCCCAGAAAAAGTACAAAATGGGTATAAGCGCTACTAGAGATGATAGTACCAGATTATCAAGAATCGGTGTAAAGTTCTGTGTCCATGTCATTCGTTTCGACTCCATTCACTATATTTTTCAAACTTTCAGATATTTATATTCAGTGAAAACCCTTTCATAATTATATTTCTTCATATTGCTGGAAGTCATCAGATGACTTGATGATTATTTATTTAAGGTAAATGATTAGAAATGGAAAATCAAGGTTTTTTTATTTTTTGATCATATTTCCTTATCGACAGATGAGAAACCAACAATGTGTTATATAATAAAGATAACTAGAAAAAGCAAAGAAAATCGGGGTGTTCCTACTTGGCCTACAAAAAAATCAAACCAAAGAAAATTTATGAAGAAGTCAGTGATGAACTGTATGAAATGATCCGTTCCGGTACTTTGAAACCGGGCGATAAATTAGATTCCATTCAACAGCTTGCGGAAAATTTCCAGGTCGGCCGCCCGGCCATTCGTGAAGCATTAAGTGCTCTTAGCTCGATGGGGCTCATTGAAATTAAGCAGGGCGAAGGAACATTCGTGAAAACTTTCGACCCTAGCATCATGAACTACCCATTGACTACAGCTCTGTTGATGGATAAAGAAAATATTAAAGATTTACTGGAAGTCCGAAAAATACTTGAATCTGGAACTGCCGAGTTAGCCGCTAAAAAGCGGACCGCTGAGGACATTGCCGAAATGGAGACGAAGCTTGCGGAAATGCTAAAGGTAGCCGACGATGAAGCATTGAGTGATAGAGCTGATATAGGGTTTCACGTGACCATTGCGAACGCTTCTAAAAATGAGTTGCTCATTACATTGATGAGCCAGGTGTCAGTGATGATGACCGAAAAGATGCGTGACATTCGACGTCTTGCTCTCTATTCTGAAGAAATGTCCCTTAAACGGCTTTATCAGCAACATACCCAAATTTACCAAGCAATCGTCGACAAGGACGAAGCCGGCGCCCGCCATGCCATGCTTTTCCATTTGCAAAATGTCGAGGAATCTTTTGATAAATTCATCCTCCAAACCAGTGAGAAAAATCAATAATACGCACGATTACTAAAAATGAACTATACAAATTATACAGAATTTGATATATTATTCTGAAAAAGATTCCATGTTTCTAGGGAAAATGGCAAGTTATTCAACCATTTCCTTTTTCTGTTTTAGTCATCAGATGACCTGTTAACTCATTTGAAAAAGGAGGAAAAATTATGAAAGTGACTTTATTCGCCACATGTTTAGTGGATTTATTTCAATCCAATGTCGGAAAAGCGACGGTGGAACTGCTCGAAAGGCTTGGTTGTGAAATTGACTTTCCGGAATCACAGATTTGCTGTGGACAACCGGCTTATAATAGCGGCTATACAAAGGATTCAAAAGAAGCAATGAAAAAGATGATCCATACATTTGAGGATGCACAATATATTGTCACCCCTTCTGGTTCCTGTGCAGCTATGTTCAAAGAGTACCCGGTTCTTTTTAAAGGAGATCCGGTTTGGGAAAAGAAAGCTGTTGCATTGGCAGAAAAAACATATGAACTGACTCAATTCATCGTGGATGTACTAAAGGTGACGGATGTCGGTGCTAAGCTTGAAGGTAAAGCGACCTATCATACATCATGCCATATGACTCGATTGCTCAAAGTGAAAGAAGCTCCTGCCATTTTATTGAGCCATGTTAAGGGACTGGAAATGACACCGCTTCCGGACGCCCAAAACTGTTGTGGCTTTGGGGGGACCTTTTCAGTCAAGATGGGAGACATTTCCGGACAAATGGTAGAGGAAAAGGCTTGTAATGTGGAAGATACCGGAGCCGACTTTCTTATCGGCGGAGACGCTGGTTGCTTAATGAATATCGGAGGCCGTATCCAACGTAAAGGGCAACCCATCAAGGTTTTACATATTGCGGAAGTATTAAATAGCATTTAAAGAAACCGAGGAGGCAAAACGATGTCTATGAAAACGAGTTCTGCCAAGTTTAAAGACCGGGTGGACGAAGGAATACAGAATGACTTTATGCGATTGGCCGTTTCGAGTGCCCAAGAACGTTTACATGGACGCCGCCTAACGGCCGTTGACGAATTGGGAAACTGGGAGGAATGGCGCTCCCTTGGGGAAGAAATCCGCCAACATGTACTAAGCAACCTTGATTTTTATTTACATCAGCTTGCCGAAAATGTATCCAAAAGGGGTGGTCATGTCTTTTTTGCGGAAACGGCGGAAGAAGCTAGTGGGTATGTTAAGGACGTCATCGAAAAAAAGAATGCAAAAAAAGTCGTGAAGTCGAAATCCATGGTCACGGAAGAAATTAACCTGAACGCAACACTAGAATCAGCGGGAGTCGATGTCATCGAAACGGACCTAGGAGAATATATCCTGCAGCTTGATAACAATGACCCTCCGTCACATATCGTGGCACCAGCGCTTCATAAGAACAAAGAACAAATTAGAGACGTTTTCAAAGAAAAGCTCGCCTATACGAAAACTGAAAAGCCTGAAGAGCTGACGGACCATGTCCGGGGAATCCTGCGGAAAGAGTTCCTGAGTGCCGATATTGGAATTACCGGCTGTAATTTTGCGGTTGCTGAAACGGGCTCCATCGGTTTGGTAACGAACGAAGGCAACGCAGATTTAGTGACGGCCCTTCCAAAAACCCAGATTACGGTGATGGGGATGGAACGTCTCGTGCCGACGTTCGATGAATTTGAAATCCTTGTCAGTTTATTGACGAGGAGTGCGGTCGGCCAAAGATTGACCAGTTACATTACCGCCCTTACCGGACCAAGAGATGAAGGCGATATTGATGGCCCCGAGGAATTTCACCTTGTCATCGTGGATAATGGACGTTCCAAGATTTTAGGGACTGAATTCCAATCGGTACTCCAATGCATTCGCTGTGCCGCATGTATTAATGTTTGTCCGGTCTATCGGCAGGTTGGCGGTCATTCTTACGGTTCGATTTATCCAGGCCCAATCGGGGCGGTACTTTCCCCTCTTCTTGGTGGATATGAAGATTATAAGGAATTGCCTTATGCATCGACGCTTTGTGCAGCCTGTACAGATGCCTGTCCAGTAAAGATCCCGCTTCATGATCTATTGAGGAAGCATCGTGAAGTCATTGTCGAAAAAGAAAAAATGGCTCCTTTTTCTGAAAAAATGGCGATGAAGGCATTCGGAATTGGCGCTGCCTCCCCGATGCTTTATAAATTCGGATCCAAAATGGCTCCTTCCGCCATGTCTCCTTTCAAGACTGGGGATATTATTTCAAAAGGACCAGGACCACTTAAGTCTTGGACGGAAAGCCGTGAATTTCCTGCCCCTAATAAGGAAAGCTTCCGAGATTGGTTCAAGAACCGTGACAAAGGAGGGCAATCATCATGACCGGAACCATTCAAAACGAGGATACATTTTTAGCGAAGATAGCCAAGAACTTGGGGAGGTCCCCCATTACGGAAGGCATATCCCGACCCGTATGGAAACATGCCCCACAGATGGAAGTCTTGAAACATGCAACACAAGAAGAGCTTGTCGAGGAATTACGAGAACAGTGCACCCGGATTCATACTCAGGTCCATCTTACGGATTCTAGTCAGACTGCACATGTTTTGCAACAAGTCATGGAAGAACTTGGACATGGGCCTGTCATCATCCCGAAAGATCAAAGATTCACAGACTATCAATTAATGGATGTATTGAATGATACAGGCGTCCATGTTTGGGATCATCAAATCGGCAGAAAAAATATTGAAATGGCGGAACGTGCCAACATCGGCATAACGTTCAGTGAAATCACGCTGGCCGAATCTGCTACAGTCGTTCTGTATAGTGATAAGGACCATGGCCGTTCGATTAGCTTCTTGCCCGCTTGCCATGTTTCCATCATTCCAAAGAGCAGCATCGTTCCAAGGATGACCCAGGCCGCTATGGCACTCCGCTCCAAAGTTCAGCAAGGTGAGCTTGTTCCATCCTGTATTAACTTCATTACAGGGCCAAGCAATTCCGCTGACATCGAAATGGATTTGGTCGTAGGCGTTCATGGCCCAATCAAAGCAGTCTATATCATCGTTGAGGATAAATAAAGAAAAAATGGAGAGCTCCTTTTAGTAGGAAGCTCTCCATTTTCATCTCATTGATTATTCATAGATAATCCGGTCCACCGTTTCCCGGTCGAGGCGTTTGATCACTTCAACTATGAGTTTGACGGCATTCTCATAATCGTCACGGTGTAACATCGCAGCATGGGAATGAATATAGCGCGTCGCAATCGTAATGGCTAATGCGGGTACACCATTTGCGGTTAGGTGAATGGAACCGGCATCCGTTCCACCGCCTGGAATCGATTCATATTGATAAGGAATGTTCATTTCATCAGCCGTATTCGTAACGAAATCCCGTAATCCTTTATGGGCCACCATCGATGCATCATAAATGACGATTTGCGGGCCATTCCCCATTTTACTCATCGCTTCTTTATCACTTACACCAGGTGTATCCCCTGCAATCCCTACATCAACGGCAAAACCGATATCCGGCTGGATCTTGAATGTCGATGTTTTAGATCCACGCAGACCCACTTCTTCTTGGACTGCTCCAATTCCATACACTACATTCGGATGTTCACTATCTTTCAATTGTTTCAGAACATCGATCGCGATGGCGCAACCAATTCGGTTGTCCCAAGCTTTGGCAAGAAGCATCTTATCATTATTCATGACCGTGAATTCGAAATAAGGCACCACCATGTCTCCTGGCTTGATTCCCCACCCCTGTGCTTCTTCCTTACTGGTCGCTCCGATATCAATGAACATATCCTTTATCTCAACCGGCTTCTTCCTCGCTTCTGCCGTTAAGATATGCGGCGGTTTTGACCCGATGATGCCTGTCACATCGCCTTTGCTCGTCACGATCGTCACACGCTGTGCAAGCATGACCTGTGACCACCATCCCCCTACCGGCTGGAAACGTAAAAATCCTTTATCGTCGATTCGTGTAATCATGAAACCGACCTCATCCAAATGACCCGTCACGACAATCTTCGGCCCATTTTCCTCACCTGTTTTCTTAGCAATCAAACTACCCAATCCATCCGTGGAAATTTCATCCGCATATGGAGTTATGTATTCAGTCATGACCTTTCTTACTTCACTTTCATTCCCGGCAATCCCTTTTGCATCCGTTAAGTCTTTCAACATCTTAAGCGTTCCATCTAATTGAACCATTCCCGTTCCTCCTCATTCATACACTTCAACTTTCATTATACAAAATATGGGTATAACCCACAATTAATAGCCATTCTTCTGCCGTTCATAATTCACTTCATTCTTACTGACATACGCGGCCTCTACATCCACCGCAGAAAAGCCAAGCATCTCCCCTAAGCGTAAGTACTCGGTAAATACCGCTTGAAAGGCAGGCTCCTCCTGCTGTATACGAAACTCATTGATGGATCCATAAATCTTTATAAATTGCGCAGTTACATCCTCCCCTTTCAGATGGGAAGCTGATTCCACTTTGGGCATAAACCCTTTTTCAATGCCAAGTGACAGAATAAAATGTATGCCATCCACATATTCAGCTAAAACCGTCTCCTTATCCGAAGCGCCTTTAAGACTCCAAAACTTAAAACATCTTGTTTCGTTCGCCAGCTCGCCAAGCTCTACTAATAGAGCCAGAATCTTTCTCTCAACAAGATCCTCATTATGTAATGCATGTTTCTTCTCAATATGTTTATCCAAGGCAGCCTGCATGTCCATCAATTTTTCGATATTCATTTCATCACTACTTTCATCAGTCATGCTTAAATTATATCAAATAAATGAAACTTATTAAAAACCTATACGTAAAAGAAAGGAATCACTCTGTTTAGGAGGAAACATGATGGTATTAATACTACGGATCTTGCTTTTGGCTCTTATCATCTTTTTCATATACACGACAATCAAATATTTATTTAATCCGAAACGAAAATTGGAACTTGCACACGAACAGAAAAAGTTCTTTTTGCTCGATGATACATCGAATATCCGCAAGAATTTTTTATTGACCTACAACGGGGTGATGTTTGAAGGGGAAAAATATTTAGGTACGACCGAACGTTCCTTTGAGGTGATCTCCATTTTCATCTGGCCGAAGAAAACTTCCGCTTTGAAAGGCTTAAAGCGTGATGATTTCTTAAAGATTGAAAGAGCCATAAAAAAACAATATCCAGATGCCATGATTGACTGGAAAAGTCCGGTTAAGGAGTTTTTGACCGACTAAAATGGCAATGGCCTTGAGTGACTTCCACTCAAGGCTTTTATTTTTCATGCGATTGAAAAAATTCTTTCCATGGCACGACCGTCTGCTTTTCCCTCAATAAGTACAGCAATAAGGTAAGCGATAATAAAATGATGATGATGAGTGTCGGGCTGAAATCCGCAATATAATGACCGAAAACCGTATAGACGAAGGCAACGGGGATATTTGTCATGAAGGATAAATAAAAGTAGTTCTTTAATCCTTTATTGGATTCCAAAAGACAGAGGGATAATAAATAGTAATGGATGAACGGAATGAGCCGCAATACCGCAATTTGACGGCTGTTAAGTTTCCGATTTCCGAATAGCTTATTTTTAAGACGAAACAGTTTTTCCTGCATTTTAGGAAACTTTTCAATGACGAAATAAAAAATCATATTAGCAAGGGTCAGACCGATGATGGAGTAGATGGTTCCAAAAGCTGCCCCGAATAAAATGCCCCCTGAAATGCAAACGACTATCACAGGTATGAATAAAAACTGTCGTAACAAATGGAAAGTGATGAAAATTAATGGTGCAAACACACTGCCGGATTGAACGTAACCCATTAAAAGTGTCAGTTTTTCATCCATGTTCTCCCTCCAGCTAATTCTTGCTGCTTCTACAAGCATATACGCAATTTCAGTAACATATGACTAACGAATGATGTTGGTGAGTAATAGCACAATCTGGATAACCATTAAAGCAGGTAGCCCCCATTTAAAAGTGAAGTGCTTCGTTTTATGGCGGAAATGACGCATCCCCATGAATGCTCCCGTTCCCCCGCCAATGATGGCCCAGGTCCAGAGTGTCTTTTCACTGATCCGGTATTCCCTCTTCCATGCCTTCTTTTTATCGATGCCCATCAGCACAAACCCGATGATGTTGACCATGATGAAATAGGCAAGAACGAACCATATCGCTTCCATCTTCTTTCCCTCCTTGCATATAAAAAGCCGCCCTCTTAAAAAAGAGAGCGGCTTATATCAGTCAGACTTATTTGTCTAATTGTTGTTTAGCAGCAGTTGCTAATTGAGCAAAAGCTTGTTCGTCAGCTACAGCAAGATCAGCAAGCATCTTACGGTTCACTTCGATACCAGCAAGCTTTAAGCCATGCATTAAACGGCTATAAGATAGTCCGTTGATGCGAGCAGCTGCGTTGATACGAGTGATCCAAAGTTTGCGGAAATCACGTTTTTTCTGACGACGGTCACGGAAAGCATAGTTTCCTGACTTCATTACTTGTTGGTTAGCTACTTTGAAAAGAATATGTTTCGAGCCATAGTAACCTTTAGCTAATTTTATAACCTTTTTACGACGTTTGCGAGTAACAGTACCGCCTTTTACACGTGGCATGTTATTTCCCTCCTATTTAACTCGATAAATCGAACTTATTTAATGTTATCTAACATATGACGAATACGTTTGAAGTCACCTTTGCTTACAAGGCTAGCTTTGCGAAGCTTACGCTTTTGCTTAGTAGATTTGTTAGCAAATAAATGGCTTGTGTAAGCGTTAGAACGCTTAAGTTTACCGGATCCAGTTTTTTTGAAACGTTTAGCTGAACCGCGGTGAGTTTTCATTTTAGGCATAAGGTATTCCTCCTCATTACAAAATACTTAATAATTACTTTTCGGCTTTTGGTGCTAAAATAATGAACATGCTGCGTCCATCCATTTTTGGATGTTGCTCGATTGTAGCCACTTCTTTACATGCATCTGCAAAACGAACCAATACGCGTTGACCGATTTCCTTATGCGTGATAGCACGACCTTTGAATCGGATAGAAGCTTTTACTTTATCGCCTTTTTCAAGGAATTTGATTCCGTTGCGAAGTTTCGTATTGAAATCATGTTCTTCAATCGTCGGGCTCAAGCGAACCTCTTTCAGACTGATGACCTTTTGATTCTTACGAGCTTCCTTGTCTTTCTTTTGCTGCTCGAAGCGGTGTTTTCCGTAGTCCATAATCCGGGCTACCGGAGGCTTTGCATTTGCAGCAACTAAAACTAGATCAAGATTTACACGAGCGGCTATTTCCATTGCCTCGAATTTCGTTTTAATTCCAAGTTGTTCTCCGTTTTGGTCAATAAGACGAACTTCACGGGCTCGGATGCCCTCGTTTACCATCGCGTCTTTACTAATAGTTAGCCACCTCCAAAGATATTGGCGAATACGAACGTTTGAATCAATTAGGTCACGCTCACAACTCGCTTACAGGATATAATAAAATAAAAAAAGTGTGGATGCATGCAGCACCCACACTGATAGACTAATTTAGAAAGATCCAAATAATCAAATCATGACCTGTTAACTGCATTGCTTGCGTCAACCAGGTGAGAAGCGGGTGCCTCTTCTTTCCTCAAACCGTATTCAATTCACTTTAGAAATATATCATAAACACTGATGACTTGTCAAATACTTAATTCGTTTTAATTCGTTCGTTTTTCACAACAGAATTAATCTTATCAAACATTAGGAGATTTGACAATACATTTTCCTAAAGTATTTTGAATAAATAACATTCACCATCATACGACCACGTCGAAATGGGAGTGCTTCACTACATTCTCGAATTCATAAACCCATCTTTTGATTCACCGATGTTCAGGCCTACCATAGCCTGTCACTCCATTTCCTGCATGATCATCACCTGTTAGGATTTTCTTTTGCCTTTTTCTTTTTCTCAATCGAATCCCACGAAAATAGAGCGATCCAAAACAGCAGGACTGGGAAAATGGCATATTGTCGGTAATCATCCAACATCAATAAAACGATGACTAACAAAAAAGCCGGTGCAAATAAATAGGAAAATTTCTTTTTCATGATGTCACTCCTTATTCTTCGTTGTCTTTATCATGCCTTAATTAAAAGGGAGACACAACAATATGTGCCTCCCTTTTTTTGTTAACGACTCACTTCTGCTTTAATGGCTGAAACGAAGTCTTCGAAAGATACCGTTTCGGATTTTTGTTCGCCGTATTTACGGACGTTCACACTGCCTTCGTTTACTTCATTATCACCAACGACAAGCATGTAAGGGATTTTTTGCATTTGTGCTTCACGGATTTTGTACCCGATTTTCTCATCACGAGTGTCCAAATTAACACGGATGCCTGCTGCCTTCAGTTTATCTTGGATTTCTTTTGCATATTCAAGATGCACTTCAGGTGAGACTGGAATCACTTGTGCTTGGATTGGGGATAACCAAGTTGGGAAAGCCCCTTTGTATTCTTCGATCAAGTAAGCGACAAAGCGTTCCATGGTAGAAACTACGCCACGGTGGATAACGACCGGACGGTGATGTTTACCATCTTCACCGACATAGTTTAAGTCAAAACGTTCAGGAAGCAAGAAATCAAGCTGAACAGTCGATAATGTTTCGTCTTTTCCTAAAGCCGTCCGCACTTGGACGTCCAGTTTCGGACCGTAAAATGCCGCTTCGTCTTCCGCTTCGAAGTAATCAAGGCCAAGCTCGTCCATCGCGCCTTTTAACATGCTTTGCGCTTTTTCCCACATTGCATCATCGTCGAAGTATTTCTCAGTATTGTTTGGATCGCGGTAAGATAAACGGAATGAATAATCCTTGATATCGAAATCCTTATAGACTTCTAAAATCAGGTTCACGACACGTTTTAATTCGTCTTTGATTTGATCCGGACGGACGAAAATATGAGCATCATTCAATGTCATTCCACGTACGCGCTGCAATCCTGACAATGCGCCTGACATTTCATAGCGGTGCATCATGCCAAGTTCAGCAATCCTGATCGGAAGTTCCCGGTAGCTATGGATGCTGTTTTTATACACCATCATATGATGTGGGCAGTTCATCGGACGAAGAACAAGCTGTTCATTATCCATGTCCATCGCTGGGAACATTCCGTCTTGATAGTGGTCCCAGTGTCCAGATGTTTTGTAAAGGTCGACACTACCCATGACAGGTGTGTATACGTGGTCATATCCCAGGCGTTCTTCCTTGTCCACAATATAACGCTCAATCGTACGGCGGATTGTTGCACCTTTTGGCAGCCACATAGGCAGCCCTTGGCCGACTTTTTGTGAAGTCATGAACAGATCCAATTCTTTACCGATTTTACGGTGATCACGCTCTTTTGCTTCCTCTAAGAAACGTAGGTGGTCAGCCAAGTCTTCTTTTTTGAAGAAAGCCGTACCATAAATACGTTGCAACATTTTGTTCTTGCTGTCGCCTCTCCAATAGGCCCCTGCAATGCTTAACAGCTTGAATTCTTTGATCTTTCCAGTGGAAGGTACATGAATTCCCCGGCAAAGGTCAAAAAACTCACCTTGTTCATAAATCGTTACTTGCTGTTCAGCTGGAATCGCATCGATCAATTCCAATTTATATTCGTCGCCAATCTCTTTAAAACGGGAAATGGCTTCATCACGGGTTACTTCAATACGTGAGATTTCCAGGTTTTCATTGACGATTTTCTTCATTTCTTTTTCAATCGCTGAAAGGTCATCAGGAGTCAATGATTCCTCAAGATCGATATCGTAATAAAAACCGCCTTCGATGACTGGACCGACACCGAATTTAGCGTTTTTATAAAGACGTTTGATGGCTTGTGCCATTAAATGGGCGGTACTGTGGCGAAGAACTTCAAGTGCTTCCGCAGCATCTTGTGTAACGATTTCAATGGTACCGTCTTCTTCGATTGGACGTTTCAAATCATATAGTTCACCATTGAATTTACCTGCAATGGATTTTTTTCTTAGTCCTGGGCTGATGGATGCTGCGATGTCTTCAGTTGTTGTGCCTTTAGCAAACTCCTTCACCGCTCCATCAGGAAAAGATATTTTCAGTTGTTCTGACATTGTAGCTTCACTCCTTCTTTTAGTTACCATCCGTTTCAAGTTTCAGGGGGATACCAAGCAATTGCGCGGATTAAAACACAAAAAAGCCCGCCCCTGTATAAAACAGGGACGAGCTTAGTAATTAAATTAACCCGCGGTTCCACCCTCGTTCCACTCTGCTTTTCACGGCAAAGTGACACTTGTAACTAGATAACGGCAGCTTCCCGTCAGCTCATAGTCGCAAAAAAATTGCTTTCCGAACCGAAGTTTAAAGGTGGTAAGTGTTCTATGCTAATAGGAAGCTTACAGCCTGCTGGCTTCCCTCTCTGTAAATTGGCGACTAGAATACCCGTGTCCTCATCATAACTTTTTGTTTTTAATAGTATGTAGGAAATTATAATTCGTTATGCATTGAAAATCAAGGTTAAAATTAGGTTTTACCCAAAATCCCCAAGATAATCATTCAGTGGCCTGCTTAAAGGCTGAAAGCGGCAGGACGGTCGCCCTTTCCTCGAAGATTCGTGTCATCGTTTGAATCAGGCCTTCCTCCTTATTATCCGTATAAATATATAAGCTAGCCGGTGCGATGGATAAGAGTGGTGCCCAAAGGACCGTATCAAGAAAGAATGAAATATCGGCCAGCAACTTCCTGTCAATCATGCTTGTCAGTTTTCGGCGATCCATCCTGCCGAGCTCATGATCATAGAATTGAAACCCGTCATGATTGACAAGGTGAAGCCTTGGTACCTTCGATTCCTGTTCATGCAGGCAATCCCTGAGCATCGCAATGAAATTTTGGTAATCCTGCTCGAGCTTATATTCATCGATGGCCCGAACTGCATACTTTTCCAACGCATGCTGAAAAGACCTTAACCGAAAGGTAGTGAACGAATCGAATGAAAAAGACACCTTTCCCGCCAATATACTCTGAAGGCCTTCTTCGATCAATTGCTTTTCCCTACTGAATAAACTGCCTCCACATTCGGTGTTTTCCGCTTCAATGATGGAAGAAGCTATCTCGATGATGGCATCAATTTCTTCTTGTTCTCGATAGAAAAATTTTCCGATGATGATTTGTTTAAGAACAGGAAGCGTTTTTTCTTCAAGTAAAAAGGAATGAAATGTTTCACTGAGCAGTGTCAGCCATTTATCGGTTTTTAGTTTGGACATATCGATAACGAGACCTTGTTGTGGGGAAAATTCAATATATGGTTGAACTTCTGTCCCCAAAGGATGGACAGAAACGAAATTCAGCAGTTTTAAAGCTTCCGAATCATTTTGGAACGTAATTTGCACTACGACATCCCCCCTTCCCCCTTGCTTTACTTTTTTCATGTATATGGGAATAGGGGCTTATTTAGAAGTAAGATGGTGTGAAAGGGCAAAAAAAAGCAGCCTCTTTGTAGAGACCACCTTCCTTTACCTTCTGCGATTGATACCATCAAGCTTTACAGGTTCCGCTAAATATTGAATCCTCTCCAATACCCTTGCCGCTTTCACTTCTTCTTTCTCACCACGTTGGGAATAAGTCAAGTGATTCTCCAGACCCTTCATATCAAAATTGGAAGTGAAAAACGTCGGTAAATTTTCAAGCATTCTAAATTGTAGGATGGGCCCTATGACTTCATCCCGTCCCCAGCTTGTCATCGATTCTGCCCCAATATCATCAAGCATCAGGACAGGCGCCGTTTTGACCATCTCTATTTTCTCGTTGACGGTATTATCACCGATTGAACCTTTCAGTTCCCGTAAATAATCAGGAACATAGACGATCATCGAAGAGATTTGCCTTTGCGCAAGTTCATTGGCGATCGCACCCAATAAATACGTCTTACCAACGCCAAACTTTCCGTATATATACAATCCCTTTTGACGTTTGCCAGGCTCATATTCCATGATGAACGATATCGCTTTTCCTAGGACGCCTAACCGTTTATTTTCATCGTCCGTTTGTGAAAAGTCTTCAATCGTTGCCTTCAATATATCCTTGGGAACGTATAGACTGCGAATGAGCCTCTCCCGTTTCCGCTTCTCATCCTCTGCCAATTTCCTCGGACAGATTTCATAATTCAAATTAAGGGCCTTCCCTTGAACAACGAGCTTTGGATAATACCCATGCATCATATTGATGCACCCATCCAGGCTTGGACATCTATCACACTTGTTGCTCTGAGAAATGAATTCGTAAAGCTTACCTAAATTCTTATCGATCATTTCCTCTGTGACCGTTGAGCTATTGGCATTCAGAAAAAGACGCACCTGTTCATTTTCAAAGATTTCCTGCTTCAACTGTTCATACCGTTTCTGGAAATCACCCGTATTGGCCAGTTTATTAAGCGATCTATTAATCTTTTCCATCGTTTATTTCACCTCCAGCTTTCCACTGCTTCCACTTCTCTTGAAGCTCACGTTTTTGTTCACTCAGTTCAGGCTGTTCCGCTTTCTGTTCAGGCTGTTTCTCCTCGTCCTGTTCAAGCCAGTCCGGAACCACTTCTTCTCTGATCGATTTTTTCCGGCCGCCTTTGGCAACGTTCTTGCTTCCTTGTGCCCACTCTTGGTATTTCCGGTGTTCATTTTTAGCCAGTTCCATCGCTTCTATGACTGTGGAAACCTTCAATCGTGCCCAATGACCTGCCAGTTTTTCCACATATCCCTTTGTGAATTTCATGTCTGTCTTAAGCATAACGTATTCGATTAAAACATTCACGACTCCAGGATTCAGCTTCTGATTGATCATTACACCTTCCACCACTTTTAAATCACCACTGGTCGGTTCCGCTCCTCCGGATAATTGCATGAGCCGATCACGCGGGGAAGTAGTCTCCAAATGGCGAATAAGCTCTTGCTCCTGTGTTTTCGGTTCATCCTTTTGCGTCCGTTCCCGTATAGGCTGTACACGATTGATCAAGGAAGGCATGTCGGCCTGGCGTTCAATTTGGTACCAGTCCCTTGCCGCTTTCCGAAGCAGCTCTTCATCGATTTCATCGTCCAGCGTTACGGCATCCATTACTAGTTTTTGCATTTCAAGCGGATTGATGCCATATAAAAAAGCTAGTTTGGCGATGGTATTTCTAATTTTAGGCGTAAAGGCCTTCTTGGGTACAATCGAGCTCTTCATCCCAGCGAACAAAAGATCAAAATCAAACAAGCCATCGAACCCCGAAGGCTCGACACCGTCAGATTGATCGATAAATTGCTGTTTAGGCAATGGGTTCCATTCGTTTTTGGCTTCATCCGTAACATAGAGGGAATCTAGATGATCTGATGAAAAAACCTCTGCAAAGGATTTCGTCACATATTCAAACTGGTCCGTTGCAATCGTGTCCACACAAAAGAATCTCTTCAGCCGGTTGAATTGGACTTTTCCTATTTTTTTATATAAATAGATATTCAGCATGCCATCCGTGAAAAACTGCTGCGGGGATAGGGGCGGATTCAATTCATAGATGAATTCCTTCGTATCCCCTTTCGATTTCTTGTACACATTCAGCAATCCGATTCCTTCAAGTAAAAGACGTGCTTCATATATATCGCCTAATTTCAGGCCCATGGTATTCATCAATTGATAATGGGAGGAAGCCTCCGACCAAAGCCGGTTCTCCTCCAATTCGCTCCATAACGTCATGTATAGGCTAATACAGATCGGTCCAATAAGAGGTTGGTACAGCCGTGTCAGTATTTTCCGATCATAATCATGAAGCAGCCCCGCAGAGGACACCATGTACGAATCCGCGGGGAGCAGTTCCTGCCAATGCATTGACATCTTCATTCAAACCTTTCAAAAGATATAGTGAAAAAAGAGCCAAAGTAAATCTTCAGCTCTACTTTCTTTCTTTATTTATTAAATCTTTCAGTTCATCGATAAATACATTAATATCTTTAAATTGTCGGTATACGGAGGCAAATCTCACATAAGCCACTTCATCAACTTCAGCCAGTTGGTCCATCACCATTTCACCGACACTGTCACTTTTCACTTCCGAAATACCCTGATTGCGCAATTCCTTTTCTACATAACTCGTGATTTGTTCTAGTTCCTTCAATGGAACCGGACGCTTTTCACAAGCCCTGATTAGTCCACGCAGGATTTTATCACGGCTAAACTCTTCCCGAGTCCCGCCCTTTTTCACGACGATCAACGGCGTCTCCTCGACCTTTTCAAAAGTAGTGAATCGAAACCCGCATGCCTCGCATTCCCGGCGTCGTCGAATCGATTTACTTTCATCGACAGGCCTGGAATCGAGCACTCTCGTTCCGTTATATTGACATGATGGACATTTCATCATTACCAGCTCCGTATTTTAAGTGATACTCCTAATCAAACTTCCCTAAGGAATACTATTTTATCTTAATCTTATATAAAAGGGACAACCAGTACAAGTAAAAAGTGAAACTTCAAGTAAAGGATGTGTGTACTTACTATGTAAATGCCTGTTAATGGAGCTTTTCCATGAGTGAAGAATGGCCATTTCATGGCATCAAAAAAGAGATGCATATATAGCATCTCTTGTTAACCCGTTTATTATAAAACACCCATTTTAGTTTTTTTCATTTGCACGGGACCAAGTCCACGTGGAAGTTCAATATTCTCGCGCGTTTGTGCATTCAAAGCCTCCGCGATATAATCGGCTGCAATATTAGGATCTAAGTTGCCGCATGTATAAACATCAATGCTGGCATATCCATGTTCCGGAAAGCTATGAATGGTAAGATGTGATTCAGAGATAATGACGACCCCGCTCACCCCTTGTGGAGCAAATTTATGGAATGCCACCTCGCGAACCTCAGCACCCGATTTCAGTGCAGCATCGACGAAGATTCTCTCAATTAAATCAATATTGTTCAGTTTTTCAAAGTCACAACCCCAAAGTTCAGAAATGACATGTCTTCCCATCGTTTCCATCGTGTAAGCTGTTTCCATATTCTGTTCCCCCTTACATAATTAAAAATTCTGAATCCTTAATAACTACCACGGGGGAAAGTTAGTCCAAAGAGGTCCTAACCCTTTAAGTAGCCATTACGCAAACTCCCTTTTTAGGAAGTTCACGATTCATAGTATATAATGTATGGATTTCTTTTGCAACTGCATTTTGCATTTTTGGAAATTTAATCATTAATTGTTAATCTGACA
This sequence comes from Peribacillus sp. NPDC097264, assembly GCF_050277925.1. Lineage (NCBI taxonomy): Bacteria > Bacillati > Bacillota > Bacilli > Caryophanales > Bacillaceae > Peribacillus > Peribacillus sp. NPDC097264. The sequence continues at coordinate 292,819 of NZ_JBNNSR010000003.1, forward strand.
GGACCAAGGAATTAATACCCAAGGTTCCGTACCTGTCCTAAACGTATCCATAAGAATAGCCCGTTAAACATATAACGGGCCTTTACTCTTATTTAACTGACATTTGAACTTCAGAAGCCTTTGTCAACTCCGAAGCTACCAATTTTACAAGATCGACTACTCGATTGGAGTAACCCCACTCGTTATCGTACCAAGCCAGAATTTTCACTTTTCTATCACCAATCATCATCGTCGACAGACCATCGATGATGGCAGAATGCGGATTGGTCTTGAAATCACTTGAAACAAGCGGTTCTGTTGTATATTCCATAATTCCTTTAAGCTCATTTTCTGAGGCATCTATGAAAGCCTGATTCACTTCATCGATTGTAACATCACGGTTTAAATCCACAACAAGGTCGACTAAAGAGACGTTCGGAGTCGGTACACGTATGGCCATACCATGAAGTTTGCCCTTCAATTGAGGCAACACCAATGAAAGAGCTTTAGCCGCCCCTGTAGTCGTAGGGATGATGCTTTCTGCAGCCGCACGGGCACGCCTTAAATCCTTGTGCGGGTTATCGATGTTATTTTGGTCATTCGTATAAGAATGGATGGTTGTCATCAAACCATTGTCTATGCCGAACTTTTGATCAAGTACTTTGGCAACCGGTCCAAGGCAATTAGTCGTACACGACGCATTCGAAATGACGAAATGCTTGTCAATTTCTAACGCTTCCTGATTTACGCCCATCACAATGGTAACGTCTTCATTTTTACCCGGCGCGGAAAGGATGACCCTTTTTGCCCCTGCTTCTAAGTGCATGGCGGCTTTAGAACGCTCATTGAATTTACCCGTAGCTTCGATTACAATATCTATATCCATCTCTTTCCAAGGCAATAGCTTTGGATCGCGATTATTTATCAGTTGTACACGTCGTCCATTCACTACAAGAGAATCATCTTCGGCAACGATTATGCCGTCAAACTTCCCATGAATTGTATCATACTTCAATAAATGGGCTAACGTTTCAGCGGGATAGCTTGCATTAATGGCAACGATGTCCAGACTCTCATCTACTATTGCCTTACGGAAAACCATTCTTCCAATTCTTCCAAATCCGTTAATCGCTATTCTTGAATTCATTTATCGGACCCTCCTGAATATATTAATGTTATACTTAATACCCTTCATATGTAATTAGTATAACACATTACTCTTGAAATGTGTTAATAAAAAAGCGGATTTCTTCCTTTTTCAAAACAAAAAGGAAGAAACCGTTAAAGTCCCTTCCTTTTCCACTCTATAGGATCTCCCATTTCTTAAGTATTTCAACAACCTGCTTTTTGGTTTCTTCTATATCGCCATTATTATCGACGATGGCATCCGCTAGTTCCTTTTTATCTTTCAAGGGCATTTGCGAATGGATTCTCGCTAAAGCGTCGGTTTCCGTCAACGCATTCCGGTTCATTAATCGCTCTAGTTGAACCGATTCATCCACGTATACCAAAAGTGTCCTTTCCACCATGAACGTCAGCTTGCTTTCGAACAGGAGTGGAATGTCCATGAATACCGTTTCCGCTCCAGCAGCAAGGGCCTTTTCCGTTTCTTGGCGCATCCAATTTCTCACGGCAGGATGTACGATACGATTTAAAAGCAACCTTTTTTCTTGGTCGTGAAATATGATCGAGCCTAACTTTGCCCGGTCGATCCTTCCATCAGACAATAAAAGATCTTCCCCGAAAGCCTTCACCACTTGTAGGTAGGCCTCTTCCCCAGGTTCCACGACTGCACGGGAAGCCACATCCGCATCCACTATCACGAAACCCAATTCTCTTAAATACTGACTGACACTACTTTTCCCACTGGCAATTCCACCAGTGATCCCGATGATTTGTCCCATAAGCTCCCCCTTTTCCCCGTTCTTTATAACTTGAATAATCCGATTAAAATCAGTAATACCCCCGGAAGAAAGGTCAGATGCTGCACGATTTTATTATTGGAAAGCAATTTGCCGGATTGAAGTCCGCTCCCGATAAAGATGAAGCTCATCACGGCAATGCAAAGTGCAAGAATGATTGGGGAAATCCCCATCATGGCAGCTCCCACTCCGGCACCGAACGCATCTAGCGATAACGCGAAGCCCAGTACAAGCGCCTCGATACCGGTAATCGTCCCTGATCTATCAAAATCGGCATTCATTGGTTTTTGTAAGATATTGATAGCCACTCCAAGTGATTTAATTTCAAAATTGAAGATGATTTTTTCGTGATATCGCTCATCATTCGTTTCCTTCTCGGGCCTAAAATATTGGTATACCATCCACGACCCCAAAAGTACGAGGATAATGCCCCCTGTTTTTTCTGCGGCCCCGACAGAGATAAGCTGACTGATGAATTCACCGATGACCATCGCAATACCCAAGCTCATTGCCGAACAGACCGATACGACAGCAATGGATTTCAAGGGTATTTTCACCTTGCGCATACCGAACGTCATGCCCACACCGAAACCGTCAATACTTACTGCAAAAGCAAGAAAAATAATTTGTAGCCACATCGGAATGAATGCTCCTTCCCATCTAGTTGCTACCCCAGTATATGGAAAGAGCCCATCCGATGTGTTTTATCAAATGATTACTTATTTGGCTGGCAAGTCGGGCATATATGTGTGCCCCGTCCTGCGACGACTAGCTTTTCTAACGGGGTACCGCAAATTTTGCAGTTTTCCCCTTTGCGTCCGTATACATTCAGTTCCAACTGAAACATGCCGATTTGACCTTGTGAGTTGACGTATGAACGTATCGTGCTCCCGCCTTTTTCCACCGCTTCGCTCAAAGTGGCGATGATTTCGGCATGCAGTTTTTGAATTTCTTCCAGTGTGAGGGTGGAAGCCACTCGTTCCGGATGAATGCCTGAACGGAATAAGGATTCGTCCACATATATATTACCGATCCCGACCACGACGGTTTGGTCGAGTAGAACAGGTTTGATCTTCCTGCTCGTTTTCGCAAGTTTTGCACGAAGTCCCTCGACGGTAAACTCTCCCGATAGTGGTTCAGGACCTAAATGCAACAGAGGCATTTGCTCCATTTCTTCTCCTTTACGAAATAGATGCATCGTTCCGAATTTGCGGACATCCCGATACCTAAGCTCACTGCCATCCGTGAAGGTGAAGATGACATGGGTATGCTTATCGTAAGGTTCCTCTTTCGAATGGACCCCGTATTTCCCTTCCATCCTTAAATGGGAGACCATCGCATAGTCGTCCATGTTGAAAATGAGGAACTTGCCCCGACGGCCAATGCTGTGGATCGTCTGACCCCTTAATGCATCTTGAAACTGTTCAACTGGCTCAGGTGCCTTTATAATTTTGGGCCAGAAGACGGAAACCTCCAGGATTTCCTTTCCTAAAACAAGCTGTTCCAATGTTCTTCTGACGGTTTCCACTTCAGGAAGTTCTGGCATTATAATCACCTATCTTCATTTATTTAGCATCAAACCATGTTGGTCCATATGCATAATCCACTTTGAGTGGAACGTTCAATTCAATCGCATTTTCCATTTCTTCCGGTACGATTTTCATCAGGATCTCGAGCTCCTCCGGTGGTGTTTCGAAAATCAATTCATCATGAACCTGCAGAAGCATCCTCGTTTTAAGCCCTTCTTTTTTCAGGCGTTCGTTCATATTGATCATCGCTAGTTTAATGACATCTGCGGCACTTCCCTGAATTGGGGTATTCATCGCTGTCCTTTCAGCAAAACTTCTGATATTGAAATTACGGCTCGTGATTTCGGGAATGTAGCGCCTTCTTTGCAGTAATGTTGTACTGTATCCGTTCTTACGTGCTTCATGAATACTTTCTTCCATATAATCCTGCACACCTGGGAAGCTTTTGAAGTACCTCTCGATGAACTCCCCAGCTTCCTTACGTGTTATCCCAAGACTTTGAGAAAGTCCATAGTCACTTATTCCATAAACGATTCCGAAGTTTACGGCTTTAGCGTGTCTACGCATATTTGATGTGACTTCCTCGGAAGGCACATGGAATACATCCATTGCCGTCCTTGTATGAATATCCATCCCGGCCCTGAACGCTTCAACCAATCCACTGTCATTGGCGATATGCGCCAATACGCGGAGCTCGATTTGCGAATAGTCGGCTGCGAAGATAATCCAATCCTTTTCGGAAGGAATGAACGCCTGTCTGATTTTCCGACCTTCCTCTAGACGAATCGGGATATTTTGCAAGTTAGGGTCCGTTGAACTAAGGCGGCCCGTTTGGGTCAACGCCTGATTGAATCGGGTATGCACCTTATCCGTTTCCTGGTTCACCACTTTGAGCAAGCCCTCGATATAAGTCGATTGCAACTTGCCCAATTGCCGGTACAACAGGATTTCCTTTACGATATCATGCTGGCTTTCCAGTTTTTCCAGTACATCCGCTGACGTGGAGTAGCCCGTTTTCGTCTTTTTGTACACGGGGAGCTCCAATTTTTCAAATAAGATTACCCCGAGCTGTTTCGGGGAATTGATATTGAAGGCTTCCCCGGCCAAATCGAAAATTCGTTCCTCAATGCTTCTTAAGCGGACAGCCAATTCCTGTCCCATCTTTTTCAGCCTTCCGATGTCCACCTTTACGCCCTGCCACTCCATATTTGCTAGGATGATGGACAATGGCAGCTCAAGGTCCGTTAACAAATCGTATTGTTCGAACTCACGCAACTTTTCGATCATCGGTTCTTTCAATGCAAAAATGCCCTTCGCTTTTCTGGCAATATGCTCACTAAGTTCTGCATCTCCAGGTATCTTCCGCTTTGCCCCTTTTCCATAAAAGACATCATCGCTCTCTAGCCGCACAAGCCCTTGCGTTTTCGTGATTTCCGCCACTTCATCTACAGACTCTCCGGGATCCAAAATATAGGAAGCTAGAAATACATCAAAATCAATGCCTTTTATATCGATTCCACGGTGGCGCAGAAGTACAACCGTACGCTTCGCATCAAAGACCGTTTTCTTTTTGGTATCATCCTCCGCCCATGTTTTGAATACTTCAGATGTCAGTACGGTTTCACCCGGGAAATAAAAATGTCCATGTTCATTACTGATGGAGATACCCAGGATTTCTGCACGATGGTAGTTATCCTCAAGAATTTCAATGTATAGGGCATTCTCATCGGCAAGCATATCCATTGTCAATTCTGAACCCGTCTGAACATGGATGTCTTCCTGTTCTAGCGGTTCCCCTCCTGATACGTCAAGTTTTTCCAGAAGAGTCGAGAAACCTAACTCTTTATAAAAGTCAATGACCTTTTCCTGATCCATTCCGTTATATTCCGTTTCGTCCACACCCACTTCAATGGGAGCTTCTCGTTTGATTGTCGCAAGCTCCTTACTTAGTAGCGCAAGGTCTTTATGCTCCTCGATCTTTTCTTTTAACTTCTGGCCGCTAACCTCATCAATCGATTGCAGCAGGTTTTCGACCGTTTCGAATTGATGTAGCAATTTAAGTGCCGTTTTCTCGCCCACACCGGGGATGCCTGGGATATTATCGGATGCATCGCCCATCAATCCTTTAAGATCAATGATTTGCACGGGGGAAAGGCCATACTTTTCATGGATATACTTCGGTGTATACTCCTCGATTTCAGTGATGCCCTTCTTCGTAATTGAGACGGTCGTGTTTGGCGAAGCTAATTGTGTTAAATCCTTATCCCCGGAAATGACCTTCACCTCGAACCCATCTTTCTCGGCCTGAAGGGAAAGCGTTCCGATAATATCGTCCGCTTCATAATTTTCCAGTTCGTACCGTTTTATTTGAAAGCAATCAAGCAGCTCCCTTATGAAGGGGAACTGTTCAGATAGTTCCGGTGGCGTTTTCTGACGGCCACCCTTGTATTCCTTAAAGGACGCATGTCTAAACGTCGTTTTGCCGGCATCAAAGGCCACGAGTATATGGGTCGGCTTTTCTTCCTCCAGAATGCGATTGAGCATCATGGTGAAGCCATATACAGAATTCGTATGGACCCCTTTGTCGTTATTCAAAAGCGGAAGCGCAAAAAATGCGCGGTAAGCTATGCTATTTCCATCTATAAGTACTAACTTTTTATTCAAAATTGTCTTCCTCCAGTCACACCCGTTTTATGTAGGTCGGCTTCTATTAATCACACAAAAAAACCGTTCATCGTCTCTTTCCATTCTACCATGAGTGGAAGTGGAAAGAAAAATGAACGGCTATGCTGTTATTTAGTATTTCCCATTAACAAGCTTGCGTACGGCGAGTCGGATGGTAAAATGATAACCGTTTGATTACCGACCGTTTTTTTGTAAGACTCCAGCGTCCGGTATAGTTTATAGAACTCAGGATCCTTGGAGAATGATTTATTATATATCTTGGCTGACTCTCCTTCTCCTTCAGCACGGATGACTTCTGCATCAGCTTCCGCCGATGAAAGCATTTCCTTCACTTTTCGGTCAGTGTTTGCGATGGTCCGGTTTTTCTTCGCATCCCCTTTTGAAAGATATTCCTGCGCTTTACTTTCCCGCTCGGATATCATCCGCTTATAGACCGACTCCTCATTTTCAGCAGGTAAATCCGTCCGTTTGATACGAACATCAGTAAGACTGATTCCATAGTTGTCCTTCACTAACAGTTCATTGACCTTATCTGTGATGCGGTCGTTCAAGCTTCCCCTCGATGATTTCTCGTTGATGATTTCATCATAGTTCAGCTGCCCCAACTCTGAACGGACCGCAGAATAGATGAACTCTTCCATCCTTGTTTCGGCGTTTTCCAGTGTTCTCGCATTGGTGATCAATTTTTTCGGGTCTTCAATCCGCCAGACCGCATAATTATCGATCAACATCCTTTTTTTATCTCTTGTATTGATTTCTGCCTCGGATACATCGGAGCTCATTTGATACTTGGGCAAGGTCACAACGCTTTGAATGAATGGCACCTTGGCTTTCAGTCCTGGTGTTTTATCAATCCTAACCACTTCTCCAAATTGGCGGACGACTTTGTATTCCCCTTCTTTGACAATATACACATTAGTGAAGATGATCAGCATGAGGATGATAAAGATGATGAAGAATATCCCTATTTTCACATAACCTCTCCAATGAAAATCGCCCTTTTTTAGCTCATTGAAATCAATCACTTTTCCACTCATGGCTGGGTGCCCCCTTTCACTGCCGACTCTTCGTTATCCGGTGCTTTCGCTTCTTCTTCCTCAGGGACAGGCACCGTTTTCGTTTCTTCTTTTTCTAATGGGCGCAGCGGTAGATACTTCATTGTATTTCCGTCATCGTTCATGATATAAATATCGGCATTCGGCAATACCTGTTCAAGAGTCTCAATAATCAGACGGTCCCGGGTGATATCCTTATTGCCTTTATATTCACTATATAGCTTTTCAAATACTGCCACATCACCGCGGGCCGCTTCCGTACGGGCCGCTTTATCGCCGTTCGCTTTTGAAATAAGGGCATCTTTCTCCCCTTCCGCTTCATTAATCCTTTTGTTCTCGTATTTATTGGCTTCATTGATTTTCGTATTCGCCGTCTCCCTGGCATCCGTTACGTTCGTGAAAGCTTTACGCACTTCTTCGTTGGGCAGCTCGACATCCTGCAGTTTAACCGCGGAGATGGAAATGCCCACGTCATATTTCTTCATCAATTCCGACAGCAATTCACGAACATCCGCTTCAATTTTCGCCTTACCGGAAGTGAGGGCATCGTCGATTTTCGTACTTCCGATGATGCTCCTTAAAGACGCGGAAGTCGTATCATATAAAATCTTCTGTGGATCATCCGAATTGAAGAGATATTTAGGAGGGTCGGTAATTTTCCATTGTACCACCAAGTCAGCCAGTACAATATTCTCATCACCTGTTATCATCTTGGTCTCTCTCGGATACTCCGTTACTTTTCCTCCTTCTTCCTTATACCCGAATTGGAGGCTGAATGTTTCCTTGGATAGTTTATGGACCGATTGAATCGGCCAAGGTAATTTAAAATGAAGACCTGGCTCTGTTATCGTCTCCTCCACCTTACCAAACGTCATAATGACGGATTGATCTGATTCATCCACCGTATACCAGGTGGAAATGGCGACCACTCCAAGTATTATAATAAGTAAAACAAGTCCCGTTACCGTATAAATCCTTTTTAAGCTTACGATATGTATCACCCCTTCTATTTGGTGTTATATCTTATTTACGCAAAGAAGGGACCAAAGTTTCGTAAAATTGAAAATTTTTAACAAGTCAGCAATGACTCCCCATTTTCAGACAGAAAAAGGCAGGGACTAAAATGTCCCTGCCTTACTTAACTCCTTGGATGAGGGGTTGTACAATCATTGTACCCCTCCATTATGAAGCTTGTTTAAAGGAAGTGTAAAGCCTGTGTAAACTCTACCTATTCCCTTTCAATTTTTTATTCAATGTGACGGTGAATGTCGTGCCGGTACCCGGTTTACTCTCTACGTTAATTTTGCCTTTGTGAACTTCCACAATATGTTTGACGATGGCAAGTCCAATCCCGGTTCCACCTGAATCTCGGCTCCTTGCCTTGTCGATTCGATAAAATCGTTCAAAGATTCTCGGAAGCTCTTTCTCCTCAATCCCGATTCCATTGTCCTGCACGATCACATCCACGGTTTGTTCCTTCTCCGCAACCGTTACAGTCACAATCCCACCATTTGGTGTATAAGCTAAGGCATTGGTAATCAAATTGATGAACACTTGTTTGATCCGATCTGATTCCCCTTCAATAACCACTGAATGCGAAGGCACTTTGACTTCGAGTGAGATTTCTTTTTTTCGTAGTTTACCCATGAGCATTTCCTGAATTTCTTTAAGGATGGTAGTCATATCTACCTTGTCCGTTTTCAGGACAAATTCCTGCTGTTCCATTTTGGATAAATTAAGAAGTTCCTGAATGAGCTCTTGAAGCCGATCGCTTTCGTTTAAAATGATCGATAAAAAGTGCTTTAAGGTTTTCTCATCCTTCCAGGCCCCATCCAGCAATGTTTCCGAAAAGCCTTTAATAGAAGTAATCGGTGTCCTCAATTCATGAGAGACATTGGCAACAAAATCCTTCCGCATTTGTTCCAGTCTTTTCAGTTCAGTGATGTCATGGAAAATAAGCAGGATTCCCTTCCATTCATCATAATCACCGATAATGGGAGCTCCATAGATTTCGAAATGCTTTCGTTTAAGGGCAAGCGGAATTTTCACCTGACGTTTTATCGTTTTTTCCGTCCTGAAAATCTCTTCTATTAGAGCTATGACTTCTTCATCCTTTATCACAGAATAATAGTCTTGATATAGGAATGTATGCGAATCTACATCAAAGGTTTTCTTGAATTCCCGGTTGATTAGCGTTGTATATCCTTTGCTGTCAATTAACAGCACACCACTCCCCATATTTTCGACGAGCGTTTCCAAACGATCCTGGTTCATTTCCCTCGCCATTTCGGTTTCTTGGAGGTTCCTTGCCAGGATATTCAACGAGTTCGTCAACATCCCCGTTTCATCTGAATGTTGCTCGAATTTTCGGGTACGGTAATTTCCTTTTGCCAGGTCAATCGCTGCCATTGTGGCCTCTTCAATCGGCCGGGTGTAATAGGAAGTGATTTTACTTGCCAGCATCAGGATGATGATCAAGGCTGCACCCAAGCAAATGACCAATATGCTCCACATTTGCCGGTTGACTTGTTGAATTGCCTCGATTTCATTACTATGGATGACAAATCCTTCAATCTCGCCATCCTTTTCAACGGCGCTCCAGTAATAATGAAGGTCCGAATCCCCCTCCACCACTTCATAGCCTTCACGCTGCTCCCCCGTTTTTTCAAGGGTGATTTTCTGAAGGACTTCTGCATGGCTATCAAGCAACTCATTTGAAGAGGACGAATCATATAAAACCTCTCCATCTGTCGAAAGAATGGTTAAGTTGGATTCAAGCAACGGCGTTAGTTTCGACGTTTTACCTTTTTCCAAAAAGGAGGTGATACCGCCATGCTCTTTAATATATGTAGAAATGAAAAACGTTTCATTTTGAATTCGTTCGTTGAATGTTTTAATATAATAGCTTTTGAAAAGATGGCCCAACAAAAAACCAACGGCCATCAGTACGACCATCACCAGCGTGATGAGGGTAAATAGCAGTTTCTTACGGTAGGTCGTCATTCTCTTTTAGGCTCCTCGAACTTGTAACCCAAGCCCCTTATCGTTTTGATATACAGAGGTTTTTTTGTGTCTGATTCAATTTTCTCCCTCAGATGGCTGATATGGACATCCACGATACGAGAATCTCCGGCAAAATCATAATTCCACACCGTGCTCAATAATTGATCCCTCGTTAACACTCTTCCTTTATTCTTCACGAGGTATAAAAGTAATTCAAATTCCTTTGGAGTCAATTCTAGTTGATTCTCCTCGAAATAGGCTTCATAGCGTTCAGGAAAGATCTTCAAGTCGCCTATTTTCAGTGAATCATTCTCTGGATCATCATTATTTTCAGTACTATTAGAATGCTGTGATCTTCTTAGTATCGCTTTAATCCGGGCAACTACCTCACGTGGGCTAAAGGGCTTCGTTAAGTAATCATCTGCTCCTAATTCCAGGCCAAGCACCTTATCAAATTCATCATCTTTAGCTGTTAACATCAAAATCGGGATATTTATTTTCTGTTGGCGAAGCTGTTTACACACTTCAAGCCCATCCAATTTGGGTAGCATTAAATCCAATACGACCAAATCAGGACAAAGCTCAACAGCTGCCTGTAAACCTTCTTCCCCGTCCAATGCTGTAATTACAGAGTAACCAGCCTGCTCTAAATTGTATTGAAGTAAGGTAACAATTGATTGTTCATCATCCACTACGAGAATTTTCTTTGACATTAGATCCTCCTGAATTATGTATTACCCTTAAGACATGCTTTTGTCTACTCATCCAATTCTATTATAAAGAATATTATCTGTAATTCACACTTAAAATTCTCTCGTCCTCCCAAAATCACCAATTCCTTTTACTGCCTCAAGTAAGGTAAGGACGAAAAATCCGGGTCGATACATAAAAAGACCACCTGATAGGTGAAAGGAACACAAGCATTCCTGTCACGTTTCGGGCAGTCTTGTTATGAAACGGATGAGTTATTGTAAGATTTTCATGACTGCTTTAACGGAATCGACTGATTTCGAAAGGGCAGCTTTTTCAGATTCCGTCAATTCAAGTTCGATGATTCGTTCAATTCCATTGGCACCTAAGACCGTAGGCACACCAAGGTAGATGCCTTCGAATCCATATTCACCTTCAAGGTAGGCGATTGATGGAAGAACGCGATGTTGGTCTTTCAGGATTGCTTCCGCCATTTCCACAAGGGATGCCGCAGGTGCGTAATAAGCGCTACCATTGCCAAGTAGGTTGACGATTTCCCCGCCGCCAGTACGAGTACGGGCAACGATTGTGTCTAGACGGTCTTTTGGTATTAATGTTTCCAAAGGAATGCCTCCGGCGTATGAGTAACGTACTAAAGGCACCATGTCGTCACCATGCCCACCCAGGACGAAACCGGTTACGTCCTTAACCGACATATTCAATTCTTGAGCGACGAACGTACGGAAACGGGCAGTATCAAGCACGCCCGATTGTCCGATTACTCGTTCTTTTGGAAAACCCGATTCTTTGTAAACCGTATAAGTCATTGCATCTACTGGATTGGTTAAAACGATGATGGTTGTATGTGGAGAGTATTTGACCACTTCTTTCGTTACAGCTTTCATGACTTTTTGGTTCGTCTGAACTAAATCATCACGGCTCATGCCTGGTTTGCGGGCGATCCCGGCAGTGATGATGACGACGTCTGAGTCTGCTGTATCTGAGTAGTCGGAAGTGCCGATGATAGAGGCGTCAAATCCTAGGACAGGACCTGCTTCAGCCATATCAAGTGCCTTACCTTTTGTAGGGTTTTCTGATTGTGGAATATCAACTAAAACGATGTCACCGAGTTCTTTTTGAGCGGCAAGGAATGCTGCGGTAGCTCCAGTGAATCCTGCACCAACTACTGTAATCTTTTTACGTGTAGACATGTTAATTCCTCCTTAAAATATGCAAATATTTCGGAATACTTTTAACATCTGTATACATAATTATACGCCTCCCGGAAAAGGAGCTGAAGTCAGCTCTTTTCCTGAAGGCGTCATTAGTAAAAATTAAAGGTTTTTGATTAGCTCGTCAGCGAACTCAGAACATTTAACTTCTTTTGCACCTTCCATTAGGCGGGCAAAGTCGTATGTAACAACTTTAGAAGCGATTGTTTGTTCTACTGATTTAGTGATGCTGTCCGCAGCTTCATTCCATCCAAGGTGTTCAAGTAAAAGAACGCCTGAAAGAAGAACTGAAGATGGGTTAACTTTGTCAAGACCAGCATATTTAGGAGCAGTACCGTGAGTTGCTTCGAAAATAGCATGTCCAGTTTCGTAGTTGATGTTAGCTCCTGGAGCAATACCAATTCCGCCAACTTGAGCAGCTAGTGCATCAGAGATGTAATCTCCGTTTAAGTTCATTGTTGCAACAACGTCAAACTCTCTTGGACGAGTTAGGATTTGTTGTAAGAAGATATCGGCAATAGAATCTTTAACGATGATTTTGCCTTCAGCTTCTGCAGCAGATTGTGCTTTGTTAGCAGCTTCTGTTCCTTCAGCTTCTTTGATTTGATCATATTGGTTCCAAGTGAACACTTTGTCAGCGAATTCAGTTTCTGCAACTTCATAACCCCAAGTTTTGAATGCGCCTTCCGTGAACTTCATGATATTACCTTTATGAACAAGTGTTAATGATTTACGGCCTTCTTTGATTGCATAGTTAAGTGCAGCGCGAACAAGACGTTTTGTACCTTCTTCAGAAATTGGCTTGATACCAATACCAGAAGTTTCAGGGAAACGGATGTTTTTAACACCGAACTCAGTTTGCAAGAAGTCGATAAGTTTTTTCGCTTGGTCAGAACCTTTAGCATATTCGATACCAGCATAGATGTCTTCAGTGTTTTCACGGAAGATAACCATGTCAGTGTCTTCAGGACGTTTTACTGGAGAAGGTACACCTTCGAAGTAACGTACTGGGCGTAGACATACGAATAAGTCTAATACTTGGCGTAATGCTACGTTCAATGAACGGATGCCGCCACCGATTGGAGTTGTAAGTGGTCCTTTAATAGCGATTAGATATTCGTTGATGACATCAAGAGTTTCTTGTGGAAGCCATTCGCCTGTTTGGTCAAATGCTTTTTGTCCAGCTAAAACTTCTTTCCATTCAATTTTCTTTTCGCCATTGTATGCTTTTTCTACAGCTGCGTCTAAAACGCGTACTGCTGCTGCCCAGATATCAGGACCGATTCCGTCACCTTCAATGAAAGGAACGATTGGATTGTTTGGTACGTTAAGAACACCGTTAGTAACTGTGATTTTTTGGCTTTGTGTCATGTCTCTTTACCTCCGATTCAAATTCAAAGGCTAGTTGGTCTGCCTTATAATTCTTGGCAGAACCACTAACCTCGTTTACTCACATCTTTTAATTTACTACAAATCCGATGAAATTAAATATAAATTTTGAAAAAACTTTTATTTATTCAAAAATTTTATCGATTTTCAATCGGAATGTACTTTTGCATACCTGGTCCAACATACTCTGCACGTGGACGGATAAGGCGGTTGTTTGAATATTGCTCAAGGATATGAGCGATCCAACCTGATGCACGGCTAACAGCAAAGACTGGTGTGAATAGGTCATGCTCGATACCTAGGCTGTGGTATACAGAAGCTGAATAGAAATCTACGTTTGGCGGAAGATTTTTTTGACCAGTCACGATTTCGTGAATTTTAGTCGACATTTCATAATATTGAGGCTGACCAGTAAGCTCAGTCAATTTTTTAGACATTTCTTTAAGGTGTTTAGCACGTGGGTCACCTTTACGGTATACACGGTGGCCAAAGCCCATGATTTTTTCTTTGTTAGCTAGTTTTTCGTTGATATAAGGCTCAACGTTTTCTACTGAACCGATTTCTGTAAGCATTTTCATAACTTGTTCGTTAGCTCCGCCATGAAGTGGGCCTTTTAATGCGCCAATGGCAGATGTAACGCCAGAATAGATATCAGAAAGAGTAGCAACGCAAACGCGTGCAGTGAAAGTAGAAGCGTTTAATTCATGGTCAGCATGTAGAACCAATGCTTTGTTGAATGCTTCTTCTTCGATTGCAGTTGGCTCGTTACCACTTAACATATATAAGAAGTTAGCAGCGAAGCTTAGATCTTTACGTGGTGCAACCGCTTCCTTACCTTGACGGGTACGGGCGAAAGTTGTTACCAACGTTGGGATTTTAGCTTGGATGCGAATGGCTTTACGATAGTTAGCTTCTTCACTCATTACGTCAGCTTCTTCATCATATAGACCAAGAAGTGATACCGCTGTGCGAAGAGCACCCATTGGATGTACTTTATCAATTGGGTATGTTTTGAAATGATTAACAACTTCTGCAGGAAGTTCTGCGTTTTCAGCTAGTTGTTTAGTTAATTCAGCTAATTGGCTTTTGTTTGGAAGAGCTCCATGCCATAAAAGATAGATTACTTCCTCAAAAGTGGCATTTGTAGCTAAATCATCGATATCGTACCCAACGTAAGTTAGTGTATCGTCGATAATCGAGCTTACGGATGAAGTGGTTGCTACCACACCTTCTAGACCTTTTGTTGCTGTCATATAAAATCTCTCCTTTTTCTAAAATTCCCCTATATCCTTGCTCATTACGTATAAATATAGCGCTTCCAAGAGTAAGCTATCCTACCCAACCATCTATTTTTTAGCTGAAGACATGCGTCACCCATCGATAAGTATTCACTGATGTGAATGCCAATCAAAGGAGCATGCACGACCTTTTACAATCGCTTATACGAATTCTAAAAATTAATGCTTGTAGCTTCGCTTCCTAGTGAGCGCTTGCTCAAATAACTACACTCTTTTTTTAGATCATCAGAAACTACTATTTCTAAATCCTAATATAATGACTCGGAGTAGTTACAACATTATTATAAACAATAATCACTTTTTTGGGAATGAAAAGCGCTTAAAATATGAAAAAATTATTATTTCATTAGAAAAATCTCTATTCCTAATCCACCTTTTTTTTCAGCTTTTTCCACCACATTCTTACAAAAAAATGAAATGAAGCAGAATAAATCTAACATAGAAAAGAAAAAAAGATTCCAGAAAAATTAAACAATTACTATTCATTCCCTGTGTCAATTATTTAAAAAAATCAAAAATCTGCATGCATAAATAAGCGATTCCAGCACCAATCAACGGACCTACAGCCACACCTTTGAATAATGCGACGGCTAGAATCGTCCCAAAAACCAATGCGGTTGTAATATGTGGATCGTGAGAAAGCAAGGTAATTCCATTTTTCGCAATCAAGGCAACAGCTATACCAGAAGCCAGCGCAATCCATGCATAGGGCGATTTAATCGCATCCCCTAGTTCCTTGAAGCCAATCGCTCCATTAGCAATAGGGATGAGCACTGCAATCGTAATGATCGTAACGCCTAGGTTGATTCCCTTTGCTTCTAAATAAGGGAACACTTTGGCATCAAGACCAATGATTTTCATGAGTAAAAGAAAACCTGCTGCGGCAATAAGGGATGTGTTTTTCCCAAACCAACCGATTGCCGCAAGTAAAATTAAAAACACGACCGGGCCGTTTATCACTTCTCCTCCTCCTCTTTCCTTTTTGTTATTTTAACATAACAAACCGTCTGTTTACCTTTGTCAAAACCCATGATATTTATTTGGCTACCAATAGAAATAGTTCAGATTGGATCCAAAAGGAACTTTCCTTTCTTTACCATTGTCGTTACAATTATAATACAATGTAGCCGTTAGAAGGAGGGAATGTCTTGAATCCTGTTTACATCTACCGTTTCATTCGTTTCATATCAGTCATCGGAATCATCATTTTGGGCGGGATTGCCTTATTTTATTTATCTAAGTATACGTATCCATTCATTATTGCCATGATCATTGCTTTCTTGATGAACCCCCTTGTGACTTTCTTCGAAAAGAAAGCTCACTTGCCACGAGGACTTGCTGTATTTGTCTCCCTATTACTCATTTTCCTTATTTTCGCCGGACTCATCACCCTATTAGTTACCGAAATCATATCAGGTACTAATTACCTTGCGGGTGTGATACCGGAACATATCGAAACCATCGTAGATTACATAGAAACGCTCATTGCCACCAAGATCATTCCCCTATATAACCAAACCACAGCCATGTTCAATACATTAGATCAAGATCAGCAGGACACCATCCTAAAGAACATCCAAAATATTGGTGAATCCATCACTACCGGGGTCAGCGGTTTCATTCAGGCATTCCTGAAAAACATCCCCGCCATCATCGGCTGGTTTCCAACGACGGTGACAGCACTACTCTTTACCCTACTGGGCACTTTCTTCATCAGCAAAGACTATGACCGTTTCGGACGAATGACGGGAAATGTATTGCCAAATAAACTATTTTCCGGGGCCAAACGTTTATTCCGTGATTTAAAACGAGCATTATTCGGATTCATTCGCGCTCAATTCACTCTAGTTTCATTAACGACCGTTACCATTTTAATCGGATTTCTTATATTAGGGGTCAAGTATTCGATTACCATCGCTTTAATTTGCGGCTTAGTCGATATCATTCCTTATCTGGGTACAGGAACCATCTTCATTCCATGGATCATCTTCGAATTCATCTCTGGGAATACCAGTCTTGCCATCGGGCTGTCTGTGCTTTACATCATCGTTGTTGTCCAGCGCCAACTAATTGAACCAAAAGTTCTTTCTTCTAGTATTGGCTTGGATCCACTTGCTACTCTCATCGCCTTATTCATTGGTTTTAAATTAATCGGGTTTCTTGGATTGATCGCCGGGCCAGTAGCCCTAGTCATATTCAATACCCTTCAACGTGCTCATGTCTTTCAAGCCATTTGGTCGTACATCATGGGACCGGATACGAAAAAACCTACTCCAAACAAATTTCTTTAGAATCAAAGAAAAATCCGCCCGATATTCGGGGCGGATTTTTTCTATCTATCTCTTATTTTGATGTTTCGAATTGTTCAGCTTCAGTAGAACCAGCAAGTGCTGTTGTAGAAGAAGTTCCACCAGATACAACCTGTGCCACTTCATCGAAGTATCCAGTTCCAACCTCGCGTTGGTGACGAGTTGCCGTATAGCCGTCCCCTTCACTAGCGAATTCTGCTTGTTGAAGTTCTGAGTATGCTGCCATTCCACGGTCTTTGTATCCAAGAGCAAGGTTAAACATGCTATGGTTCAATGAATGGAATCCAGCAAGTGTAACGAATTGGAATTTGTAACCCAGTTTCCCTAATTCGACTTGGTAGCTCGCAATTTCCTCATCACTCAATTTCGCTTTCCAGTTAAACGATGGCGAGCAATTGTATGCTAGTAGTTTTCCTGGGAACTCAGCATGAATCGCTTCAGCAAAACGACGGGCATCTGCAAGGTTCGGCTCGGACGTTTCACACCAGATAAGGTCAGCGTACGGTGCATAAGCCAGGCCACGAGCAATCGCTTGGTCAAGTCCCGCTTTCGTGCGGTAGAATCCTTCTGGAGTACGTTCGCCTGTGATGAATGGGGCATCGACTGGATCGATATCATCCGTGATCAAGTCAGCGGCGTCAGCATCCGTGCGAGCAATCAATATAGTCGGTGTTCCCATTACGTCTGCAGCCAAGCGGGCAGAAATCAGGTTACGTACGGCAATTTGTGTTGGAAGAAGCACTTTCCCACCTAAATGGCCACATTTTTTCTCGGAGGAAAGCTGATCTTCAAAGTGAACACCGGCAGCTCCAGCTTCGATCATCCCTTTCATTAGTTCGAAAACATTAAGGGCTCCACCAAAACCTGCTTCCGCATCAGCTACGATAGGGGCAAACCAATCGATATCGTCTTTTCCTTCAGCAAAGCTGATTTGATCGGCCCGTTGCAGTGTTTGATTGATGCGTTTAACGACTTGTGGTACAGAGTTTGCTGGGTATAAGCTTTGATCCGGGTACATCTGGCCAGCGATATTCGCATCTGCAGCCACTTGCCAACCACTTAGATAGATGGCCTTTAAACCCGCTTTTACTTGTTGCATCGCTTGGTTACCAGTCAATGCTCCTAGTGCATTGATGAAATCTTCTTGTTTCAGGAGATTCCATAGTTTTTCAGCTCCCCGACGCGCTAAGGTGTGCTCGATGTCAATGGACCCTCTTAATTTGATAACTTCCTCAGCTGTATACGTGCGTTTAATTCCAGTCCATCTTGAATCATTTTCCCAGCTTTGTTGTAATTGCTCTACTCTTTCGTTCGTCATTATATTTTCCCCCTAATAGTTTATAGTACGTTCATAATTGATAGAATATTAAGATAATTTTTCGTATGCTGGATTCGTTAAGAAATCAGCGAAGTCTTCAGCCACAATCAATTCTTCGAATAGTTTAGTAGATTCTTCAAATTTCCCTGTTTTGAAAGCTTCTTCACCAATCTCGGATTTAATGACTTCCAATTCTTCCTCTTTAATTTGATGGAATAATTCTTCCGTCACTTTCCTGCCATCTTCTAGTATGCCTTTAGGATGACGAATCCACTGCCACACTTGAGCGCGGGAAATTTCTGCTGTAGCGGCATCTTCCATCAAGTTATTGATAGGAGCCGCTCCTCTACCACATAACCAGGAAGCGATATACTGAATGCCGACGTTTATATTTGTCCGTAAGCCAGCCTCCGTAATGGATCCTTCTGGGACTTCCAGCAAATCTTTAGCCGTCACTTCTACATCTTCACGTTTGCGGTAAATTTGATTCGGTTTCGGAACAAGAAGGTCAAACACTTCTTTCGCAGTACTCACCATGCCTGGATGAGCGACCCATGTACCGTCATGCCCATCTCTCGCTTCACGTTCTTTATCCGCTCGGACCTTCGCGAACGCCTCATCATTCTTGGCCGGGTCATTCTTGACCGGAATTTGGGCAGCCATTCCACCGATTGCCGGAGCATTACGGGTGTGGCAAGTCTTGATTGCGAGAAGGGAGTAAGCCCTCATGTTCGGAACCGTCATTGTAACCTGTAATCGATCTGGGAAGATTACGTCCTCTGAGTGACGGAATTTCTTCAGGAAGCTGAAGATGTAATCCCAGCGACCGCAGTTTAGGCCTGCTGAGTGTTCTTTCAACTCATACAAGATTTCGTCCATTTCGAATGCTGCAAGAATCGTTTCGATTAGTACCGTCGCTCTAATTGTCCCCTGCGGAACTCTTAAATCATTCTGGGCATAGACAAAGATGTCATTCCATAATCTGGCTTCGAGATGACTTTCCATCTTTGGAAGATAGAAGTATGGACCGCTTCCATTTTCGATCAATGCTTTCACATTATGATAAAAGTAAAGACCGAAGTCGAATATGCTGGCGGATATAGGCTGTCCATTTAATAGAACGTGTTTTTCTTCCAAGTGCCAGCCACGGGGTCTGATTTTCAAGACTGCCGTTTTTTCATTCAATCTATATACTTTACCGTTTGGATTTTCAAATGAGATGGTACCGCGGATGGCATCCCTCAAGTTCAGTTGCCCATCTATGCAATTTTCCCAAGTAGGCGAGTTGGCATCTTCAAAGTCTGCCATAAACACGCAAGCCCCTGAGTTTAATGCATTGATGATCATCTTACGATCAACCGGCCCTGTAATTTCAACCCTGCGGTCTTGCAAGTCCTTCGGGAGGGGAGCGATTGTCCAATCACCTTCACGGATATGTTTCGTTTCCTCCAGGAAATCAAGCTGCTTTCCTTGGTTTATTTCCTCTTGGACCGTTTTACGTCGCTCTAACAGTTCCCTTCTCCTTGCACCGAACTGCCGTTCAATCCGTTCAATGAATTGAAGCGCTTCCGTAGTAAGTATTTGTTCATATCCAGGCTTGATATCCCCTGTTATTTGTAAACCTTTTGCTTCAGTAATCATGTTGCTTTCCACATCCTTTCAAACTCTTATATGTTATAATACAGTTATTTTATTTCCTGTTTGTATTATATAACACGCTGTATAAATTTGTCACCTACTTTTCCAACTTTTTTAAAAAAAGATATTAATTTACTATAGAAAGCCTGGTATATAGGCATTTCTATTAGAAAAATAATTGAAAATATTCTGTTTTTTTATTTCTTTCTTTCTTCATTGTCCATTTTTGCATGAAACAGTTAAGATTTTGAGTGGCAAGATTTCCTTCATATGTGGAAGCATTTATGGGCTGAACGCAAAAAAAGGCTATCCACATTCTTATCTTTGTGGATAGCCTTTTTCTATTTATGTTGAATGATCGTTACTTTTCCTTTATTCATCCTGTTCATCATAATCCGAATAACAATTGGTTTTAGAAGATTACGGGTGGGTGGAAATACCAGGATCAATCCCAAGACATCCGAAATCAGTCCGGGTGATAGCAACAGAGCGGATCCGATGAAGATACAGATTCCATCGACGATTTCATTTCCAGGCATCATCCCTTGACGAACCTGACCCTGTGCCTTTTTCCATATTTCCATTCCTTGGCGTTTAGCCAAATAAGCTCCGATTAAACCAGTGGCTACAATTAGGAACAGCGTTGGCCAAAACCCAATCAGATTGCCAGATAATAAGAGGACAATAATCTCAATGATCGGCATCGCAATGATAAACAATAAAAAGTACTTCATTTACATTCCTCCTGCACAGCCCACTTCTGGTGCGGTACACCTATCTTACATCAACGATTGGATTTCATCCAAAATTTTGTTTTACAAAACTTTGGCATGACCATCATAAATGATTCCACGGCTGGCATCGACCGTTATTCTCTGTCCATCCTTAAAGGCCTTTGTCGCATTATCAGCCCCGACAATGACAGGAATGCCTAAGGTAACGCCGACAACTGCCGCATGGCTAGTCAAACCGCCTTCTTCAGTAATCAATGCGGCACACTTTTCTATTGCCGGCATCATTTCACGATCCGAACCGATTGTAACCAAAACAGATCCTTCTTGTACTTTTTCCAAGGCTTCCTTGGCATTCTTGGCAACGACCACTTCACCCTTCGCTGTTTTCCTACCGATTCCTTGAGCCTTCAATAGAACCTCTCCTAACACATGAATTTTCATCAAGTTAGTCGTCCCTATTTCACCTACAGGCACACCAGCGGTAATCACCACTAAATCCCCATGGGAAACGATTCCGGATTCCAGGCTTTGGTCAATCGCTGTTTGGAGCATATCATCTGTCGTCTCTGCTTTAGGCCCCATCTGCGGATAAACGCCCCAGACCAATGCAAGCCGTCTGGATACATCTTCATTAGAGGTAACGGCAATAATAGGCGCTTTTGGACGATACTTAGAAATCATCCGTGCTGTATGACCGCTTTCAGTCGGTGTGATGATTGCACCTGCATTAAGGTTAAGCGCAGTATGTGCAACGGATTCCCCAATGGCATCTGTCACATTATGTCGATCCGACTTACTATTCCTTGTAAGGATATCCCGATAATTAAGCGCTGTTTCTGCACGTGAAGCAATATTATGCATAGTCTGAACGGCTTCGACTGGGTAAGTTCCCGCAGCTGTTTCACCAGAAAGCATGATGGCATCCGTTCCATCGAAAATCGCATTCGCCACATCACTTGCCTCAGCTCGTGTCGGACGTGGATTACGCTGCATCGAATCAAGCATTTGTGTAGCGGTAATGACCGGTTTGCCTGCATTGTTACATTTCTTGATCATATCTTTTTGAACAAGTGGCACTTCTTCCGCAGGGATTTCAACACCTAAATCACCACGCGCAACCATCAAACCATCAGCTACTTCTAAAATTTCATTGAGACGGTCCACGCCTTCCTGGTTTTCAATTTTAGGGATGATTTGAATATGCTCTGCTTTATTTTGTTGCAACAATTCCCGGACTTCCAGTACATCCGACGCCCTGCGGACGAAAGAAGCGGCCACGAAATCGATTCCTTGTTCGATACCGAAAAGGATGTCCTTTTCATCTTTTTCCGTAATCCCTGGCAAGTTTACGGAAACGCCAGGAACGTTGACGCCTTTTTTATTTTTCAATGTACCGCTGTTTAGGATTTTCGTATGAATTTCTTTTTTTGTTTCATCAATTGCTAACACTTCAAGACCAATCAAGCCATCGTCCAGCAAAATTCTAGATCCAGCTTGTACATCATATAGAAGCCCTTCATAGGTAATGGAGAATTTCTCTGGTGTCCCCAAAACTTCTTGCATCGAAATCGTTACTTCTTTACCTGCCGTCAACTCGATCGAGTCATTCTCCATGTTATTCGTCCGTATTTCAGGACCTTTTGTATCAAGCAAGATAGCGACCTGTTTCCCCGTTTTCTCTGATGCTTCTCTTATATTGCGAATTCTTGCAGCATGTTCCTCATGATTACCGTGGGAAAAATTAAGACGTGCTACATTCATCCCTGCCTCGATTAATTGAGCCAACTTTTCTACACTTTCACTAGCTGGCCCAATGGTACATACAATTTTAGTTTTGCGCATGGTGTCAACCTCCTAAAGAAACTCGTCCTCTACCGCCATATGACGGAGAGTGACGTAGTATTAAACATATTTTTTTCAATCATTTAAATAGACAATTCTTCTGATAGGTCATACATTTTCTTATCAATCGTGTGCTTCTTCGATAAGGCATCGATGATATCGTAATCAACCAGTTTATTTTCCTCAATGCCAACAGCCCTGCCACCTAAACCTTCAAGAAGCAATTCGACTGCGCGGGCGCCAAGCCTGCTTGCCAACACACGGTCAGACGCAGTAGGAGAGCCACCACGTTGTACATGACCCAGAACCGTAACACGCGTTTCGAACCCTGCTTTCGCTTCTATCTGTTTGGAAATCTCCATAGCACTGCCTACACCTTCTGCCACAACGATGATACTATGCTTTTTCCCGCGTTCATGTCCCCGGTTCAGCTTTCCTATCATCTCTTCCATATCGAAATCGTATTCCGGGCATAAAATGGTCTCAGCCCCTCCTGCAAGACCGGCCCAAAGAGCAATGTCACCGGCGTTTCGGCCCATCACTTCAACCACATACGTCCGTTCGTGGGAAGTCGCTGTATCCCTGATTTTATCAATCGCATCGATGACCGTATTAAGGGCTGTATCAAAACCAATCGTAAAGTCCGTTCCCGGAATATCGTTATCGATCGTTCCCGGAACGCCAATGCAAGGAAAACCTCGTTCCGTCAATGCCTTCGCTCCAAGGTAAGACCCGTCACCGCCAATGATGACGATGCCCTCAATACCCACTTTTTTCAGTTGTTCGATTGCCTTTAACTGTCCCTCTTCCGTTTTGAATTCAGGACAGCGGGCAGTATGTAACATCGTGCCTCCGCGGTGTATGATATCCCCGACAGAACCAAGCTCAAGACGTCTTATGTCGCCATTGATCAACCCTTCATAGCCATGGTAGATGCCATAGACCTCCATTTCATGAAAAATCGCTTTCCGGACTACTGCCCGGACTGCAGCATTCATGCCTGGAGAATCCCCTCCACTTGTTAATACCCCTATTTTTTTCATTATGTTCACCTCTCCTACTGCGCTAATGACATAAAACTTTTCAATAACCTCATTGTACCCTTTTTTCACCTAAGATAAGCAAGGAACTCTTCTTACTGCTTAATCCAATGTATTAAGACTAACGTATTCTGAACAGAAATTGAAGTAAATTGCGTTAAAGATTGTTTTATTTCCCAAAATAGGAATCAATTTAGTCACCTGGGTATTTAAGTATCATATTAAGGTTGAAAAAACGTGTTGCCTGCGGCAGCACGTTTTTTCTTGGCCATGTATTTATGAATGTTGTTTTACTTCCAGTATCGGTCCTTCTGGCTGTCCTTCAAATTCATATTCACCGATATTTTTAAATTTCATATAACGCTGATTGATCAGTTCCTCACTATTAAGGGAAAGAAGCTCATTGATTGATTGCTTCAACATATCCTTAATCGCTTTGGCTTGCTCCTCGGCATCGCGATGGGCCCCGCCTTTCACTTCAGGAATGATTTCATCAATGACTCCCAATCGGTTGAGGTCAGGAGCCGTGATTTTCATCGTTTCGGCTGCACGCTTGGCTTGGGAAGCATCCTTCCACAAGATAGCGGCTGCTCCTTCAGGAGAAATGACAGAATAAGTGGAGTTCTCCAGCATATAAATCCGATCCGCTACTCCTAGAGCCAAAGCACCACCACTTCCACCTTCACCAATGACAATACTGATAACAGGTACATTAAGTCCTGCCATTTCAAAAAGGTTTTTTGCGATGGCTTCACTCTGACCACGCTCTTCCGCTGCTTTACCAGGGAAGGCACCTTTCGTATCTATGAAACAAATGATGGGACGATTGAACTTTTCGGCTTGTTTCATCAGACGTAAAGCCTTTCGATAGCCTTCAGGATGTGGCATACCAAAATTACGACGGATATTTTCCTTTGTATCCTTACCACGCTGATGGCCGATGATGGTCACAGCACGTCCATCAAATTCCCCGATGCCTGCTACGATGGCTTCATCATCACCATAGTAACGGTCACCATGGAATTCCATAAATTCATTAAATATAAGAGGGATATAATCAAGTGTTGTCGGACGGGCTGGGTGACGAGCGATCTGCACGCGATCCCATGGCTTCAAGTTATTATAAATGTCCGTTTCCAACTTCTCGAGACGCTGTTCCAAGCTTTCAATTTCAGCTGTCAAATCAACATCTGCTCCCTTTGTTATTTCCCTTAGTTCTTTAATCTTGCTTCGAAGCTCTGTGACAGGGCGTTCGAATTCCAATTCGTAAATCATAACCATTCACCACCCGGGGCATGAATTTTCAGGATCGTTGTCAAGGTATCTTTCATTTCCGTCCGTTTAACCACAGCATCCAATTGGCCATGCTTCATCAAAAATTCAGCTGTTTGGAAATCTTCAGGAAGATCTTCATGTATCGTTTGTTCAATGATCCGTCTTCCAGCGAACCCTATCAGGGCACCAGGTTCTGCAAGGTTAATATCCCCAAGAGATGCAAAGCTGGCTGAAACGCCGCCAGTTGTAGGATGGGTCATCATCGAAATGATCAATCCACCTTCATTGCTGAACATTTTAAGGGCGGCACTTGTTTTGGCCATCTGCATGAGGCTCAGAACACCTTCTTGCATTCGCGCCCCGCCAGATGCGGTAAAAATGATGAATGGTATCTTCAATTCGCCGGCCCGTTCAATCGCCCGTGTGATTTTTTCTCCAACGACGGACCCCATACTTCCCATCCGGAAATTGGAATCCATGATGGCCGTTGATATTTGGAAACCATTTATGCTTCCTACCCCTGTAACCACTGCCTCATTAATTTTGGCCTTCACTTTATCCTTTTCCAGCTTTTCCAGATAATCCGGGAATTGAAGGGGGTTAACGGAAATCATTTCTTTATCAAATTCAGTGAAACTATTGGCGTCGAAAAGAAATTCTATGCGCTCATGAGAGGACATGGAATGATGGAACCCACAATGCAAACAGACTTTTACGTTTTTCACTAATTCTTTTGTATACATGATTTTTTTGCAACCTGGGCACTTCGTCATAATTCCTTCAGGTACATCCTGTTTTTCACGATCTAAAGGAACCGTTGCATATTTCTTCTTAGATTTTGCAAATAGCTCTTTAAGCAAGTCTAATCCTCCCTTTGCCACCAAACCTCTTTTTAAAGAAACTTTGGTCCAAACTATATCAGAAATATATTCAAAATCGTGTAAAATGCTGTCACTCTTCCTTCGACAAATTTCTGATTTTAGTAAGGTATGCTTCGATGGCTTTTTCTTCATCACGTTCAAGCAAATATGTAAGCAACAAAAGATAATCTTCTTTTTTCGTTTTTGTTTTGATCTGCTCTGATGCTCTAGCATAGCTGTTGACAATACGCCAAATTCTTTCAAGCAAACGATTGCGGTTTAATATGGCGATCCTCAAGAAGAAATCATCATCATGGAATTCTTCTGCCTTGACCCAGTCCATTAACGATTTAACCTCTTGGGCAGTGGCGAAGAAGGCCACGATCTTCAAACAATCGATTTCAATTAACCGTTTGGTCTCGGCTAAATCTTCTTGAACTTTTTTATCTTGCAAAAAAAAGGTTCCCAGAAGCTCGACTAACTTATGCTCCTGGAAATCCCTAATAAACGTTCCTTCACCACGTCTAGTTTCTATCAATCCTAAAAGCTCTAGTGCTCGCAATGCTTCACGGACAGATGAACGTCCAACATTCAGACGGTCGGATAACTCCCGTTCAGAAGGAATCTTATCGCCCGGTAAGAGGTTATCCGCTTCAATCATGCTCCGCAGGCTTTCCACAACATCGAGATAAATTTTGGTTGAAGAAGTACGTTCTGCCAAATTAGTTAATCCTCACTTTGTCCAATGATTGCTAGTTTTCTTGTTTTTTCTTTAATTTGCTCTGGATCGGCTTGAATTCTTGCGACCCCGGTTTCCATCGCTGCCTTTGCCACAGCGGCAGCGACTGCAGGCGCTACCCTAGCATCAAAAGGGGCGGGAATAACATAGTCTTCATGAAGTTCATGCTCTTCTATTAAACCGGCAATCGCCTGTACAGCTGCCACCTTCATTTTTTCATTGATATGCGTTGCACGTACATCTAAAGCGCCTCGAAAGATTCCAGGGAAAGCCAGGACATTATTGACCTGGTTTGGGAAGTCGGAGCGACCGGTCCCCACCACCTTGGCCCCTGCAGCTTTCGCTTCCTCCGGCATGATTTCAGGATTGGGGTTAGCCATGGCGAAAATGATTGGATCGTCGTTCATGGAAGAAATCATGTCCTTATTCAACGCTCCCGCCGCAGACACACCGATGAATACGTCCGCTCCCTTGATAACTGTCGCAAGGTTTCCTTGGACCTTATCCCGGTTGGTCACTTTCGCTACTTGCTCTTTTATATCGTTCATACCTAACGTACGCCCTTCATAGATGGCACCTTTCGTGTCACACATGATGATGTCACGCACTCCATAGCTATAAAGCAACTTTATGATGGCAATGCCTGCCGCTCCGGCACCACTGGCCACGACTTTAATTTCCGTTATCGATTTTCCTACAAGACGCAAAGCATTTACAAGACCGGCCACGGTTACAATTGCTGTACCGTGCTGATCATCATGAAATACAGGGATATTCATTTCTTTTTTTAATCGTTCTTCGATTTCAAAACAATTCGGTGCTGCAATATCTTCTAGGTTCACTCCGCCAAAGGTCGGTTCGAGCAATTTGACGGTCTCTACAATCTTATCCACATCCGTCGTTTTTAAACAGATTGGAAAGGAATCCACTCCCGCAAAACTCTTGAACAAGACCGCTTTGCCTTCCATGACAGGCAAGGCGGCTTCAGGACCGATATTGCCTAGGCCCAACACTGCCGTTCCATCAGAAATAACGGCGACCGTATTCCCCTTCATGGTATAGTCATAGACGGTTTCAGGTTTTTCGTAAATTTCCTTACATGGTTCGGCGACACCAGGAGAATATGCCAAGCTTAAATCTACTGCATTCCTAACTGGTACTTTCGAAACGGTTTCTAATTTCCCTCGATTCAAGCGATGCATATGTAATGCTTCTTCTCTTAATGTCATATTCTCACTCCTAGAACGAATTGGGCAACCCGGAATTATGCTGAAATCTAGTGGTCAGACCACATGGGTCTGCATTCAATATAACATACCTGATAAAGTTGTAAAATAGTTAATCTCTCTTATAAACGACATTTCCTTTTCCTAACAATCCTTTTAAAAGATCGATTAACTTATCGCCCGGGTTGACCCAATCCCAATAGGATAGCTGTACATAGCGGTTTTCCCGCTCATAAAATAGCATGACCTTCGTTTCGCCAGTATGCTGGATTAATATTTTTTTTATTTTTTGAAGAGTGTCTTTTGTTTGCTTTTCCGCTTCAATCCTCAAGAAAAGCGTTCCTGCTTTTTTCTGTGCCATATCTTTCACTTGGTCCAGCGGATAGACATATTGGACGATGAGCTGTGTTTTTCCGCTCCGCTCTTCCAATGTACCTTGAAGCATGGCCAACTGTCCGTGATTCAAGATGGCAGAGTAGTTTTTATACACATTGGGGAATACGACGGCTTCAAGATCGCCTTCTTCATCACTGACAGTCAAGAATGCCATCACATCACCCTTTTTCGTACGGATGGTCTTAACCGCCGTGATGTACACACCAAGCAGGATTTTTGCCTCTTTTTTACTTACTGCTTCATCGATGGTCAAGCAACCGAAGTGCCCGAAAAGTTCTTTATGGCTCGTCACGGGATGATTGGAGAGGTATAGGCCAAGTACACTCTTTTCCAAGGATAGCTTGTCCTCCACCGGAATGGGATCGACATGATTGTATTTAGGCTTTAGCGAGAATTCACCATCCGAAAACATATCGAATAGATCATCATCCGGATTGACCAATTCGGTATGGCTGATTGCGACATCCAGGCTAGCAAGCAAGGTGGCACGGTCTTCGCCAAATTCATCAAAGGCACCTGAATGCACCAACGCTTCCAATACCTTTCGATTGACGATTTTTCCCGACACCCGTAAACAGAAATCGAATAGGTCCCCGAATTTCTTTTGGCGTCTAGCCGCAAAGATTTCCTTCAGGACGGTCCCACCGATTCCTTTTATGGCACCAAGGCTGAATCGGATTCCTTCTTTCCCCGGTAAAAAAGGATAGCCGCTTTCATTAATGGAAGGAGGCAGCACGGAAATGCCTTTCTTCTTGGCTTCACGCACATACTGGGAAATCTTATCGTCATTTCCGACGGCAGAAGTCATGAGGGCAGCCATGAAATACTCAGGATAATGGGTTTTCAAATAGGCAAGCTGATAGGCAATGACACTGTAAGCTACAGCATGGCTCCTGTTGAATCCATAATTGGCGAACCGGACGATCAGGGTATAGATATCGTCCGCTGTTTTCTCGGAATACCCTTGCTTCAAGGCCCCATTCACGAAGTGCTCCCTCTCCTGGTCCAATACTTCCTTTTTCTTCTTCGAGACGGCACGCCTTAGTAAATCGGCCTCTCCCAGGGAGAAACCGGCAAGTCGTGATGCAATCTGCATGATCTGTTCCTGATATACGATGACGCCGTATGTAGGATCTAGAATCTCCTTCAAATCCGGATGGTGGTATTCAATTGGGACCAGCCCGTGTTTGCGCTCGATGAAAAGTGGGATGTTTTCCATTGGACCTGGACGATATAAGGCGTTGACCGCGACGATATCTTCAAAACGGTTTGGCTTTAGGTTCATTAATACCTTCCGGATCCCATCCGATTCGAACTGGAATACGCCCGTCGTTTCACCCCGTCCCAGCATGGACAAGGTCTTCGGATCATCCATGGGTATATGGGAGAGGTTCAGTTTTTTCCCGATCCCCTTTTGGATGTTTTTCAAAATATTATCCAGGAGCGTTAAGTTGCGAAGGCCTAGAAAATCCATTTTCAGAAGGCCGAGTTCCTCGAGGAGGTCCATTGGATATTGCGTCAGATGGATGCCATCATGCCCTTCCTGAATCGGGATATGCTCAGTGAGCGCCTGATCGCTTATGACGACGCCAGCCGCATGTGTGGAGGTATGGCGTGGAAGCCCTTCAAGCAGCAGTGCCGTTTCAAAAAGCTTCTGGTTCCGCTCACTTTCCCTTACGAAATCCTGTAATCGCTTGGATTCTTTTAATGCTTCAGGCAAGGTGATCCCAAGGCGTCCCGGAATCATTTTCGAAACCATTTCCTGCTCTTTTGTATTCAAACCGAAAACGCGGCCGGTATCACGCAACGCCGCTTTTGCCGCTAAAGTACCAAATGTTATGATTTGGGCAACATGCAATTCCCCGTATTTCTTCGCGACATAAGCAATCACTTCCTCGCGGCGGTTATCCGGAAAGTCGATATCGATATCTGGCATAGTCACCCGCTCAGGATTTAGAAATCGCTCGAACAGCAGGGAGTGTTCGATTGGGTCGACATCTGTAATGGACAATACGTAGGCAACCATCGATCCTGCCGCAGATCCCCGTCCTGGCCCCGTCAAGATCTGGTGGTCCCTTGCGAATTTCATGAAATCCCAGACGATTAAAAAGTAATCGCTGAATTTCATTTGCTTGATGACAGCCAA
Organism: Peribacillus sp. NPDC097264; assembly: GCF_050277925.1. Taxonomy (NCBI): domain Bacteria; kingdom Bacillati; phylum Bacillota; class Bacilli; order Caryophanales; family Bacillaceae; genus Peribacillus; species Peribacillus sp. NPDC097264. Next base: position 323,124 of record NZ_JBNNSR010000003.1, read on the forward strand.
TTCAAAGCGCAGACGCTCTTCATATTGGATGGATGGTTCAGGCATTCTTTTCTTCAAGCCCTGGAAGCAGAGGGCTTCGAGCATTTCTTCAGCCGTAACTCCAGCTGCGGTAGGGTATTTGGGTAGCAGGGAACGATGAAAAGGAATAGTGAGATTGCATTGCGCGGCTATATGTAGCGTATTTTGAAGGGCATCCGGCAAGTCACTGAACCGTTCAGCCATTTCAGCACGGCTTTTCATATAATACTCTGTGGATGGAAGCACCACCCTCGTTTCGTCCGCCAGCTTGTCGCCATTACCGATGGCGAGTAGCGCTTCATGTGCCAGTGCATCATTTTGGTTCAAGTAATAGACCGGATTCGTCGCCACAAGCTCGATTTCCAGCTCTTTGGCCAAATGACGGATTGCTTGTATTCGCTGCTCCTCCTTGGCCATCCCCAGCCGTTGAAGGGATAAATAAAAGTTATCCTGTCCGAACACCTTCAAAAATTGCCCGGCCGCTTTCCTTGCCTCCTCGGTCCTTTCTTCTTCCAATAATCTTTCGATTTGGCCATCCGCACCCGGGGAAAGCGCTATTAATCCCGTAGAATAGGCTTTAAGCCAATTAAATGGAATGCCCGACGGAGATTTCGTTTTGATTGCACTGCTTATTTTCAGCAGGTTTTGGTATCCTTGAAGATTTCTTGCTAGTAAAAGAAGAGGATGTGCGGCATCTTGGTCATCTAGAACATCCGCAAGAATCCCGATAATCGGTTTTATCCCCTGTTTCTTGCATTCCTTATAAAAATAAACCGATCCATACATAACATTCCGGTCGGTTAATGCTAGACTCGTATGGCCATCCGCTTTCGCTTTAGCCACAAGTTCACGAATTTTCACCGTACTGCTCAGCAGGCTGTATCCGCTCTGAATATGGAGATGTGTATACACGTTTTTTTCTCCCACCTTTGAAAGGGCATGTTTCTTTTCATTATAGTGTTTATTTCAAAAAAAGAAAATATGTTCTCATTCCCAATCGGGTTTGTCCACTTTGATTTTCAGAGGCTATCATATTCCCTCCGCGCATCCCATATAAATAGAGTAGAAGAATATCAAGCCAAAAAGGATGATGATACATGAATGAAGCCTTTGTTCCGGCATTTATCAACAGTTTTTTCATCGCGCTCGGCGTTTTGCTTGGCGGGTCGATCATTGGCGGACTGGCGGCTTTTTTCACGGGACAAGCCCCGATGACGACCGTTTTCCGTTTATCGGATAGCCTAAGGATCTGGGCGATCGTCGCTGCCATCGGGGGGACCTTCGATATGGTCTATAATTTTGAACGTGGCATTTTCCACGGGCAGACGAAGGATATCGTGAAGCAGGTGCTATTGATCCTCTCCGCCCTCGGGGGTGCACAGACAGGGGCGTTAATCATCAATTGGTTCACGCAGGAGCATATTTCGCCATGAGGATCCCCCCTTATCATCGACTACCTACCTGGCAGCGTTTTTTTGCCGGTGCAGCATTAGGCGGATTGCTCAGCTGGGTGATTTTCTTTTACATGTACGGAGTGCAGCAGGAAACCCAGATCCGGATCATTCATGAGCAAAGAGAAGAAATGAAGGATTTGACTGAAAAAATCGCGATTTGGGAGCAGGATTACAAAAAATTAAATCAAAAAAACGAAGAGATTTTGACAATTCAAGAAGTCGAGGTGAAAATTACCAACGGGCAATTTTACAGCCTCGATAAGCTGAGTATCGCCGATGCCGAGGATGTCATAGAAGATGACCTCTCTTCCCTTCTGGCAAAAGACGTCGTAAGTGTATATAACGGAAAAATGCTACTTAAGAAGTCGATTGAAAACAAACTCATCAAGATTAATAAGAAATGGTACGAGCTGGAAGTCAATGAAATTATGTTTTATACGAAAATGAATATTGAACTCACAATCAAGAGGGCGAAATGATGCGATGGGAGAGGTGAACGATGAACCCAATCTTAAACCAAATCGGTACGGTCTTCATCCCGGTTCGTGATATTGAAGTGGCCCGCGATTGGTATTCCGACCTGTTGAGCATCCCGGTGACCGGGGAAATTTCATTCGGGCACCTGTATGCCCTGCCTATGATCGGAACGGGCATTGTTTTGGACAGTAAGATATTTTCCGAAGACCGCATTTTCAGGGTCCCCCCCTTTCACTTCAATACGACGAATATCATCGAAGCGTACGAATATATGAAAGGGAGAGTAGAATGTACAACAGGGATCATACATGACCGATGGTTCAACTTCAAAGATCCCGATGGCAATCAGTTAAAAATTTCCCAGCATCGTGACTATCTAAAAGGCAAAAGACCAAATTCAAGATGATTTGGTCTTTTTGTTCTTCTTATTCGGCTTTATTTACCTCTTCTAAGTCAGCCAAAATGTCATCTACTGCATCCCAAGAATAAATAGAGGCCCCTGCTGCAAATGGATGTCCGCCACCATTGTATTTCCTGGCGATCATGTTGATGATTGGACCCTTAGAACGGAAACGAACCCGGATTTCCTTTTCTTCTTCAATGAAAAAGACCCATGATTTCACGTTTTTAATCGAACCCAGCGAGGAGACAAGCTGAGAGGCTTCTGAAGGCGTCGCATGAAATTTTTCCAGGATATCCTTCGTGATGATCATCTTCCCTGTTCCGTTTGGTAGGATTTCGAAGTTTTGCAGCACATACCCATTCAGGCGGGTGATGCTTTCCTCGACATCATACATCTCTTGATATAACTGTGGACGGGAGAATGAATAATGAATCAACTCACTCGCATAGGAGAATGTTTTCTCGGTCGTGCTTTGAAAAAGAAAACGTCCCGTATCACCCACGATCCCCGCATACAGGAGACGGGCTACCTCATCGCTCATCTTCAATCCTTGATCTTTACCAAATAGATAAAATTCATAAATCATTTCACTCGTCGAGCTTGCGGACGTATCGACCCACAGCATGTCTCCATAAGGATCTTCGTTCGGATGGTGATCGATCTTGATCAGCTTATCCCCTGTCGGATAGCGGCTGTCACAGATTCGGTCGGTATTGGCGGTATCACAAACGATGACCAAGGCCCCTTGGTACATTTCATCCGAAATCACATCGAGCCTCCTTAAATAATGTAACGTAGGCTCTTCTTTCCCGACCGTGAAAATGCGCTTCTCAGGAAATGACGCTTTCAGGATTTCAGCCAATCCCCCTTGCGAACCGTAAGCATCCGGGTCAGGCCGGACGTGGCGATGAATGATGATCGTATCATAATGCTTTATATCTGCTAATATTTCAGCCTTCATATAAATCTCCTTTTTATAGATGGTATTGTACAAATTAAGACGATATATTTTATTTAATCAAAAAATTGGGGGAATAGGAAGACACATCTTGTTTTAGGTGGCAATCTCTAGAGATTCCCGCTACAATAAAAAGGTACATATGTTAAATTGGGGGAATTATAAACGATGCCTATCCTTGTCACCTTGATCGTTCTGTCACTAGGGATTTATGTATTTTACAAAATCAAAATGGTACGCACGAAAATGCCGATGGAGAAAAAGTGGATTTCAGGAAAATCATCCATTGCCCTCGGTGCCTTTGTAGCCTTATTTGGAATCAATCAGCTATTCCTTTTCCAGACGACCGTTACATACATCATTGCCGCTGTATTCATTTTTGTCGGACTTTTCAGCGTTTGGGGCGGTTATAAAATGTATAAATTCTACCTCCCACATGCCATTGAAGAAGCCACAAATCAAAGAGGATAATCGAATTCGATTATCCTCTTTTTCTAATTAAGAACGATCGAGCAACTGACAGGTCAGCATCGCCTTTCCTACAAGCTTACCTTGGTTAAATACCTCGACATCCACTTTCCCGAACTTACGTCCCACATCCAGGACACGCGGATGAATTTCAAGCGTACTGTCGATCTGAACAGGCTTGATGAAGTAGATCGTCATATTTTCAACGACTAAATCGCCGCGCTTATAGCTTCTGAGCGCACGATTGGCTGAATCCGTAACAAGTGTCGTGAACACCCCACTTGAAATCGTCCCAAGATAATTGGTCATTTGCGGTGTAACACCATAGCTATACACTTCTTGTCCCTTGCCTTGGTTTGACGACATCACCAGCTGACTCGTGATCGTATCGTCAATCGTTTCACCGACCTGTGGCTGTCTTTGGCTCATCTGTAGCGCCTTCAGTACATCCTGCCTGCTCACGATCCCTTTCAGGATGTGACTGTCGCTAACGACCGGAATCAACTCGATCCCTTCCCACACCATCATATGGGCTGAGGAGGCGACACTCATTTTATCGCCTACGGTCATCGGATTCTTCGTCATCACCTTATCAATGAGCGTCGTTTCTTCTTGGCCCATGACATCTTTTGAGGTGACCATGCCCTGAACCTTCATGTTTTCATCAACGACAGGGAAACGGCTATGACCCGAATCCTGATTCAATTCATGCCAATTTTGAACCCGGTCCCCCACGGTCAAGAAGGTCGTTTCCTGAACTGGCGTCAAAATATCCTCTACCAATAAGATTTCCTTTTTGATCAATTGGTCATAAATGGCCCGATTGATCATGGTCGCGACAGTAAAGGTATCGTAACTCGTTGAAATGACCGGCATCTCCAATTCATCGGCCAATATCTTAACGGATTCTTCCGCATCGAACCCACCGGTGATCAGCACCGCTGCACCCGCTTTTAACGCGTGCTCATGCGCCTGGGTACGATTGCCTACAATCAATAGGTTTCCTGCACCCGTATATCGCATCATGGCCTCAAGCTTCATCGCACCGATGACGAATTTATTTAACGTTTTATGAAGACCCGTTTTTCCACCCAAGACTTGTCCATCAACTATATTGACTACCTCGGCAAACGTTAGCTTCTCAATATTCTCTTTTTTCTTTTTCTCAATACGGATCGTGCCGACCCGCTCAATGGAACTTACATAGCCTTGATTCTCCGCTTCTTTAATCGCACGGTATGCCGTACCCTCACTAACATTCAGGACTTTGGCAATCTGGCGGACGGAAATCTTTTCACCAACCGGAAGTCCATCGATATGTTTTAATATTTGTTCATGCTTTGTAGCCAAGCGCTTCACCCTTTTCACGGTATTCCTATATCCCATTATAAGGTCAAAGAGCCTAGATTATCAAACAACTACTGATATTCACGCAACCTTTTCTTTTCGTGCAACCGTTTCCCTTTCCTTTTTGCTGGTGAATACAGGATGCCCGTCAAATTGCCCGCAACGGCCAACAGCGCGAACAGCAGCCAAGTTCCCCCAAACAAACTCTCTAGGCCCCCGCTTTCCAACGTTAGGCGTGGCACTGCATAATACAGCATCACACCGCATAAAAGCAAACAGAGCAATAACCTTTGCTTCATCCAACCCCCTCCTTCATTCCATCCCTTCATTTTATGCAAGAGGATGAATAAAAAGAATGAAGCCTACAGGGGATTTTTATGGTTGTCGTCGAGACATACTACATCGTACTTCCTGATTATTCATTTCCTATATAAAAAGGAGCCCCGAATCAGGCCCCTGTTGCATTATAAGTCGATTACATCTCCGGGTTCCATGACAAGTCCATTTTTTGCTTCTAGCATACCGATGAATTTGTTTGGATCCTGTTTGATGACCGGGAACGTGTTGTAGTGGATCGGCACGACCTGCTTCGCCTGGAGGAATTTTGCGGCAAGCGCTGCATCTTCCGGCCCCATTGTGAAGTTATCGCCAATAGGCAGAAATGCCAGATCAATCGGATGTCTTTCCCCAATCAGTTTCATGTCGGAATAAACGGCCGTGTCACCAGCATGATAGATCGTTTTTCCTTCTACAGTCAACAATACGCCGGCAGGCATCCCTAAATAGATGATCTGACCATCCGCTGTATTGAATCCGGTTCCATGAAAGGCAGGTGTCAACTTCACTGTGCCAAAATCGAATTCATAAGCACCACCAATGCTCATGCCATGAGTCCTGACGCCTTGGTTTCCTAAATACACGGCTATTTCAGCAATTCCGATGACAAGGGCATCGTTCTTTTTCGCTAATTCCACCGTGTCACCAATGTGGTCATTATGACCATGTGTTAAGATGATGACATCCGGCTTTACGTCCGCCACCTTTAAATCCGTTAGTTCATTTCCATTGATGAATGGGTCAAAAAGAATCGTCTTGCCATTGGTCTCCACTTTCACGATGGCATGTCCATGAAAAGATACTTTCATTACTGATGCTCCTTTCCGATACACACTTTTTTGAATTTTTTCAAAAGCTTTACCATTTACTATTCAAATAGTTATTGCTAAGGTAATTATATCCTATCTATGGAGGAATCGTCATGAATAAACATTTGAAAGAACTACAAAACTGGTTGCAAACCAATGAGTTGGACGCAGCCATCCTAACTTCTACCGAAAACGTCTTTTACTGCAGTGGATTCTTTAGTGATCCGAATGAAAGACTGCTTGCACTAGCCATTTTTCCGAACGCGGAGCCATTTTTGGTTTGTCCGCAAATGGAAGTGCCCGATGCCAAGAATGCTGGATGGCAAGGCGAGATCATTGGCTACACCGATATCGAAGATCCATGGTTGAAAATCCAGAAAGCGGTTAGTCAACGTGGATTATCCTTGAAGAAAATCGCGATTGAAAAACAACATATGAATGTGGAACGCTATGAAAACATACAGCATCATTTTGATGCGCCGGTACTCGTTTCAGCCGAGGAGAAGCTACAAAAGATGCGAATGATCAAATCCGAAGATGAAATGATCAAGATTCGTGAAGCCTGCCGACTTGCCGATGTGGCTATCGAGGTCGGGGTCAGCGAAATCCGTGAAGGGAAAACCGAAATGGAAATCCTGGCTGCGATTGAATTTGAAATGAAGAAGGTCGGCGTTAGCCACATGTCATTCTCTACAATGGTACTGACTGGAAAGAATGGAGCTTCGCCTCATGGAACACCAGGAGCATCGAAAGTTCAGCGCGGTGACCTCGTTCTTTTTGATCTAGGTGTCGTATACGAAGGATATTGCTCAGACATCACCAGGACCGTCGCATTCGGGGACATCAATGACAAGCAAGCGGAGATCTATGAAACGGTTCGAAAAGCGCAGGAAGCGGCCATTGCAGCAAGCAAACCCGGCATTGCTTGTTCCGAGATCGACCGGACTGCCAGAAGCATCATCCAGAACAAAGGCTACGGCGACTATTTCCCACACCGTCTTGGGCACGGACTTGGCATTAGCGTCCATGAATATCCATCGTTAAAGGAAACGAATTCACTTAAGTTGCAAAAGGGAATGGTTTATACAATCGAACCAGGTATCTATGTTCCCGATGTGGCTGGTGTGAGGATAGAGGATGATCTGTACATAACCGAAACAGGTTGTGAAGTCTTGACGAAATATCCGAAAAGCCTCCAAATATTAAGATAGACTTCACCAAAAATTCGTAAATTTGTTACAATTGAATAAGGAAAATTATAGTATAATGGGAGTGAAGTAGAAGGAGGAGATTCATGATGGGTACGATAGATTATAAAAATATCCTTGTAGCGGTGGACGGTTCTGAAGAAGCAGAATGGGCCTTAAAAAAAGCGATATACCTTGCAAAACTAAGTAACGCGACTCTAGTTCTGGCTCATATCGTCGACACCAGGAATTTCCCGACTATCGAAGCTTACGATATGACTATCCGCGATCGTTCTGAAACCTTTGCCAATGACTTATTGGAAAAGTATAAAACAGAAGCGGTGGCCTCTGGCATCACTAACGTAATTACGGAAGTGGAGTATGGTTCTCCTAAAGTCAAAATACCAAGAGACTTAGCGAAAAAACATACGATTGATTTAATCGTTTGTGGTGCGACTGGACTTAATGCCGTTGAACGTTTCTTGATTGGAAGCGTATCAGAAGGTATCGTCCGTCACTCAAATTGTGATGTCATCATTGTTCGTACTGATAAAAACTAAAATTTTTTAAAAAAAAGATCGTACACCAAATCGGTGTACGATCTTTTCATTTGTTATTCACTTATGAGTTTCTCCGCTTTTTCAATCGCAAGCTGCACTTGGGCAAACCCAGTACCGCCTGCACTATTGCGGCGTTTAACTGCTTCGTATGGATTTAATGCGTCGTAAATATCCTCTTCGAACAACTCGGATGCTTCCTTGAATTGTTCCATGCTTAGGTCCACTAAATAGCAGCCGTTTTGCACACAGAATAAAACAAGTTTGCCGACGACTTCGTGGGCTTTACGGAAAGGCATGCCTTTCGAAGCCAGATAATCGGCCAATTCGGTTGCATTGGAAAAGTCATTTTTCGTTGCTTTTTCCATCACGTCTTTTTTCACTTTCATCGTTGAAATCATGCCTGCGAAGATTTTAAGTGAACCAGCGATCGTTTTAACCGTATCAAAAACGCCTTCTTTATCTTCTTGCATATCTTTGTTATAAGCAAGTGGCAGTCCTTTTAATACAGTCAGTAACCCTGTTAGATTCCCGTAAACCCGTCCTGTTTTACCGCGGATCAGCTCCGCCATATCAGGGTTTTTCTTTTGTGGCATGATGCTGCTTCCCGTTGAGAAAGCATCATCCAGTTCAACGAATTGGAATTCCTGGCTTGACCAAAGAATGATTTCTTCGCTGAAACGGGATAAATGCATCATCATCGTTGCACTGTTACTCATGAATTCCAGGGCAAAATCACGGTCACTTACTGCATCAAGACTATTTTCATATATGCCATCAAAGCCTAGTAGCTCTGCACTTAACGCACGGTCAATCGGAAAAGTCGTCCCTGCAAGCGCTCCTGCACCCAATGGAGAAATGTTGATTCTCTTGAAGCTTTCCGTGAAACGTTGTTTATCGCGCTCCAGCATCCAGAAATAAGCCATTAAATGGTGAGCGAATGAAATTGGCTGGGCACGCTGTAAATGCGTATACCCCGGAATGAGTGTTTCCACATTCTTTTTAGCCTGTTCCAAAATTGCTCCTTGGAGGCCATTAATGAGTTCCAGAATCACTTTCGTCTGGTTGCGCATGTAAAGATGAAGGTCTGTTGCCACTTGGTCGTTACGGCTTCTGCCAGTATGCAATTTACCTCCGACCGGGCCAATCGCTTCAATAAGCATGCTTTCAAGGTTAAGATGGATATCTTCCATCTCCACCTTGAAAGTCAATTCGCCTTTTTCCGCTTTTTCCTGTAAACCTTTTAGTCCTACAATGATTTGATCAGCATCCTCTTCAGGCAGGATCTGGCATGTCTTCAGCATGGTGACATGTGCCAAGCTGCCTTGAATATCTTCAAGGACAAGTTCCTGATCAAAGGATATGGAAGCCCCGAACTCATCTACCCATTCTTCGGCAGATTTCGTGAATCTTCCTCCCCAAAGCTTGCTGCTCACACTGTCACCTTCTTGTTGTTGACCATGCTGTTCACTTTCGTTGGAAGTCCCCATAATTTAATGAAACCAACTGCTGCCTCATGATCGAATTCGTCCGCTTTTGTATAGGTTGCTAGTTTTTCATTGTATAGGGAGTACTCTGATTTTCTTCCTTCAACAATGGCATGGCCTTTGAAAAGTTTTACACGGACAGTACCCGTAACGTTCACTTGTGTCTCTTTCAAGAATGCAGCCAACGCTTTTTGAAGTGGAGAGAACCAAAGTCCTTCATAGATCAATTCCGTCATTTTCTTCTCGATCACTGGTTTGAAGTGGGCAAGTTCTTTTACCAATGTAATATCTTCAAGCTCTTTATGTGCAGCGATCAATGTCATGGCACCTGGAGCTTCGTATACTTCACGAGACTTGATTCCTACTAATCTATTTTCTACGTGGTCGATACGTCCGACACCGTGTTTTCCGGCAATTTGATTCAATTCGACAATTAAATCAGCCAATTTGTAGTTTTTGTCATTCAGTGTAACCGGTACACCTTGTTCAAATCCGATTTCAATGATATCGGCAGTATCCGGTGTGTTTTCAAGGCTTGTTGTCAGGTCATATGCCTCTTCCGGAGGAGCAGCCCATGGATCTTCAAGGATTCCACATTCGTTACTTCTTCCCCATAGGTTTTGGTCGATTGAGTAAGGGCTAGCCAAACCGATTGGAACAGGAATTCCATTCTTCGCGGCATATTCGATTTCCTCTTCACGAGACCATCTCCAGTCACGAACTGGGGCAAGAACTTTCAAGTTAGGGTTTAATGCTGAAATGGATACTTCGAAACGCACTTGGTCATTTCCTTTTCCCGTACAACCGTGCGCAACGGCTACTGCATTTTCTTCTTCAGCCACTTCCACTAGCTTCTTCGCGATAAGTGGACGCGATAGAGCTGATACTAAAGGATATTTTCCTTCATATAATGTATGGGCTTGAAGAGCCGTCAATGCGAATTCATCGGCGAATTCGTCTTTGGCATCAATCACATATGAACTAACCGCTCCGACAGTGATTGCTTTTTCTTTAATGAAGTCTAAATCTTTTCCTTCACCGACATCCAAACAGCATGCCACAACGTCGTATCCTTGATCTTGTAACCATTTAATTGCAACAGAGGTATCTAATCCTCCAGAATAAGCTAAAACTACTTTTTGATTTCCCATGTTTTATCGTCCCTTTCGTGTGAATAAAAATTCATTCGTTGTTATTTTTATTCAATCTATGTTTAGTACTTTATCATTTTTATACAAGGAATACAAGGGGTATTTTACTGATTTCAGTAAAATTTTTTCGATATTCCAAATAATTTACACAATGGATACATCGGTTAAAATATAGTAATCTAAGAGTATGAAAACTGTGATTACAGGAGGCATTATGAAAGAACTTTTTACGTATGATGAACGGCTTGGAATCTCTATCCCCGACCTCCCCATGGAATGGGATGAATACTCTAAAGGAAAGCAGCACCGCATACTCGCACACTGGGAAAGCATCCGGGGCCACATCCCGGACCGTATACAGGAACTGGAAGCCATTATCAATCGGAAACAAGCTCAGCTCTCCGACGAAAGTAATTTTTCCCTGTCGTGCCAACTCAACACGGAAATCTCCGAATTGGCTTCCGTGATAAACGATCTTTGGCTTTGGTATCGGACCGATCATGGGATAAGTGAAAAGATGCATAATTAAGCCCATTTCCATGCAAAAAAAGCCCCAGTTTTTAAAACCGGGGCTTTTTTTGTCCGTTTCCTTATGTATCCTTCCGAATTTCCCCGACAACATGGCCCAATTCCGGAAGTATTAGTTTATTCATCGCAAGGCGAACCGCCCCAGATGAACCAGGAGTCGAAAAGATCGCTTTATTAAATGCCACTCCAGCAATCGCCCTTGATAGGATGGCTGCCGATCCGATATCTTCTTGATAGCTCAACATACGGAAAAGCTCACCAAAACCGGGTATCTCTTTAGTCATCAATTCTTTTACCGCTTCAATCGTGACATCCCTGTTTGCGATGCCTGTACCGCCATTGGTTAGGATGGCATCGACTTGATTGCTTTTTCCGCCGGCCGTAATCGCCTCTTGGATTGCACCCCGTTCGTCCTTCACGATTTCATATTCTGTCACTACATGGCCCTGTGATTTTAGGAGGTCCATCATCAAGGATCCGCTTTTATCCGTTTCTTCGTTTCGCGTATCACTGACCGTGATCACCTTGCATCGAATCGGCTCCGTAGTGGCCTTTTTATGTTCCTTGACACTCATTCTTCATCGGCCTTCTTTCCCTGTAAATAACGATACTGATAGAATTTCTGGGCGAATTCACTGACATCTTTCGTCATTTGGTAATTAGCCCCGGCGCCAATGGCCATACTGATAAGCGGAACGCCGCCCAATAGTTTTTTCCTGAAAACCGTGATGGATACAGCTTTTAATAATTGCTTTAATGGCTGTTCCATCCACTTTGGATTCGTCAGCTCCTCTATTCCCATATACCAATATTCATCTTCCGCAGTCTGAATTTCCCGGACCAATTCTTCCCAAGCCACTCCTTGGAGCCGCTTAGGCATCGCCCCTGCATTGAATACCTTTAAGGCCATCATCATTTCAAAGGGTGTATTCCCTTCAAAACCATAAGACATCGCTATCAGCTGTACGGTTCGAACATTAATGACTGTCATGGCCGGGATATCACTTCCCAGTAGGAGCAACCCTCCACGACCGCTTATTCCTCCCTGCACAAAAGAATATAAACGATGCTTCGCAATATGCTGGTTCGCTATGTAGTTCAACTGGTCGATTGTTAAAAGGTGTACATCCTTGATCTCCTCAATCTCATCATTGAATACGCGTGCCGAGGCCAAAATGCGGTCTCTTGCGTCTATTTGAATGGATGAGCTCTGTACCATCGCATGCAAGTGAAATAACCAAGTATCAAGCTTTTCAAAAAATTGTTGTTGAACATCTTCAGGCAACCGTGAAAAACTTTGCTCTAGCCATTTATCATATAATGATGCCAGGTCTGTCGGATTATATTGGTTCAGTTTATCTTGCCATTCACTAATTTCATTCCAAGTTTTCATGTCCCGATTTGTGAATTCCATGCAACAAGCCTCCTTTATAAAGAATTGGTGGATTCTCCCTTTAAGTATACCATACGGCACAGCTTTTCAAGAATATGAAGCAGCTTACAACCTAACCGAAAATCAACATCTAAACAGAACTCCGGGCAAATCCGCACGTAAAAAAACCTCCATTCCCTTGATGGGCATGGAGGCTTTTTTCTTCTAGGAAAGCATATCTTCTAAACTTTCATTCATTGTGATATTCATCGTATCTCTGACAATCATGACTTCTTCATTCGTAGGAATGACCATGATTTTCACCGGGGAAAATGGGGAATTGATGAAGGCTTCCTCACCAGAGGTACGATTCAGGTCTTCATCCCAATAAACTCCCATGAATTCAAGTCCATCCAAGATCCTCCCCCGGATGTCCTGGCTATTTTCACCAATGCCGGCCGTAAAGATGATTCCATCCACGCCGCCCATTTTTGCTGTATAAGAACCTATGTATTTATGAATGCGGCCAGCAAATACCTCTAGCGCAAGCTCAGCCCGCTCATTTCCTTTATCGGCTTCCAATTGGATATCGCGTAAGTCGCTGGAGAAGCCAGACAGTGCAAGGATCCCACTTTTCTTATTCAAGACATCCAGTACTTCATCTGCCGTTGTCCCCGTTTTCTCCATGATGTAAGGAATCAAAGCTGGATCGATATTCCCTGAACGTGTACCCATCGTCACGCCGGCCAATGGAGTGAATCCCATCGACGTGTCAATCGACTTTCCTCCCTCGATGGCCGTGATGCTAGCGCCATTTCCCAAATGACAGGATATCAACCGTAACTGTTCTATCGGTCTTCCTATCATTTCCGCTGCACGTTGGGAAACATATTTATGTGATGTACCATGGAATCCATATTTCCTGATACCGTATTTCTCATAGTACTCAAATGGCAAGCTATACATATACGAACTGGGTTCCATGGTTTGATGGAAGGCCGTATCAAAGACAGCAACCGCCGGCACTTCACCCAATATTTGCTTAAACGCCTTGATGCCCGTTATATTGGCAGGATTATGAAGGGGAGCTAAATCCGAAAGCTTCTCGATTTCTTCTATAACTTCCTCTGTGATTAAGACGGAGTCGCTAAACACTTCACCACCATGCACAACTCGATGGCCCATGCCATCTATTTCTTCGAAAGAGTGTATGATTTGGTGGTGAATCAGTTTTTCTAGTAAAAGCCCGACAGCCACTTCATGATTTGGGATGTGTAACGTTTCAGAAATCTTCTCGCCTTCAACACTCAAGGTGAATGTGGAGTTTTTCAAACCGATCCTTTCCACAAGACCTTTCGTAATAACATGTTCACTAGGCATCTCAAAAAGCTGAAACTTCAAAGAAGAGCTGCCTGCGTTTATAGCCATAATTTTAGACATCCATCCTGCTCCTTTACTCTAAGCTAGTCTACAAACGTGCAGTATATAATGTATATATCTTATCATGGCAAATGGATTCCACCAATAAAAAATTTAATAATTTAAAAAACTCTTTATCTTCTAAAAACAAAAGCCGATGCCTTTTGGCATCAGCTTTTGTTTTTATTTTTCTTCCTTAAACCAATCGTCCATCTGGTTCATGACCGACCTAGTCGCATCGAAGTCAGATAGCTTCGGAAGTTGTACCAACAAGGCTTTCTTAGGAGCCTCGACGCCATCCTTTTTCTTTTGAAGGATTAAAATGCTCTTGGCAGCCGCTTCGTTTTTAAACATGGTAAGCGGAAGCTGCACCATTCCTTGTATGTGAGTATTTTTTTTCAAATAGTCATTGAGTTTAGGTGCTTCTTCCGAGACAAATAAATTATTCGGGACAATGAAGAATAGATATCCTCCATCTTTCACATGTTTGACACTTTGCTCTATGAATAGATGATGTGCATAGGAATGCCCGTTTTCTGCCTTCAGTTCGTATTCCGCTGCACGGACATCATTCGGGTAATACCCAATCGGCAAGTCACTGACTACCACATCCGCTGGGTCAATGAAAAGCGGCTCTAGGCTGTCCTGATTGAAAAATGATAAGGGATGCTCTTGAAGATTAGCCCCGGCATATGCAAGCCTGATCAAGGTTTCGTCGATTTCCACACCAAATGACGCCATGTTTTTATCGGTCAACTGGTTCATGATCGCAAAGAGTAGGTTTCCTGTCCCAACAGCTGGATCGAGCATGACGATCTCTTTTTGATCCTTCGTGAATTTGCCGACTAAGTAACTGACAAAAATCCCGACGGCATCCGGTGTCATGTGATGGTTAGGTTGTACGCTTTGTTGCATGCCTTTAAGGATGGCCAGCTGGTATGCTTTACGGATGGCTTCCTTTTCATACTTTTCCAATGAAAATTCAGCATAATGCTTCATCAAACTTTTCTTTGATTCTTCACTGATTTCTTCCTGCATCACTTTCCCTTGGAAAAAATTCTCTCCGGTCTCGCCCAAAGCATCGAGATACGTGCACGACAGTTCATCTTGCAATATTTTGGTTGTTTCATCAAATTCATAAAATAGTTCTTCAACTGGGGTAGACTTCACTTATTTATTCCTCCTGTTTGCTTCTGTCCTTATTTTAAAGGTAAGGAGTAAGACTTACAAGTCGTAAGCCCCGTTTATCATTCATCAGTTATTTGACAGAATGTTTCCTTATTGGAGCCATTCGGTACATGCTATCCTATCATTGGGTTGAAGCAATGTCCGTCAGTGAACTCACAGGAAGGCGTTTCTTTGGGGAATGAGGAAAAGGTCTGGTTTTGAGGGTTTCTATCTTTATTCATCATAAGGCAATCTTCCTGTTTTTAGGATGTTCGACCCAATAGAAAAACCAGGCACATCAGCGCCTGGTTCAGTGAGCTCAGTCCTTATTTTGCTGCTTTAGCTGCCTCAATGGCACCTTCATAGTTTGGATGAGTCGTACCTTCACTTACATATTCAACATAAGTGATTTCATCGTTACTGTTCACGACGAATACGGAACGTGCCAGTAAACGAAGTTCCTTCATCACAACGCCGTAAGCTTCCCCAAAAGAAAGGTCGCGGTGATCGGAAAGGACTTGGACATTGTCTAGTCCGCTTGCAGCACACCAGCGTTTTTGTGCGAATGGAAGGTCATTGCTGATCGTCAATACTTTCACATTATCCAATTTGGCAGCCTCTTCATTGAATTTGCGTGTCTGTGCGTCACAAACGCCTGTATCAACCGACGGAACGACACTGATAATGCGGACTGTGCCTTTAGAATCGTTTAATGTAACCGGTGTTAAATCATTAGCCAATACTGTAAAATCAGGTGCTTTATCCCCAACTTTAAGTTCTGGTCCCACCAAAGTGACCGGGTTGTTTTTAAAAGTAACTGAAGCCATTAATAATTCCTCCTTTATATGCGTATGTACAAGCTTTATGATATTTGTTTTATCGTAATTTTGCAATTAATTGGATTTTGGAATTTATACATCAAATAGAAAAACTCGGCGGACGCCGAGTCGCATTAGAAATCCAGATCCTGTTTAGGTTGTTGATTGTTCATGTTCATTGAATTCCTTTGAGCGCTATCTTGCCTTGATTGATTATTATCTTTTTTAGCTAGCATCGATTGGATTTTATCAACGACCTGCGGTGCTAAATCCATCATTTTTTCAAGAAGATGCGTACCTTCATCTAAATGAATCATCTTCACGCCATGTGTACCAACAATAAGAAAAGCTATAGGCGTAATGGATACTCCACCACCACTACCCCCACCAAATGGTTGCTTTGAATCGCCTTGTTGACCTTGATGGTTACCATCGATCACAAATTCACTGCCTCCAGCGGCAAATCCGAAGCCCACTTTGGAAACCGTTAAAATGACACTTCCATCGGGGGTTTCCACCGGGTCCCCGATGATCGTGTTAACATCGACCATCTCTTTCAAGTTCTCCATGGCTTCTTTCATTAAACCTTGTATTGGGTGATCAGACATCTAAATTCCTCCACTCTACATCGATTGATTATTGGAATCTCCAGTTAGCTTCGCTAATTTCTTAGACTTGAATTTCACTTTACCGCCTTTCCAGTAGCGAAGCAGTTTTATCCCAGTCAGTATAGCTTGCCCGACTCTGAATTCTACTATGCAAGCAATTGACGTATTGGCCTGTTTTTGATAAAAATCCGGTGTAATCGTATAGGTAGGCATGACCCGAAAATTCAGGTAGGTGGTCAATAAACCAATGATCGATCCTTTAAGGGCCCAACAGTTACCTGTTAATATCCCTGTTTGGGCAGCATGTTTCGTCCCTATCACACTATGCCATGCAAACTCTTTCACTTGGACTTTCCCGAGGAAGTTCCGGAGGATCCGATGCAAATCAACTATATGGTGGATCAAGGCCCGCATATCGCTTAAACCATTCATGAACGCTTCCGGTGTAAGCTTGGCCGTCGACTTCTTTTCCGTATCATTCGTCATGTCCGTTTCTTTCTCCACGATGAGAGCCGACGATTCATCGTCCTTTTTTATGACCGGCACCTTCAATGTGTAATGCAAAAGGCCATGCCAGGCCGTCATTTTCATATGGATAAGATCATCTTTTTGAATACGCTTATAGGTAAAATGCACCCTGACTTTAGTGAAAATGAGAAGAAGCAACACTGCTATGAGGATAGCCAATATCATTACAATCCATTTCACACATCCACACCCTTTCAGCCATTCATTATCGGCCTCGTCAAAAAAAAATAAACCTATTGGACCTAAAATGGCAGTCCGACAGGTTTATTTATTAAAAAGGGCATCATCTTCTAATTAAAACGACGCTCGTGTCCGCAAAGATATCATGCAAAGCCTGTTTCTTGGGTAATAGGCCTGCCAAAAGGTAGCCGACCCAGGTAACTTTGGAAATATAACGTCCAAACAATTCCCTGAATAATACCGTACCCCAGGTAATCGTCTCTTCCTTCAAGGCCACTACCTTCAAACCAAAAATCATCTTGCCTAATGTCTGATTGAAGAATTTGGTCATCAGGATGAAATAAAGGAAAAAGACAATGGCCGTCAATAAGGCCTCAGCAGAAAACCAAAGGTTATCTGACTCATTATAAAATTTAAAGATGGGGTGAATCAAGATGCGATTCAAACTGCCAATCACAAACAAGTCCGCTAAATAGGCCCAAAATCTCATCCAAAAACCAGCAAAATACACGACTTTCACATCGCCATCATCCTCTAGAGGTTGGACTGGCAAAAGCTCTGGCTGTATGGGTCCCTGCTCCGATGCTAGATTGGATGGTACGATTCTTTCATTGCTATCATTTTGTTCCGTCATTCTTCAGCCCCCCTATTCCGCATACAAATACATCAAGCGTGGGGAATTTGAAGAGGAAAGGATTTTTGTCAACACGGCCGTTTCCACATCATTTCCCAATATTTTTTGCGCTCCCATACTGAACAATGAACCGAATCCGGCTTCACCTGTATAACGAATGACTTGCGCATTTTTTTTATCGATATCGTTTTTCATGGCAGCAATCACATCATCCAAATGGCCGAAGTCATCAATTAAATGAACTTCTTTCGCCTGACGTCCATCATAGATCCGCCCATCCGCAATCTTCCTTACTTCTTTTTCGGACATGCCACGTCCATTGGCAATGATCTTGACGAATTGATCATAAGAATTATCGATCATATTTTGGAGGATTTTCCGTTCATCATCGGTCATTTCCCTCGTCGGACTCATAATGTCTTTGTATGTACCGCTTTTGATCGTTTCAAATTCGACACCATATTTCTCGGCTAATTTCTCGTAATTGTACCCCTGCATGATGACACCAAGTGAACCTGTCATGGTTTCGGGGCTGGCAAAGATTTTATCGGCTGGTGCAGAAATATAATACCCACCGGATGCCGCCATGGAACCCATGGACACATATACGGGCTTTTTCACCTTTTTAATATCAAGGATTTTGTCGTAGATTTCAGCGCTTTCCACAACCCCGCCGCCTGGTGAATTCACTCGAAGGATAATTCCTTTGATATTGTCATTCTCTTCCGCCATTTGCAGCTTGTCCATGAAATCCCGGTGATTGTAGGTTTCCGAACTTAACAGGGAAGCTTCCCCTGTATCCTGAATCGTTCCTTCTACATCCAATACCGCGATGACATTGGTTGGATCTTCGCCTTCTATGACTTCTTCGTAAAATCCGCTATCGGACGCAAAAAAATCTTCGAAAACACTTTCTGTATCGGTTGCAAATAAAGTGGTGGCTAGACCTACGCCAATAGAAACAAAAAATAAAACGGCTGCAATACCCAGAGCAGCCCAACGCTTCCCATTCATATGTGTTCCCCCTTAAATTTCTATCACTCTTATCTTACGAACTGTAAACAAAAAAGTTTCAATCCATGATAAAATGAGACCATCTTAAAATTGTAGCAAATAATCCTCAAATTGGAAATGGCAAGGCATCTTGTTCTATCAACTTTTTCCTTGATTTTATTGAGTAGGCCCTAACGTGACTATACATATTTAATGGGGGAATCATGATGACCAATCGCCGGAATATTTATTTTTTCCATGTACAGAACGAGCAGATGATAAAGAACGTCAAGAGATTGACGGAGTTGGCGCAACAATATTCATTTGAAGTCGTCAAGGATTATAGAAAGGCCAACATCATCGTTAGCATCGGTGATGACGGCACCTTTCTACAAGCCGTCCGGAAAACCGGGTTTCGGGATGACTGTTTATATGCAGGCGTTTCTACCACAGGCAACTTGAACATGTATTGTGATTTTTACATGGAAGACGTAAACAGAATGATCGTTGCCATGACGAACGAACAAATCGAGGTCCGTAAATATCCTGTTATCGATATCCAGCTCGATGACCAACCCTTTTTCTATGCCTTGAACGAGCTCAGCATCCGCACCTCCGTCATCAAAACCTTTATCATGGACATTTTCATTGATCACATCCATTTTGAAACACTGCGCGGAGATGGAATCATCATCGCGACCCCGACGGGCAGCACCGCCTATAATAAGTCCGTGAATGGAGCAGTAGTCGATCCGCTTCTACCATGCTTCCAGGTCAGTGAACTCGCTTCGATCAACAATAATACCTACCGGACCTTAGGCTCGTCCTTCATCCTGAGCGGCGACCGAACGCTGACCGTCCACCTTGGGCAAAACGGGCCAAGCTACCCGATCATTGGCTTGGACAACGAGGCCCTGAGTATTCGCAATATAGAGAAAATCAAGATCCGCTTAAGCAGGAAAGTCATGAAAACGGTCAAATTAAAGGATAATTCCTATTGGGAAAAAGTAAAACGCACCTTTTTATAAAACGCCTAGATTTACAGGCTTGGAGGATGTTTCTTCCAAGCCTTTTTTATGATTGCGCTCCTGTTAAGGATAAAGTCCGGAAAAGAGTCTAGTCGTCTAACACTTTCATGCAAGTACTCATATAATTATCATGTATATGCAAACACCCCTTACATTAACTTCACCAAAAGGCGGATATCATCATGATAAAAATCAATCACAAACCGATCGACGCTAGCCAGCTGCTAGCCGGTATAACAAACAAGAACCTATCAACCATTATTCAGCTGATGGCCATATATCCTACCGTTTTTGAGTTTGACACATTGGAAGATTTTCGTTTCGACTTAAAAATACGTCTTAAGGCCATTCAGGCTTCCGTATTGTTAGAGGAAAGTGGGGCCGAATTTACGATCCTCGAAGATTCCCTATGCAATCCACAAGTTTGGCAACTCACGAAAGACCGGGCTTTTGAACTCTGGCCGAATATCCCTCCACACATGGCATTGAATGACATATTCATAAACGGCAGACTATACTCTTTCGAATGCGGAACAGCCATATTGGTCGTATTTTATAAAGCGATACTGGATTCAATCGGACCTAAGAATTTCGATCGTATTTTTCCTGATCTGTTTCTTTACAACTGGCACTATCATCAACATCTTTCCATCCTTGTCCATGAGGGGATGGATTATTTACCTGGTGACTGCTTATACTTCAAAAATCCGGACTTTGCTCCGAACACCCCGGAATGGCAAGGGGAAAATGCAATCATGTTAGGCCAGAACCTCTTCTTTGCGCATGGTATCGGAGTCACCGATCAACAAGAAATCATTACCGAATTGAATAGTAACAGAATTTGGGGATCCATGATCTCCGCCTACCTGACAACACATATTATCCAAATCGACAGTTCCGCTTATCGGCCCTACTCCATAAAAAGTGAACGTGACGATACGGATTCACTCGATAATATGATCGTTGGCGAGATAGGTTCCAACACCTATTTAACCTAAAAAGCGCCTGGAGGGAATCATCCCTCCAAGCGCTTTTTTAGGCACCTATATTTCTTTTTCCTTTAAATCTATCAGCACCCATTTTTCCCCATTTCGTAATGGAAAGTGTATAAACGACCAATGCGGACCAGATGAAGATAAAGGCCAAGAAGTGTGCTTTTGTAAAGCTTTCATGATATACGAACACCCCCAGGAGCAAAGTCAAGGTTGGGGCAATGTACTGCAGGATGCCAAGCATGGACAAAGGCACCTTTTCTGCACCTTTCGCAAAGTACAGTAAGGGTAGTGCCGTTACGATTCCCCCACCCATCAACATCAGGCTCGTTCCGCTGGATGCGAAAAATTGCGAATCCGAATGGAGCATCAAATATATCCAGTAACCCAACGCAAGTGGCGTCACCATCATCGTTTCAAGCGTCAGTCCCACGGCTGATTCGGCCTTGATCATCTTTTTCGCCAAGCCATAGAGTCCAAACGTGATGGCCAGGATGAGCGATACCCATGGAATCGTTCCAAAGTGGATACCAAGGATCAAGACACCAATTCCAGCGAGGATGAATGAAACGACCTGCGATCGGCTTAGTTTTTCTTTCAAGACGATGACTCCCAACAAAACGCTGACAAGCGGATTGATATAATAACCAAGGCTCGTGTCGAGGATTCGTTCTGAGTTAACAGCCCATATGAACACTCCCCAGTTAGCTGAGACCAATAGTGAGGCCGTCAATAATGCGGCAAATAATTTGGGGTTGCCTAGGATTTCTTTAACATAATCGACAAAAGCCCGCCATTTTTTCATGAATGCCAATAAAACCACCATGAAGACGAAGGACCATAATACCCGCTGAGCTAAAATTTCCGCTGCCCCAACGCCCTGAAGAAATTTCCAATATATCGGGACAATGCCCCACATCATATAAGAAACGGCTGCATAAATCGCCCCTTCTTTTTGTTCGTTTACTTTCATAACCTTTCCTTCTTTCCCTTTGCATCATTCCATAGTCACGCTCAAATTTGCTCTAATGGAACGATTTTTTCTGTACCTTCATTTCTTTGATGACTTACCCCTTACCCTTTTCCCCTTCCGATTCGATTGTCTTCCTTAAACGACAAGGACCACCTACTTAGAAAGCAAACATTGTCCTTTCAGGTCGATTTCCCCGGAAATATTGCAGACATCATTTTTCCATAAGAAGCCTGCCTCTCCCTAACTTGCCGATCTTCTTTAGCACGTAAGTTTCCCATAATATGCAGTAAGTGTATCACCTCATTTGATTTAATCCCACATTTTTGCTTCACTAAAAAAACGCCAGCACAATGGCTGACGTTCGAGTTTCCTCCTACTTTTCCAGGAGTCTT
Organism: Peribacillus sp. NPDC097264; assembly: GCF_050277925.1. NCBI lineage: Bacteria > Bacillati > Bacillota > Bacilli > Caryophanales > Bacillaceae > Peribacillus > Peribacillus sp. NPDC097264. The sequence goes on from NZ_JBNNSR010000003.1 coordinate 345,408, forward strand.
TCTTCCATTTTACGTAAGTCGACCCGCTTGATCTTACCGGACGTCGTTTTAGGAAGTTCCTTTAAAAATTCTATTTTTCTAGGGTATTTATAAGGAGCCGTCATGTCTTTCACATGTTGCTGAAGCGTCTTTATTAAATCTGGACGATGAGGGTCTACACTATCAATCAAGACAATGTATGCTTTAACAACACTCCCCCGCACTTCATCCGGACTTGCTACGACTGCACATTCTTTCACGAAGGGATGCTTAATGAGCGCATCTTCGACTTCAAAGGGCCCGATTGTATACCCGGAACTGATGATGATATCATCGGAACGGCCTTCAAACCAGAAATAACCTTCTTCATCTTTCTTAGCCTGGTCCCCTGTTACATAATAGTCACCGCGAAATTGTCTCGCCGTGCGTTCAGGATCCTTAAAATACTCTTTGAAGAGGGCAGGCGTATCCACATGCACCGCGATATCCCCTACCACGCCAGGAAGACATGGCTTTCCGGCATCATCGATGATCTCCACATGATTTCCTGGAGTCGGTTTGCCCATAGAGCCCAGTTTAATTTCCATGCCTTTTATCACACCGACCAAAAGCGTATTTTCCGTTTGGCCATATCCGTCACGCACTTCGATGTTAAAATGATTCTTAAACACTTCAAACACCTTTTGATTTAACGGTTCCCCGGCCGATACAGCGCTATGGAGAGCAGATAAGTCATAATCATCGAGATTATCCACTTTCGCCATCAGACGGTATTCTGTAGGCGTACAACAAAGGGCATTCACTTTGTAATCCTGCAGCAACTGCAAATACTTCTTCGGTTCAAATCTCCCATGATATGCAAGCCCAGTCGCACCGGTCCCAAGGACTGCCAGGAACGGACTCCAAATCCACTTCTGCCACCCGGGTCCAGCGGTTGCCCAGACGACATCTCCCTCGCTAATTCCCAACCAGTTTGCCGCCGATGTCTTTAAATGGGCATAAGCCCAACCATGTGTATGTACAACTCCCTTAGGATTTCCTGTCGTACCTGAAGTATAGGATAAGAAGGCCATATCCTCACTTTTCGTATCAGCTAAAGCAAGCTGTTCGGACTCATCTTCAGCTAATCCATTCAAATCATGCCACCCGTCCACTTGTTGTCCTATCGAGAATTTCAAGAGATTTTCTGTTTCTTTAATTTCATTGAATTCATGGGTGTATTCATGATAACTGACAATCCCCTTTACATCACCGTGATTGATCCGATATTTTAAATCTTTTGCACGGAGCATCTCGGAGCAAGGAATGACAACGACCCCGATTTTAAGGGCGGCTAAATATACTTGATACGCTTCAACTAAACGAGGGATGATGATCAGAACCGTATCCCCTTTTTCCAGTCCCATTTTTATAAAGACATTACCGAATTTATTTGCGCTTTTTAATAAGTTCTCATATGTAAGTTGTTTTCTGTGCCCGGTTTCGTTTTCCCAAAGTACTGCCACTTTTTCCGGATTTGATGCAAAACGTTCCATTTCACTCACTAAGTTGTAATGTTCCGGAGCCAATAATTCTTCACGCTTCATTCTCTTCTCCTCCATTCATGAACTCTTAGTACCTACTCATTATACAAGATACTTCCCCATTTTAATATCTTAACGATGTTTTTTTCTGAAATAAAATAAAGAGAGCGGGGGAATCCCCGCTCTCTGCAGCCATATTTATTCAATTATCTTATCGTCTGAATCCGCCGCCTAATTGTTGTTCAGCCATTTGAACTAGACGCTTTGTAATTTCTCCACCCACTGATCCGTTAGCGCGAGAAGTTGTATCTGCACCAAGTTGCACACCGAATTCTGAAGCGATTTCGTATTTCATTTGTTCTAGAGCTTGTTCTACTCCAGGTACCAATAAGTCGTTTGAGCTGTTGTTGTTTGCCATGTGTTTTTCACCTCCTTGTGATTATAGAGTGTGTTAAAACACATGGCTTCATTCCTACTTATTTATTGGTAATTGTAGGGTTTTAGAAAAGGTCTTCCAGCGCTTCATTATCGTCGAAAACCTGTCCAGGTTGGACCGTCACAATCTCTGTGTCGGACACCGCTTTTTCAATCAATGTTTCGAAGTCCACGAAGCTTTCATAATAATTGACTTTTTCGCGTTTCGGCTTTGTCTTCGGACTTGCCGGTGTGAAGACCGTACAGCAATCCTCGAATGGAAGGTTCGAAATTTCAAATGTATCCAGCTCTCTAGCCATTTTGATGATTTCCGTTTTATCCATTGTGATTAACGGACGAAGAATGGGCGTATTCGTCACTTCATTGATGGCATACATACTGCTCATCGTCTGACTTGCTACCTGTCCAAGGCTTTCACCCGTGATCAGTGCCATTGCATCTTCTTTCTCACGAATTTTGTCAGCAACACGCATCATTAAGCGGCGTGTTGTCGTCATGGAGTAGTTCTCCGGAATCTGTTTCTGGATCAGTAACTGGATTTCCGTGAATGGTACGATATGGACCTTCATGCTGCCACTAATTTCAGCAAGCTTCCCTGCGAGGTCTATCACCTTTTGGCGGGAACGTTCACTTGTGAAAGGAGGACTGTAAAAGTGGATCGCTTCCACATCCAATCCGCGTTTCATTGATAGGAATCCGGCAACAGGACTGTCGATTCCACCTGAGAGCATCAACATTGCTTTACCACTTGAACCAAATGGCAGACCGCCGGCTCCTGGAATGATTTCACCTGTTAAATACACTGCTTCCCGTCGCACTTCCACAAGTAAATTCAAATCTGGGTTTTTTACATCCACTTTTAAATCTTCGGTATTACGAAGCAAATGACCGCCTAGCGCCCGATTTATTTCATCCGTATTGTATGGAAAATCCTTATCGGACCGTTTTGTCGTAATTTTAAATGTAGCGACTTCCCCAAGTGTGTTGTTCAAATAATACAAAGCCGCATTTTTCATCACTTCCAGGTCCCGTTCGATTTTAACCGCGGGGCTCAAGGACTGAATGCCAAAAATCCCTTTCAATCGTTCTATGACCGGCTTGTGATCGACCCCATTTAACAGGACATACATCCGTTCCCGATTCGAAGTCAACTGCACGCCCTCGATATCCTTTAAACTCCAGCGGACATGTGCCTTCATCTTGTCCACGAAGCCTTTGCGGTTTCTTTTCTTCGTGGAGATTTCGCCGTAGCGGATAATTATATGATCAAATTTCATTTCGCAACCCTCATTATTTTTTCTAAATTAGCGACTATTTTCTGGATCGCTGCCAGGACTTTCTCTGCTTCTTCCAATTGATTACTATAAGTGGTGCTAATCCGAATCACGCTCTCGGAACGGACGGAGTCATGAAACATCGCTTCCACCGTTTTGCTTGACGTCCTTTTTTTAGAAGAACAGGCACTTGTAGTCGAGACAACTATTCCCTCAGCTTCAAGAGCATGAAGCAATACTTCCGACTTAAGACCGGGCACGGAAAAATTCAGGATATGAAGAGCCCCATTTAATGGGCTGTTTACCAAGACTCCATCCATTTTCATAAGGCCCTCGTATAAATAATCCCGGATTTGTTGCATCTTATCATGATACAGCTGTTGATTGTTCATACTAATGCGAAAAGCTTTGGAAAGAGCGACAATGCCGGCCACATTTTCTGTGCCACTTCTTATTTTCGTCTCTTGATTGCCTCCATGGAACAAGGATTGAATACGGACACCATCGCGGATATAAAGGATGCCCGTTCCCTTCAACCCATGAACTTTATGGCCAGAAATGGAACAGAGGTCTATATTATTTTCCCTTATTGGCAAATCAACCTTACCTGCTCCCTGTACATGGTCAACATGGAAAAGCGCTTTTGGGTAACGTTTCAGCAAGCTACCGATCTCCGCAATGGGCTGAATGGAGCCCACTTCGTTATTCACATGCATGATCGATACTAAAATCGTATCTTCCCGTAATGCGAGTTCAAGGTCGGAGAGTGAAATTCGACCTTGCTCATCGACAGGCAAGTAGGTCAATTCAAATCCCTGTTCCTCCAAAGAGTGGCATGCATCACCGACGGATGGATGTTCAATGGCCGTCGTGATGATATGTTTTCCCCGGTTAGCGTACGCCTGTGCCACCCCTTTGATCGCCAGGTTATTCGATTCCGTCCCACCGGACGTGAAATAAATTTCCGAGCTTTTCACCTTTAGCAATTCAGCCATCTGCTTTCTAGCTGCAGACAATAATTTTTCCGCCTGCACTCCAAGCCCATGAAGGGAAGATGGGTTACCGAAATAATCAGTAGACACCTTTATGAATGACTCAATCACTTCTGGATATGGTTTTGTTGTTGCACTATTATCAAAATAAATCATGGTTTCACCTTCCATGTTCTTGTATCTATGATGTAAATCGTCTTTAGTCCGTTTCATATGTTGCACTTGCAACTTCTAATTTTAACATAATTGAAATTGAAAGAGAATGGAAACACCTAGGTAAACAAGTTACCCCCATCTTTTCGCTTGCTTCATCCTTTCCCTCCGCTTTTTAGCCATCCTGAGGCTTATATGGAGCCATGACATTACATTCTGGATTAAATAAGCCTCTCGGGATTTAAAAACGTTCTGAAGGGCCTTTAAACAAGCCTCGCTTTCATCTACTTTGTGATCACACGAAAAAACCCGCCATAGCGGGTTTTCAGGAAAGAACTTCTTCTAGATTCGCTCCGATTTTTCGTAAGCTGCCTGGGTCGACCTTTTCAATCGCGGTGGCAGCCGTTTCCAATGCAGCTTGATACTCATAGCTCCTGAATTTGGCTTCAGCTTGTCTCAAGCTTTCAGCAACCGTCTCATGACTGCTACGGTACCGATTACCGAATTGAATCACTTTTTCTGCGAGATACATATGTTCAATGAGTTCATGTGCCTTATCATAAACCTTGTTGACCTGTTCAACGGCTTTTTCTAGGTAGATATAGACAGCGGACATATCAAGAGGTTTTTCCTCCAGTTTGCTTTGAACGTCACTCACGCTTTCCTTAGCATCCTGAAGCACCAATTTATACTCTTCAGGCAGACCGGGAATGTTGCTCTTGGTAATCAATCGGCTGGTTTCGATCATTTTCCGTTTCAAATCGGCCAGTGAGTCCCTTGCATCCATTTCATCTTTTCTTAAATCCTGTAATTTAATACTGAAGTCCTTTTGGCTTTCTTGCAATTCGTTCAGCTGTTTGGCAAGGCTTTGCATTTCTTCACTGATCAGCGAGCTCGCCATTACATTATCTTCAATTTTCAAGACAAGCAATTGATAGCGTTTGGAAATCTGGGCAATTTGCTTTTCCATCTTCCGTTGTGCTTCCAATTCATTTTCAGTGAGATGATACGTTTCTTGAACATGCACGGTTTCTGTTTTTTGCTCATCGATTTCTTCTTCAAGGTCATTTATCATATTCCGGAGCACTTCATCATTCTTCAGGATGTACTGTTTGGAAAGCACTTCTTTCTCCAGTAGGTCGTATAGCACCTCAATGCTTTCCCTGACATCCTTGATTCCCGTTTCAACCGCTTCCGTTTCTGCATTTTCCAATTGTGTCTTATATAGGTCCAGTTCATTCTCCAAACGGGAGATTTCCTGTTCGAATTGGATATGGCTCAATAGATAACCCTGACCGGCCATCTCCTGATATCCGTCTTTCAATTCACTAAGATGCGAATGTAACTCGGATTGGCTATCAACCAATAACTTAGGGAGCATTTCCATTTTCGTACCCAGGACAGTGAGCTTTTCCTTTATGGAAAGGACAAGTTCCCTCGCATTTAAATAGTTCCCATTGACCGTTTCTTCCTCATACTGCTGGAGGATCTGCAATACCTCATCAAGGGAGGATTCAAGCTTATCCGCCGCTTTCCCATAATTATGACGATGGGCAAGCAATGTCTTTTTCAATTGGCGATACGTTTCTTTTATGTCCTCAATTTCCACTCGGTTCTTTTCTTCACTGCCAACAAGTTCATTCAATTCGTACAAGATTTTTTTGATCATTTCTTCAATTTCATCGAGTTTTAACGTAATCTGTCGCTGTGTCTCTTTCGAACGGCTGAAACGGAATTTATCGACAAATTCCTCCGCATCGAACAAGAGCTCTTCAACTTTCGGCATATGATCCGTAATGATGGCATCCCATTCCACGCGCCAGTTTTCGAACATTTCTTCTGTTTCACCTGTCATGTTCAATTGTTTGACTTTGGATAGTTCTTCTAAAACGGGGCGATGCAAGATACTGATCTTCCAGGATTCAAGACGATCGATTTCCTTGAAGTATTTCTTTTTGTAAAAATAGCCCCAAACTATGAAAATTAAAAATAACACGATTATTATTCCAAGTATGTATATGAATACCATGGTAAGCCCCCTGTTCTAATCCTTACAGCCACGCTCTTTTATATATAAATGTAAAAAATGTTCAATTTAATGCTTTTATGATACCATGTTAGCAATAATTTTTGACGAGAAAAATATAATTTTTGTAGAAAATTGCTACTAATACCGTTTATATGGGAGGGAAAGAACATGAAATCTGATAGACATGTGCATACTTCGTTTTGCCCACACGGTTCAACGGATACATTTGATGATTATATTACAAGGGGAATTGAACTCGGATTAAAGGAAATTACGTTCACGGAACATGCACCTTTACCACCGGGTTTTCAAGATCCGACCCCTGAAAAAGACAGTGGAATGGATCCCACCCTGCTTCTTGATTACTTTCAAGAGCTTCATGTATTAAAAGAGCATTACAAAGACAAAATCCTCATTAAAAGAGGCCTGGAGGTTGACTTTATAGAGGGATTCGAAAAGGAAACAAAAGAATTCCTCAATGAAGTCGGCGAATTCCTCGATGACAGCATTCTTTCCGTCCATTTCATCAAGCAGGAACAGAACTGGCACTGCATCGATTTCAGTGATGCTACATTCCGTTCGATTGCGACCGAATTAGGATCCATCGATGCTGTATATGCCAAATATTACGATACCTTAGAAAAATCAATTCGTGCTGATCTAGGAATCTATAAACCAAAACGAATCGGGCACATTACCCTTGTTCATAAATTCCAGCATCGATATCCGCCTGAAAACAATTTTGACGACCACGTATACCGAGTTTTGGGTTTGATCAAGGAACAGGGGTATTCACTTGATTATAACGGAGCTGGTTTCGTAAAACCACTTTGTGGTGAGCCTTATCCTCCGGAGCGCTTTGCCAGACGGGCCATGGATCTCGGCATCCCGCTCGTTTATGGTTCCGATGCTCATCAAGCCAAGGATTTAGGACAGGGTTTCGAGTCGCTCATTCCGGAATTCAAGGGCTCATTCAAGTAAACATTTCGGGTCTTCCCGCTAGCAGGGGTTGCAGCTCTTCCGAAATGAATAATGTATCTTCCAGGAACCGACCGACTTCCTCTGCATATAGATTCGTATAATAGGCTTCCTGAGGGAACACATGCAGGACTTCCATTGCATAATGGGTATGAAGGACCGGCGCTGTTAATAGGCCTTTTAACTGCAACATGAACATGGGGATGGAAACCGAATGGAAGTTCCTGCTTTTAATCCCTTGTTCCAGGATATATTGAAAGTAAGATTTTTCTTTTGTAAAATAGGTCGAATGAATTTCACGGTTCAAGTTGGAATCAAGTGACGATTCCCCATAGATGAATCGGGCCGCCAAAAAATTCTTTCTCTGAAACGTGAGGATATCCTTCACTAGATTCATCAGGCACTCTTGTGGACCTTTAATCTCCAGTTGTTCCATATTCCTTTCAAGGACTAGAAGGTATTCTTCTAAATAGGAAATGAAGCAGAACTCCAACAGTCCCTGCTTATTCTTGAAATAGTAGGCAATATTGGCAGCATTCACTTTAGCTTTATTGGCGATATCCCGTATGGATGTTGCATGGTAGCCCTTTAAATGAAATAAATGCAGGGCAGCTTCCACAATAGCTTGTTTCGTTGGCGTCTGGCGATTCATCGGCAATCCCTCGCTTTCTTTGAGACAAGTCTTGTGGATTAATTCTGTATGAAACCGGCCAACTCCTTTAGTAAGTTCTCGACAATTTCTCTTCATCCAGTGGCTTGTCAAGAAAGTCCTGTAATATAATGCGGAAGACAGGTGAATCCTTTTGTTTAATGTCGAAATGTATCAAGGAAATAAAGTAGAAAACTATGCGCTCGTACAAAAACAGCTCATAGCCCTTATCGAAGATGAACCGAACATGATTGCCAACTTAAGTAATGCATCCGCCTTGCTCAACCAATTCTTGGGCGAAATCAATTGGGTTGGATTTTATTTACTCGAAAAAGACGAATTGGTCTTAGGTCCTTTCCAAGGCCTTCCAGCGTGCGTCCGCATTCCAATCGGCAAAGGTGTATGTGGGACCTCAGCAGCTGAGCGGAAAACCATGAGGGTTGAGGACGTCCATCAATTCCCGGGACATATTGCCTGCGATGCTGCCACGAGATCGGAAATAGTCGTCCCGCTCATGAAGGATGGCAAGCTAATTGGCGTGCTTGATATCGACAGCCCGATCCCAAACCGATTTGATGAAAGCGATCAACAAGGGTTGGAGAAAATAACGGACATCCTTTGCAACTATTTATAGAAACAAGACGAAGGGGCTGTCCCAAAAGTCAGGAAAATGACTTTTAGGGCAACCCTTTTTTTATGAAATTTATGCACAAAAAAATCGCCCTTTTTAGTAAAATGA